>QCKS01000008.1 GCA_003215175.1 Acidimicrobiales bacterium AG-410-I20
GCTCTTTATTTCTCCCTTACCAGGCAAATCAGCACTCAAAATCCATTCCTGGAGCTCAGGCCAGCTCAGGAGGCCATTGCCGTCATTAAGATCAGAAGAGAAAGAATTCATAGTGCTTTCAATAGAGTAGACCGTCTTTCAAACTGAAATAAATTCAAGTTAAGAATCGCACAAACCGACAAATCCTTATTTAGGCGGTTATTCTCATTTATAAGGGGTTTTACTAGGCTTATATTAAGCAAAGTCTTACTAATCGTCCTTTAAAAAGAAAAGTTAAGGAGAAATTCAATGGCTAACGAAGTACGTGCTGCGATGGTTCAAACAGGATGGACTGGCGACAAAGAATCCATGATAGAACTTCACGAAAAGTACTTAGTAGAAGCTGCAGAAGCTGGCGCAAAAGTAATGTGCTTCCAAGAACTTTTTTATGGACCATACTTCTGTCAAGTTCAAGACGCAGTTTTTTATGACTATGCCGAAGCAATACCTGACGGCCCAACAACAAAAAGGTTCCAAGAGTTAGCAGCCAAACATTCCATGGTTCTCGTGCTTCCAATGTATGAGAAAGAAAAAGAAGGCTTTCTCTATAACACGGCAGCAGTAATCGATGCCGATGGAACCTATTTAGGTAAATACCGAAAAACCCACATACCGCAAGTAAATGGATTTTGGGAAAAGTTTTATTTCCGACCAGGCAACCTTGGATACCCAGTTTTCGATACCGCTGTAGGCAAAGTTGGAGTTTACATTTGCTACGACAGGCACTTCCCCGAGGGCTGGAGAGCCCTTGGTTTGAACGGTGCTCAAATGGTTTTCAACCCATCAGCCACCAGTCGAGGGCTTTCTCGGTACCTTTGGCAGATAGAACAACCAGCATCCGCAGTAGCGAATATGTATTTTGTCGGAGCAATCAATCGAGTAGGAGTTGAAGACCTAGGAGAGAATGACTTCTATGGAAACACGTACTTTGTAGACCCAAGAGGTCAGTACGTAGGTGAAATTTGTTCAGACACTGAAGAAGAACTCATTGTTAGAGATCTTGATCTTGACATGGTTGAAGAAGTTCGAAATCAATGGGCCTTTTACCGAGATCGTCGTCCAGATCAATATGACCCATTAGTGCAGCCGTAGTAAAGAATCATCGGAGAGTAAAGATGACCACAAACGCTGAGTTACTTAAACGTCACCAAAAAGTGCTTCCTTCTTGGTTGGCTCAATACTATGACCCTCCTATCTCAATGGATCGAGGAGAAGGAAGACATATCTTCGACGTTGAAGGAAATAAATACCTAGATTTCTTTGGCGGGATACTTACAACAAGTTTGGGATACGACATTCCTGAGATTACCGAAGCGCTTAACAAGCAGGTACCTAAGACCCTTCATTCATCAACTCTGTATCTTTCAGAGCCAATGATTGAATTAGCTGAATTAATAGCAGATCTTTCTGGAATCCCTGATGCAAAAGTATTCTTCACAACCTCAGGAACTGAAGCAAACGATGCTGCTCTTCTTTTAGCAACAACCCATAGAAGATCAAATCAAGTCCTGGCACTTCGAAACAGTTATCACGGTCGTTCGTTTACCACCATTGCGATTACTTCACATCGTTCCTGGTCACCTACGAGTGTCAGTGGATTATCCGTAAATTATGTACATGGCGGATATCGGCTCCGAAGCCCATTCCGTGAATTTGAAGATGACGCATATACCGAAGCTTGCGTGGCAGATCTGCACCAAGTATTTGACATGATGACATCTGGAGATGTAGCAGCAATGATCGCAGAACCAATCCAAGGAGTAGGGGGTTTTGCGACACCTCCTGACGGATTTTTCGGTGCGATGAAAAAAGAACTAGATAATCGCGGCGTGCTCTTCATTTCAGACGAAGTTCAGACAGGGTGGGGTAGAACGGGTGAACATTTCTGGGGATATCAAGCCCATGGAATCACTCCAGACATTCTGACTTTTGCTAAGGGAGTAGGGAACGGTTTAGCTCTAGGTGGAGTAGTAGCGAGTGCTGAGTTGATGGACTCTCTACCGGGGAACTCAATTTCAACCTTCGGCGGTAACCCAATAAGCAGCGCCGGTGCGTTAGCAACCATTCGATACATGCTCGACCATGACACCCAAGGAAATTCCAAACGTATGGGAGACAAATTGGTGTCTCAACTGCAACCTGCAGTTGACGCCTCAGCTACTGTTGCAGAGTTACGAGGACGAGGATTGATGCAAGCACTCGAAACTGTGCAACCAGGAACATTGGAACCAAATGTTGAAGCAGCAGGTCAAATCATGGAACAGGCACGAGCAGCAGGACTATTGATAGGTAAGGGCGGACTTTACGGAAATGTATTACGGATCGCACCACCGATGACAGTTACTGAAGAAGAAGTTGACGAAGCGGCAGAAATTCTGGTCGCATGTATTGAAGCATTGGATTAATTATTTAAACCAAATAGGGGGGGACCTATGACAAAGTTAATAAAGAACGGAACAGTAGTTAGTGCTACAGGGCAACATGCCGCTGATGTGCTAATAGATGGCGAAACTATTGCCGCAGTGTTATTACCTGGCACCGATGCAGCAATGGCTGCAGAAGCAGGAGCAGAACAAATAATTGATGCTAAAGGAAAATATGTAGTTCCCGGAGGTATCGATGCTCATACCCATATGGAACTTCCCTTTGGCGGAACTTACGCGTCAGACACCTTTGAAACCGGAAGTCGAGCAGCTGCTTGGGGCGGAACAACAACAATAATCGACTTTGCTGTCCAACGATATGGAGAAAATGTAAGAGATTCTCTTGACGAATGGTTCGCAAAAGCAGAAGGCGAATGCGCCGTCGATTATGCCTTCCACATGATTTTAGGAGGAGTAGACGACGCCGCTCTAAAAGAAATGGACACTTTAGTTTCAGAAGGAATAACAAGTTTCAAACTTTTCATGGCATATCCCGGTGTTTTCTATAGCGATGACGGTCAAATATTAAGAGCCATGCAAAAAGCATCAAATAATGGTGCCCTTATATCTATGCACGCAGAGAATGGGATAGCCATAGATGTGCTCGCTGAACAACACGCAGCACGTGGCGAAACAGACCCCATTTATCATGGAATCAGTCGACCATCTTTATTAGAAGGGGAAGCAACTCATAGAGCTATTCAATTGGCATTGGTTGCGGGCGCTCCAGTTTATTTCGTACACCTCTCTGCTAGTGAAGCACTTGAAGCAGTAGCAGCGGCAAGGAACGACGGGCATAACGTCTTCGCTGAGACTTGCCCGCAATACCTTTACCTCAACTTAGAAGACCATCTCGGAGCACCTGGATTTGAAGGCGCCAAATATGTGTGTTCTTCCCCCCTTCGTACAAAACATCACACACATCAAAAGGACCTTTGGCAAGGTCTTCGCACAAATGATTTATCGATTGTGGCCACTGATCATTGCCCCTTCTGTATGAAAGATCAGAAAGAGTTAGGTGTTGATGACTTCAGAGCAATACCAAATGGAATTGGCGGAGTGGAACATCGCATGGACCTTATATATCAAGGTGTAGTCATGGGTGAATTGACCTTAGAACGTTGGGTAGAAACCTGTTCCACCACTCCAGCCCGTATGTTTGGGCTCTACCCACAAAAAGGTGTGATCGCTCCAGGTTCAGACGCTGACATCGTTCTTTATGACCCAAATGCAAAGACCACTATTTCAGTTGACACACATCACATGAATATGGACTACTCGGCTTATGAGGGATTTGAAGTCGATGGCAAAGTTGACACAGTGATATCAAAAGGAAAAATCATCATTTCCGATAATGGTTACCATGGCGCTAAAGGCGATGGAAATTATCTCAAGCGGGGCTTGTCCACTTACCTCCACTAATCCTCATTAAGGAGTATCATGCAGCAAATTTCACATTTAATTGACGGTAAGACCGTTGCCGGTAAGTCTGGCAATAGTTCTGCGGTCTATAACCCAGCGACAGGTGAGCAAACCGGCACACTAGATCTTGCTTCCGTTGAAGAAGTTGATCAAGCTGTTGCATCATCTCAGAAAGCATTTGAAGATTGGCAAACCGTATCAGTAGCTCAACGAACAAAGCTCCTATACAACTTTCGAAATCTAGTTGAAGCTAACGCAGAGGAAATCGCTAGTCGCTTAACAGCAGAACACGGAAAAGTAAATAGCGATGCTCAAGGCGAAGTTGCTCGGGGTCTAGAGAACATCGAATTCGCTTGTGGAGTTGCTGATGCTTTAAAAGGCACGTACACAGAACATGCTTCCACCGGAGTAGATGTGTATTCGGTAAGACAACCACTCGGAGTCTGCGCAGGAATAACTCCCTTTAATTTTCCCGCAATGGTTCCACTCTGGATGTTTCCTAACGCTGTGGCCTGTGGAAACACTTTCGTGCTTAAGCCTTCAGAGCGTGACCCTTCTGCTCCGAGATTCATAGTTGAACTAGCCCAAGAAGCAGGATTTCCTCCAGGGGTTGTGAACTTGATAAACGGAGACAAAGTCGCGGTAGATCGGCTTTTAGAACACTCTGATGTAAAAGCAATCAGTTTTGTAGGCTCAACTCCAATTGCTAAATACGTTTATGCCACTGGAGCAGCACACGGTAAACGGGTTCAAGCTCTAGGTGGAGCAAAAAATCATATGATCGTCCTTCCCGACGCAGACGTTGATTTAGCGGCAGATGCTGCGGTCTCTGCTGCTTATGGATCGGCAGGAGAGCGCTGTATGGCTATTTCAGTTGTGGTAGCTGTAGGCGATGTAGCAGACGATCTCGTTGCAGCAATTCAAAAACGTATACCAGATCTCAATATCGGCCCAGGAGATAACCCAGATTCTGAAATGGGCCCGCTTATTACTGAAGAACACCGAGATCGTGTTGCTGGATACATCGAAACAGGTTCTACCGAAGGCGCAACAGTAGTCGTAGATGGACGCGAACAAGAATTTACTGGAGAAGGGTTTTTCCTAGGAGCGTCCCTTATTGACGGTGTCACTACAGATATGACTGTCTATCGAGATGAAATTTTCGGTCCAGTTCTCTCCGTAGTCCGAGTCGATACTTACGCTGAAGGCGTGAAGATGATTTCAGATAATGGTTTCGGAAACGGAGCAGCTATCTTCACACGTGATGGAGGGGCAGCACGCCAGTTCCAACAAGATGCTGATGCAGGCATGGTTGGAATAAATGTTCCTATCCCTGTTCCAGTTGGTTACCACTCTTTTGGAGGATGGAAAGATTCATTATTTGGTGACACAACAATGTATGGGCCAGAAGGATTACGTTTTTATACTCGCCCTAAAGTTGTGACGAGCCGCTGGCCCGACCCATCAACAAGCAGTGTTAATTTAGGTTTCCCACAAAACGACTGAAAGTAAGGAAAAGTAAAATGGATTTTGGCATTGTTCTTCAAACCGATCCACCTGCTCAAAGAGTTATTGACTTAACTCAGAGATCAGAAACCCTTGGGTTTACCTATGGTTACACTTTCGATAGTCATGTTCTTTGGCAAGAACCATTTGTGATCTATAGCGCAATGCTTGCTGCGACAGAAAAAATGATCGTCGGACCAATGGTCACTAATCCCGGGACGAGAGATTGGACAGTAATAGCCTCGTTATTTGCCACCCTCAACGACATGTACGGTGAGCGAACGGTATGTGGAATCGGCCGCGGTGACTCGGCAATGCGAGTAATAGGACATAAACCCTGCACTCTTTCCACCCTTGAAGAATCAATGGAAGTTATAAAAGGTTTAGCAGAGGGTGAAACAGTTGAATACAACAAAACAGTTCAAACCTTTCCATGGCGAAAAAGCGGATCTTTGCCCATGTGGATGGCTGCATATGGGCCTAAAGCCCTATCGCTTTGTGGACGCAAAGCAGATGGATACATTCTTCAATTAGCTGACCCTCAAATAGCAGAATGGACAATCAAAGCTGTTCGTGATGCTGCAGAACAAGCAGGTCGCGATCCTGAACAAATCACTATTTGCGTAGTCGCACCTGCTTATGTTGGAGACAACATAGAACATCAAAGAGACCAGTGCCGCTGGTTTGGAGGCATGGTCGGAAACCATGTTGCTGATTTAGTTGACCGATACGGCTCCGATAACGCTGCTGTACCAAAAGCACTAACTGATTACATTGAGGCCCGTAAAGGCTATGACTATTCAGAACACGGTCGGGCTGGTAACACACATACAGATTTTGTACCCGATGAAGTTATTGACCGATTCTGCATTCTTGGCGATAAACAAGCACATATAGAGAAACTGCAAGAACTTGAAGCCCTAGGGGTAGATCAGTTTGCTATATATCTGATGCACGATCAGCAAGAAGAGACGTTAGAAGCCTATGGTCAAGACATCATTCCGTTTTTTTCAAAATAAAACAGATCGTCGCTGATCTCAAAATAGAAAGAGCAGGCAAGCCTTGTTGTTTAGACAAAGAAAAATTTGTGTTTCTATTGAAGACACCCTTCATGACTTTGGACCAGAGCCAGGACGAACAGTCAGAAAAGGCGCAATTGCTGTAGTCGTGAATAACCCATTTGTGGGTGAATACGTCGAGGACTTAAGTTCAGCTAGCGACGAACTAAAAAAATTAGGTGAAAAACTTGGACAGCAACTTATTGACCACCTTGGCGGGGATACCAGCATTATCGACAGTTATGGAAAAGGAGCCATTGTTGGATCAGCAGGTGAGATAGAACATGGCGCTATGTGGCACATACCTGGTGGTGGCGGTATGAGAATTGCTTTAGGAAAAGGTGAAGCCATCGTTCCTTCAACAAAAAAAATAGGTTCCCTCGGAACTCGACTTGATGTTCCATTAACGCATCTTGAGTGGTCTTATGTTGGAAGCCATTACGACGCAATAGAAGTCGGAATTTCTGACGCCCCTCATCCAGATGAAATGGTTCTTATACTCGCTATGGCAATAGGTGGACGCACCAACGCTCGTTTAGCTGGCGGATTTACTCTTGAAGATCGAGGAAAGCCAGGTGTTCCCGCATGAAGATAGCTTGTATTGGCTTAGGGCGTATGGGCTGGCACATGGCTGCTCATCTCGCTCGACACAGCGATAAGCATGAAGTCGTTGTCTATGACGTAAATTCGGAAAGCGGTCAACAATGGGCAGCAGAACACAACGGCATATTTGTGGGATCAGTTACCGAAGCAACAAGTGAATCTGATTTCATTGTGACTTCTCTTCCAGCGGATCGTGAACTACTGATGGTGGCTGATGAAGTAATCCCTGCGATTTCAGAAAATGCAATTTGGATCGACCACTCAACGACCTCAGCGCAAGCGGCAAGAGAAGTAGGAGCCAAAGTGCAAGCAGCTGGAGCATATTTTTTAGATGCCCCAGTTTCCGGAGGAGTAGTAGGCGCAGAGAATGGAACAATTTCTGTAATGACAGGCGGTGATAGTGAAGCATTCTCACGTGCCGAACCAATCATTGACCTTTATTCCGGGCAAGTAAGACTTATGGGTGAGCTCGGAGCAGGTCAGTTAACAAAAATGACGAATCAAATTTGCGTCGTGGGTTTATGTCAAGCCCTCGCAGAAGGTTTAGATTTTGCCACCAGAGCAGGATTAGACGTAGACAATGTTATCCAAGCAATGCTTCAAGGATCCTCAACGTCATGGCAGATGGAAAATCGCGCTGAAAAAATGTTTGCCGGAGAATATGATTACGGATTTTCAACAGTGCTAATGCGAAAAGATGTAGGTCTAGTCCTAGAGGAAGCAGCAGCGATGAACATCTCTCTTCCGGTAACAGCACTTGTTAGCCAGTTCCTCGCTGATGTGGAGTCAATGGGAGGCGCAAATTGGGATTGGTGTAGCTTGATGGAAAGACAACGCGGATTTTCGCCCTCCAACAATCAAGATAGCGAAGACAAAAACTAGCAATGAAAACGGCAAAGGCAATTCGGGTAATCCTTACTGTCGCAGTCGTAATTGTTTTCCTTGTCCTTCTTTGGGAGGGATACAAATGGATGGGTCAAAAAACTGATGACCATTGGCCAGGAACAAACTTTGGTCTACCAATAGCAACAAACGACACAATCATGCCTCACTTTGTGGATGTTATTACCGAACTCAATGCAGATATTCGTGATGGACGAAGCACGATGCCCATGTATGCATTTCTACTTAAAAAGGCATGGTTTACTTTCCAAGAGGCAGCAATTGGCTTCATTCTTGGCTTAACAATAGGCATGAGCCTCGCCATACTTATGTCCCGCTGGAAAGTATCTGAACGTGGCCTACTTCCATGGATAAATGTTTCTCAAACCATTCCCTTAATAGCACTTGCCCCCGTAGTGGTAACTTGGGGACGAAATCAAGGCTTGTCTGACCTCATAAGCATTTCACTGATATCCACTTATTTGACTTTCTTTCCTGTGGCAGTAAGTGGCTTACGTGGACTACAGTCTCCGGACTCAGCGCATGTTGAGTTGATGCATTCGTACGCTGCGTCGTGGAGGACAACTTTGTTTAAACTTCGACTTCCTGCCGCTCGTCCTTTCTTATTTCCAGCGCTAAAACTTGCTGGTTCTCTCAGCATTGTTGGAGCAATTGTTGGGGAGATATCAATAGGGCGAAAGACTGGATTGGGGCGAGCGATCCTCGAATATGCACTTCGATATGCGATTTTCCCCGAGAGGCTGTATGCCTCGGTTATTGGGGCAGCATTTCTAGGTCTTTTGGTGTTCGGAATGATTAATTTAGCGGAACGATACTTTATGCGACGTACAAGAGAGGTTGCTTCATGAATGAAAAAAGCGCAATAAGCATTAATAGCGTAGACAAAGTCTTCAATGAGGCACGAGAAGATGAAGTAATAGCTTTATCAAATATTGACCTTGATATTAAAGAAGGAGAGTTTGTCTCGTTGATTGGTCCTTCCGGCTGCGGTAAATCAACGTTGCTCCGCCTAATTGGAGATCTTCTTGAACCAACAAAAGGTTCGGTAGAAGTATTTGGTAAATCTGCTCATCAAGCTCGGGTAGATCAAGATTACGGAATGGTGTTCCAACATGCCGGGCTCTTTGACTGGCGTCGCGTGTCGGCAAACATTGAGTTGCCGCTTGAACTACATGGGTGGTCAAAAGCCGATAGGTCAACCCGGTCACAGGAAATGTTGGATCTTGTAAAACTCCCAGATTTCGGCAGTTATTATCCGCGTCAACTTTCTGGGGGTATGCAGCAGAGAGTTTCTATTGCGCGGGCTCTGTCATTTAAGCCAAAACTTCTTCTCATGGATGAACCATTTGGAGCTTTGGATGAAATGACAAGAGAACATATGCAGATTGAATTATTGAGAATCTGGGAAGAAACTGGCACAACTGTGGTTTTCGTAACTCACTCAATACCCGAATCCGCCTTTCTTTCAAACCGTGTAGTTGTGCTTTCTCCTCGGCCAGGACAGGTGCACTCAGTTATTGATGTTGATTTAGGCAAGAGATCAGAAAGTACTCGGCAAGACTCAAACTTTTTTGCTGCTGCTACTGAAATCCGAGAAGCCCTTCGAGCCGTTGAGGAACAAGAGTGAATATAGTCAAACTCAAAAGCCGAGTATCTATTATTTGGCCTCCTCTGGTTATAGGGATTGGCATTCTTGCACTTTGGGAAGGAGCGGTCGTTCTTTTTGAAATACAAGAGTTCCTGTTGCCAAAACCCTCCTCCATTTGGACAGAGTTACAAAATAATTGGGAGATACTTCGTCATGCCAGTTGGGAAACTGGGAAAATGGCTTTGGGAGGTCTGGCAATTGGCATAGTGGCTGGAGTAACTTTTGCCTTTTTCGCAACTTTATTTAGATTCTTAAATGAGGGGCTTACTCCACTTGCCGTGGCAGTTAATGCCACACCAATCGTTGCGTTAGCTCCAATATTCAACGCTTGGTTCGGAGTAACAGGTTCTGTCAGCAACCAATTAGTAGTAGCAACAGTGGTGTTTTTCCCAGTATTTATAAACACCGCAAAAGGACTTACCGAAGTACACGTGAATGAGATTGAACTCATGCGGTCATACGCAGCAGGGGATTGGACAATATTAAAAGAAGTCCGTATTCCAAATGCTTTACCGTTTTTCGCAAACGCTCTTCGTGTAGTAGCCCCCTTATCGGTCATCGCCGCCATTGTCGCAGAGTATTTCGGCGGACCTCAGGATCGAGTCGGCTATGTAATAACATCAAATGCAGGACTTGCTAGATATGACGTTGCATGGGCTGCTATTGCAGTTGCCTCTGCATTTGGACTATCACTATTTGTAGGTGCACTTCTCATAGAGAGGGTAAGTACTCCGTGGAAATCGGCGGTACAACTTGAAGAAACAACAAAAAAATAAGGAGAAACAATGAAACTGAAGAAAATGATGCGGGCATTCGCATTGTTGACAGCAGTAACACTGTTCATGACCAGTTGCGGTTCAGATGATGAAGCCTCAGTTGGTACAGGGGATTGTGATTCTGTTGACAGCGTGACATTGCAATTGCAATGGTTTGCTCAGGCTCAGTTTGCTGGCTATTACGCCGCTGAAGATGGGGGAATCTATGACAACTACTGTCTTGATGTAACCATCATGGAAGGTGGCGTAGATATCGTGCCTCAGCAACAACTTGCGTCAGGAGCAGCTGACTTTGCTGTTTCCTGGGTTCCTAAAGTCCTAGTCTCAAATGAGCAGGGTATGAACTTAGTGAATGTAGGTCAAGTATTCCAGCGCTCAGGGACGCTTCAAGTCTCTTGGGCCGATTCTGGCATTAACTCACCAGCTGATATGGCAGGTAAAACTGTTGGTAACTGGGGATGGGGTAACGAGTTCGAACTTCTAGCCGGAGCTCGACAAGCAGGCCTTGATCCAGCTACAGATTTCAATTTAGTGCAACAAGGATTTGACATGTTGGGCTTACTTGAAGGCGAGATGGATGCTGTCCAGGCCATGATTTACAACGAGTATGCACAGGTTTTGGAAGCAATTAATCCAGCAACCGGTGAGCTCTACACAGCCGATGACATGACAGTTATCAACTGGAATGACGAAGGAACAGCGATGCTTCAAGATGCTATCTGGGCCGATGGTGACCGTTTAGCAAGCGATGAAGCGTATCAAGACATAACTACTCGTTTCGTAGCGGCCTCTCTTGAAGGTTGGGCACACTGTAGAGACCATTCAGATGAATGCGTTGAGCATGTGTTGAATAATGGTTCAGCGCTCGGAACTTCACATCAGACTTGGCAGATGAATGAAATTAATGCATTGATCTGGCCATCTCCAGATGGGGTCGGCATGATTGATGCTGATCAATGGGCACAAACCATTGACGTAGTTACTAACTATGGCGACCTTGAAGCAGTGCCAGCAGAAGATGCGTATACCAATGAATACGCAGAAGCTGCAAACGATATTCTTGACTCAAAGGGTATTAGCACTACAGGTAGTGACTGGACAAGAGCCACTGTGACCTTAAATGAAGGTGGCGAATAGTCATTTTTACTAATAGGGCGGTCAGTTTTTAACTGACCGCCCTATAGTTCATGTGGTGTTGCCCGCTTCATTTATAGTTTTTATCCCAAGGAAGAACTATGAATAGGGCAGCAGCGATGGTGAGCTGGCTCGTATTTTTTGGATGCGGGCTCGCTTTGCTATTTTTGGCAGATCTAGGAGTAGGCCCTTGGGATGTATTACACGATGGCTTAGCTAATCGTTTAGATCGCTCACCTGGAACGATGATCCAAGTCGTAGGGGCGTTATTGCTAGTTCTCCTAGTATTTTTCCGTCAGCCCTTAGGCCCAGCGACAATATCAAATGTAATAATTATTGGCTTAGTGGTGAATCTCATTATGGGGTTTGCAGAAACACCTGAATTATTCGGTATCCGGTTACTCATGGCAATCGCTTCTCCAATTGTGGTCGGATTCGGCTCGATGCTTTATCTTGGCGCAGGGTTAGGAGTCGGACCAAGAGATGGGTTGATGACCACATTAATTGAACGCGGAATAGGAATCGGAAAAGCAAGGACGTTGATTGAATCAGTTGTATTCGTAGGTGGAGTTTTACTTGGCGGATCCTATGGATTAGGAACTCTTATTTTCACTTTTGGAGTTGGCCCCTCTTACCAATTTTTTAAGCATCGAGTTTGGCCGGGATGGCCAGAATCAACCGGGCGTTTCATTTATCGCCGGTAACCTCATCTAACCAAACAAGGTTTTTTGCGCCTAACCTGTTCGGAATGTCCCAAAATTCTTTCGAAGAAGATTCTTCAGTTCTCGAAAAAGTGGACCGGCGTGCTTGGTTAGCTTTGAGTGTTGCAACACTCGCTTCCCTCTTAACGGTTATCGACGTTTCCATAGTTAACGTTGCATTCCCTTCAATAAAAAGAGACTTAGGAGCTTCTGCTACAGGACTTTCATGGGTTTTGTCTGGTTACTCAGTCTCGTTAGGAGCGTTCTTACTCATTTCTGGCCGTTTAGCTGATCAAAGAGGACGAAGAAAGTTTTTCTTAATTGGTGTAGCAGTTTTTATGCTTGGGTCATTCTTCTCCGGGATTGCCCCCACTCCGGGACTTCTAATTACTGCAAGGATTCTGCAAGGGATTGGATCCTCAATCTTAAGTCCCGCGTCACTTTCAATGGTTCTGCCCGAATTTCCTCCTTCTCGTCATTCGACAGTAATAGGAATATGGGGCGCATCAGCAGCCCTCGGAGCGGCGGTCGGACCGACAATGGGAGCTATTCTGCTTGATCTACTCAACTGGCGATGGATCTTCTTTGTTAACGTTCCCGTTGGTCTAGTTATCTTCATACTTACTCCAAGGTTTGTAAAAGAAACCAAAGACCCGAATGCTGAACAGCGATTTGATCTCATCGGTGTGCCTGCAGGAACGCTTGGAATAGCGCTGATTCTATTAGGTGTAGTTCAGGGGTCAGAGTGGGGGTATGCCTCGCTGACGACAATACTAATTTCCATTACAGGTGTTTTATTGTTAGGAGTGCTGATCTATCGGTCCTCAGCGCATCCTTATCCGCTTCTCGACCTAAATTTATTTCGCTTACGACCGTTTTGGTCCGCGGCGGTAGGCCAAACACTTTTCTCAACAGCATTTATCGCAACTGTTTTATTTAATACTCTTCTCCTTCAAGATCTTTGGGGATGGTCAGCTTTAGCCGCAGGATTTGGTGTGGTCGCTGGACCTTCTTTGGCAGCAATTTTAGGTGGGCCCGTAGGATCAATTGCCGACAGGGTAGGACATAGAACACTTGTGGTTATTGGGGGGCTTTCAGGAACTTCCAGCATTGTGTGGCTTTTACTAACTGTGGGAGAAGAAAGTAGTTATTTGACCTCAGTGCTGCCTGCTCACCTTCTACTAGGTATCGCGGTAGCTTGTTCGTTCGCAACATTTAGTTCCATGGGTTTGAGACTTGTCCCTGAACATCGATTCGCAACTGCTAGTGCCACACTTCGAACAGGTTCATCAATAGGTTTTGCGGCAGGAGTGTCGATAGCGGTAACTATTGCGTCAGCAACTGCGAGCAAAGGACAACTTGAATCATTCCAATACGCCTGGATATTTATGGCATGTACTTTTTTTACCGGGGCACTTTTTTCAAGAATTGCCTGTCCTTCTCGAGAAGAACTTAAACAGGCGAGCCTAAGGTAACAGGAAACGTTTCACGTCCACGGAGAATGACTCGACCGTTGTAAGTTGGTTCACCATTGAAATCGAGATCTGGGAACCGTCGCACTAAATTAGCGACAGCGATTTCTCCTTCCATTCTGGCTAGAGCCGCCCCAAGGCAGTGGTGAATACCATTTCCAAAAGAGAGATGTCTTGAGGCATCTTTTCGTCGTACGTCTAATTCGCTGGCAGTAGGGCCCCAGAAGATTTCATCATGATTTGCGCTACCTAGCGAGGTGAGTATCGTTTCCCCAGCAGCAATTTCAACTCCACCAATGATTGTGTCTTGGGTTAATGTTCGTCCTGAATTTTGCACCGGGCTGTCGTAACGGAGAAGTTCGTCAACCATGGTTCCATCAACAGACTCATCTTCTCTGATTATTTGAAGCTGATCTGGGTTGTTAAGCAAAGCATGAGTTCCGTTTCCGATCAGGTTGACCGTTGTTTCATGCCCAGCGATAAAAAGAAGGCCAGTCATTGAACGCAACTCATCTTCAGAAAGCCTGTCTTCCTCTTCCTCTGCTTCAATAAGTGCGGTAAGGAGGTCATCCTTAGGGTGTCTTCGCTTGTGGGCAATCGCTTCACCAAGATATTCGTCCATGTAAACTCCACCTGAGATTGCCTCGTCTACCTCTTCTGGAGTTAAGAAAGGTTCAAGAGTTTTGCTGAGAGCTTGAGACCATTCTCTTACCATTGTCATTTCAGTATCAGGCAAGCCAAGCATTTGATGAATAACTGCAAACGGTATAACAAATGCGTACTGACTTATAAGGTCTATTTCTTGAATTTCAACAAGTTCATCAAGTAACTCATCAACAATGGTCGTGGTTTGCTCGCGCATGCGAGAGATAGCCCTTGGAGTGAATGTACGTTGGACCAGTCCTCTCAAGCGAGTGTGGTCTGGTGGATCAAGGCCTAAAAGAGAAGGTCCACGGCCTTCGGTTCTTTCCACCAAGACTCTCATATGTTCAGGAGCCTCTGCATTTCGGTTACGCCGCCCCTGCATTGAAGTAGTGGGGTCGCGGAGAACCTGAAACGCGTCGTCATATCGAGAAACTAATAGAAGATCATTAGCAGTTCGGTGTAGAGGATCTTCTTTACGTAAGCGTGCATAAGTAGGGTAAGGGTTAATTGCGAAATCTTTGTCAAACGGATTCCAAGTTGGAGCAGTATCTGGATTCGTCATATTTCCAGCGTATAACTAGATGCGATATCAGGACTAAGCGGAGTTTAAGAAGAAAGTTTCTTTATGGCTTTTTGACGCCATTCTTCAGTTGTGTCTACTGAATTGAAAGTAAAGCAATGAACTCCAGTTATCCCAAGATCTGAAGCATTTCTAGAAAGCGGGGACAGTAACTTATTTGGATCGTATTTCCCTGGTGAAAGGAGGCGCAAAGCAGTTGCACGGTTCTTCTTAAGAAATCTTGTTGAGTGTCCGATGCCTAAACGTAAAGAAATCGTTAGCAATCTTTTAGTATCAACGGCTCCGGGTACACCTAAATGGCAAGGAAGTGAAATGCCTGCTTTTCTTATTTCGCGTAACCATTCAGCGATTTTTTTTGCATCAAAGCACATTTGGGTAGCGATGTACCCCTCGTATCCAGCCCCAAGGATAATTTCTTGCTTTTCAAATAGGGCTTGATCGAGAGAACTATTTGGAATGTCGGCATGTCCATCTGGATAAGAACCTATGCCTATTGTGTCAATATCTGGTTTTCTGGCAACTAGTGCTTGAAGAAAACTCGGAGCATCGTAAAACGGACCTCTTTGATCAGCGTCTCCTCCGATCACAAAGATTTTTCGGATACCCAGCTTATGTACACGATCGATAATCGAGTCAACATGCTCTTCGCTTTCAACCATACGAGCAGCAAAATGCGGGATAGTTATGTGTCCATCGGCTGAGAAGCTTTCACAAAGATCAAGTGTGTCATCAATGGTTTTTGCTGGTGAACAGGTAACCGACATTGTCGAATTTTGTGGAAGAAATTTTGCTTGATCATGAACGTTCTTGAGTGGGATCAACTCATAAGTCATCCCTTCCAGTAGTTGCTGCTGGATTTTTTTATCGGGACGGTTATTTTCAAACATTGCTAAACCTTAACTAAGTCCAACTATTTCACCAGATTCATCAATATCGATAGAAGCTGCTGCTGGTTTTGCGCCTAAGCCCGGCATTGTTCTCATATCTCCACAAATTGGGTAAACAAAACCCGCTCCAACTGAAGCTCGAACTTCTCTAACTGGAAGCGTCCAGCCAGTTGGCGCTCCTTTAAGTGAAGAGTCGGAACTAATTGACAGGTGAGTCTTGGCGATGCAGACCGGGAGGTCGCCAAACCCATTTGCTTCGTAGGTATCAATCTGTTTATTTGCTTGGGTTGAGAAACTCACTCCATCGGCGCCGTAAATTTTTTGGGCGATTATTTGAACTTTGTCCCTTAATGGCATTTCGTCGGGGTAGAGCACTTTGAATTCAGACGGTTCTTCTGCTGCCTCAGTTATTGCCTCTGCAAGTACAGCGGCTCCTTTCCCTCCCTCGGCAAAGTGAGTCGTTGTTGCCACTCGTGCACCGTATTCTTCGGCAATTTCTTCGATGGCTTTTATGTCTCCATCATGGTCTCCAGGAAAAACATTTATTGCTACGACTGGGGAGACACCGTGGATCTGCATATTCTCAAGTTGTTTCCTTAGGTTGGCTCCACCTTCATGAACTTCGTCAGGATTTTCTTTAAGGATTTCTTCTGGCAAGGGTTTTCCGGCAACAATTTTATGGTTTCCAGAGTGCGCTTTAAGGCCACGCACAGTTGCGACAAGTACGGCGGCATCTGGGCTTAGACCTGAATAGCGGCATTTAATGTTGAAAAAACGCTCAGCTCCCATGTCTGCTCCGAACCCTGCTTCGGTTAGAAGGAAGTCTCCGGTGTGGATGCCTATTTGGTCGGCAACGATAGAAGAGTTTCCCGTAGCGATATTCCCAAATGGTCCACAATGAACGAGCGCTGGGGTGCCTTCAAGGGTTTGCATTAGGTTTGGTTTTATAGCCTCACGCAAGATGACTGTCATGGCTCCAGCCACCTCAAGATCTTCTGCAGTAACTGGGCCCCCTGATTTGTCGTAACCTACAACTATTCGTCCCATTCTCTCTCGGAGATCCTTTAGAGAGGTGCAGAGAGCGAGAGCAGCCATGACCTCAGAAGCAGCAGTGATGTCGAATCCAGTTTCTCGAGGGACTCCGTCAAGCCGTCCACCCAAGCCAACAATCACATTTCGAAGCGCACGTTCGTTGATGTCAAGCACTCTTCTCCAAGTAATGTTGTTCAGATCTAAGTTGGATTTATTCCCATGAAATAAATGCGCATCTAACATCGCAGAGCACATGTTGTGAGCTGCAGTAACTGCATGCATGTCACCAGTTAAATGAAGATTGAGCAACTCCATTGGTACCACTTGGCTGTAGCCGCCTCCTGCGGCTCCACCTTTTATTCCAAAAGTAGGACCCATTGATGGTTGACGTATTGCGATCGTCGCCTTTTTACCGATATGGCTGAACCCTTGACCTAAACCGACAACAGTGGTGGTTTTGCCTTCTCCAAGCGGAGTTGGAGTGATAGCTGATACAACCACGTACCGGGCCTTGTCCCGGTTACTCATAGCTTCGATCGCTTCAAGTTTTATTTTTGCTGCGCCTTCTCCATAGAGCTCAAGGTGCTCGCTAGAAATTCCAGCGTCAGAAGCAACCTCGCTTAGCGGTCGAAGTTTTGCAGATCGAGCTATTTCTAAATCAGAAGGGAACGACACAGTTCCATCTCCTACTTCTCTAAAGATGCATGTTTTTAAGTCAGATGCAGTTTATTTCCAACTACAAAGAGTTTACTACTATGCGGGATGGACTTCCCGTATTGTGGGAAATAAGTTTATTCGAAGGCGTCCGGTATTTCTTGTTTACGTTTTGAAATGAAATCTAGAAGTTTCTGATCAGTTTCGGGATCAATTTCAGGGGCTTCATAGTTAGCTAGCATTTCTTTCCAGACTTTGTTTGCTCGCTGTACTGTGTCCAACGCTCCGTCCTCTTCCCATTGTTCGAAACTGTCGTTGTTTGCGATTTCTGATCGAGCAAAAGCAGTTTCAAAATTGCTATAAGTATGTGCAGCGCCCAGAAAATGTTGGCCAGGTCCTGTTTCACGTATGGCGTCCATTGCCTGTCCATTTTCTGAAAGATCTACCCCAGAAATAAATTTGGCTAAAAGGCCACATTGGTCAGCATCAATTATGAACTTTTCGTAGCCCATAGCTAAACCGCCTTCAAGCCATCCGGCTGAGTGGAGTATAAAGTTTGCTCCAGCAGTTACTGTAGGGATCATCGTAGCCATACTTTCAGAAGCGGCTTGCGCATCTGGTATCTTCGATGCGCATAGATTTCCTCCTGACCTAAATGGAACTCCTAAGCGTCGCGCCAAAGCCGCAACGGTATAAAGAACTAAAGCAGGTTCAGGTGTTCCAAATGTAGGTGCACCGGTTTGCATAGACATAGAAGATGCAAACGAACCAAAAATAACGGGTGCTCCTGGCTTTACTAATTGAACGAAAGTCATGCCTGCGAGAGCTTCAGCCAAAGTTTGCGCAGCTACTCCGGCAACAGTCACAGGAGCCATAGCCCCGGCAAGAATAAATGGACTAATCATGGTTGCTTGCATGCTTCTGGCATAGGTTTCAGCTGCACCAAGCATTGTGGCGTCCCAAGACATTGGCGAGTTGGCGTTAATAAGACTTGTCATAACGGTGTTCTCTTGAACAAATTCGTCACCGAAAACAAGTTTGGCCATATCAATTGAATCTTGAGCTCTTTCAGCAGCAGTTACCGAACCCATAAAAGGCTTATCTCCATAACGAAGATGGGCGTAAACCATATCCAGATGACGATGCGAAACAGGTACGTCAACAGGTTCACAAACTGTGCCTCCAGATAAATGCATATGCGGACTCATGTAAGCAAGCTTGACAAAATTGTTAAAGTCTTCAATCGTCGCGTATCTCCGACCATTATCAAGATCTCTAACAAAAGGAGGTCCATAAGCGGGAACAAAAACCATTGAGTTCCCACCTATTTCTACGGTTCTGCTTGGATTCCTAGCATGATGGGTATAAGTCGACGGAGCAGAATTAGTAACAATCTCTCGACACATCCCCCTTGGAAAACGAACTCTTTCTCCATCAATTTGAGCACCAGCTTTCTCTAATAGAGACAATGCTGAAGGGTAGTCACTGAAGTTGATTCCAATCTCTTCCAAAATAGTGTCAGCATTATGCTCAATAGCTGAGAGTCCTTCTTCAGAGACGACTTCTAAGGGTTCTAAAGCTCGAGTCAAATAAGGACGGGTTTCTTCCGCTGCATTCTTGCGAATTGTTTGACGCGCGGCACGACCTCCTGATCTACGTCTAGGAGTATCACTCATTTTTTCCCCTTTCAGCGGCGCTACGACTTCGTCGCCTTCTTGCACCCCTATTTTCAGAAGAGTTTTTATCTCTCTCTGGCAATGTAACCACTTTTGACAATTCTGGATACTCAGATGAAAGATGAGGTATTGCCATAGCTTCAACAAAGTGCATTTGGAAGTCAGGCTCAGTAGCAGTCTCCACTTTCTCTATCTGATTTACGAGCTCTTGAATCTCTGTACGCGCTTGACCAGAAAGAAGAGCAATTACAGCACCAGTTCCAGCAGCATTCCCAACCGCTTTCACACGATCTTGATCACAATCAGGGATTAGCCCCAACACAGTGGCGTGAATGGTGTCAATGTGGCTTCCAAACGCACCAGCAAGATTGATGTAGTCAACTTTTTCAATAGCAAGGTGGTCCATGAGTAGTCGTATACCCGCATACAAAGCTGCTTTTGCGAGCTGAATTGCACGGACATCATTCTGAGTGACAAAGATTGAAGAGTTCTCTTCGTCAGATTCGTAGAGAAGATACTGAACGGTTCTCTCATTAGGCCTTAGCCTCGGTGTAGACAATGACTCTGTACCTCCGATGATTCCATCAGTACTAATAATTCTTGATAAATACATTTCGGCTATGACTTCGATGATCCCTGACCCACAAATACCGGTCACCCCAGTTGAAGAAACCGCTTCATCGAAGCCGGGCTCATCTGACCACATATCAACTCCGAGCACCTTGAAGCGCGGCTCGCCAGTTGCAGGATCAATCCTGACTCGCTCAATCGCTCCCGGTGTTGCTCGTTGACCTGAACTAATTTGGGCTCCTTCAAAAGCTGGACCGGTAGGACTAGATGCAGCCAGAACACGGTTCTTTCCAGAAAGAACAATTTCAGCATTAGTGCCAACATCAACAATGGCAATTACTTCGTCTTCACCGTATTCATGCAATTGCGTAGCGAGAATCACCGCTGCCGTATCTGCGCCGACATGTCCAGCGATACAAGGAAGTACATGTACGCGAGTAGCGGAATGACATGAAAGTTCTAACTCATCTGCAGTGAAATTAGCTGCATCTTTCAATCCAAGAGTAAAAGGAGCTTGACCCAACGGTATTGGATCAAGGCCAAGAAATAAGTGGTGCATTACCGGGTTACCAACAAGAGTAATTTCGAGAATCTCCTCTTTCTTTGCTTCAGTTTCCCTACACAATTCTTCAATTAAGCCGTTCAAAGCCTCACGAACAGCTTTAGTCATCTCAATTTCCCCACCAGGATTCATCATTGCGTATGAAACTCGACTCATTAAATCTTCACCAAAGCGAATTTGCGGGTTCATTATTCCGGCAGTAGCAAGAACAGCCCCAGTGGTTAGGTCGCAAAGGTGTCCGGCAATAGTCGTGGATCCCACGTCAACACCTACTCCGAGAACTCGTTCTTGAAGCCCAGGCCATATGGCAACAATTTTCTGTTTATCTCTAATACCGACTGTTACGGTTTTTAAATCCGCTTGAGAGTCATTATTTAAAGCAGCTTCGTCAACTTCAAATAGTAAGTCTGTAAACCCCCACTGAACCTCAAGGGCATCAAGTGCTTCTTCCTTCAACTTTGAGGGTGCACCTGTTTCTAGTTCTATAAAAAATAATTTCAGAACAGGATCTAGAACAACTTCACCGAGGTCTATTTCTTTTCTTACAACCTGGCGATGAACCTGACTTTCTTCAGGAATATCCACTACCACATCACCATGAATTGTTGCTGCACAGCCTAACCGACTGCCCTCTTCTAAAGCCCGCCTCCCTTTGTAGGAAGTTTCTTTACTTCCTTGCGGAGAAAGGCCAATCTCTTGAGAGGAAATTCCATGTTTCGCAAATTCTCCGAACATAGGTTGGACCTGACATCTACCGCAGATCCCTCGGCCTCCGCAAACAGAGTCAAGATCGACGCCGAGGTGCCTAGCGGCATCAAGCACCGTTGTTCCGTCAGCAAACTTCCCTCTCAGACCTGAAGGGGTAAAGAAGACAAGGTTCTCTTCACTCATGGAACAGAGCGTTCACAAAAGGTCACGGTCTAGTTGCTTGGCCGACGGCGGCCACCACGTCGTTCGCGAGTAGGAGAAGAAGGATCACGATTATCTTTAATCCATTCTGCACAGTCTGTGTCTGCGCCAATAAGCACATCTGCAGCTTGAATGGCAGTTTTAACGTCTGCATGCAGTGGGTTCATTATGGCAGAAGTCATTCCATGGCTGATTGCCATAGCGATAAAAGTGCCGGTAACAGCATGACGGTTCGGTAAACCAAAACTTATATTTGATGCCCCGCAAGTGGTATTGACCTTAAGTTCTTCCCTTAATCGACGAACTAAGGCAAATACTTGTTGCCCAGCTGTCCCCATCGCTCCAATAGGCATAACTAATGGATCTACAACAACGTCTTCAGGAGGAATTCCATGATCAGAAGCTCGTTGGACTATGCGTTTCGCGACCCCAAATCGGACATCAGGGTCTTCAGAAATTCCTGTGTCGTCATTTGAAATAGCGACGACTGCTGCGCCGTGTTTTGCAACAAGTGGGAGTACTCGCTCCATTACCTCTTCTTCGCCAGTAACAGAATTGACAAGAGCCTTACCTTGGTAGACAGAGAGTCCTGCTTCTAACGCTTCAATAATTGAAGAGTCGATTGATAGAGGAACATCAGTAACTGCTTGCACTAATTGAATAGCTTTAGCAAGTAACGCCGGTTCATCAGCTAAAGGAATTCCCGCATTTACGTCGAGCATTTGTGCTCCTGCGGCTACTTGAGCGATGGCGTCAGCTTCAACACGGCTGAAATCATCATTCTTCATTTCTTCAGCCAAGAGCTTTCTTCCAGTTGGATTTATGCGTTCACCAATCATCACAAAGGGACGTCCAAAGCCAATCGTCAGTTCCTTGGTTGCTGAACTCAATAAAGTGTCGGTCATAGATCTCTCCTAAGGGCTATTCGTCTTCAGACGATTCCACGCCTCCGGATCGTACGAGATTTTTTACGCGTTCAGGCGGGTAGGACGCTTCAATTTTTTTAACTTCTTCAGCTACAACTGCGGCAAGGTCAGCTCCACATTCTTGAGACTCTCTTCTCCACTGCCTGACATAATCATCTGTTGTTGATAACCCAGCAACCATAGCTGCCTGATCAATGGCTAATTGGAACCTTGGATCTAGTAAAGCTTTTTCTCTTGTGCGGCCACTTTGTGCGGTAACTTGAGCCGGGATATCCCGCCAATAGATTGTTATAAGTGAAGAAGCCATATTAGGAAATTTCTGTCAGTTGCTGTTCCGAAGGGGTACCAAGTCTTACGATGTTCGAGCCTAATTCTCCATATCCTGTCTTAACGACCTTAAAAGTAAGGCCTAAGCGTTGTGCGGCTTCTTGGGCTTTGCGTTCAATTTCTGGATCATCCGTTTGAGCGAGATAAACAAGACGAGTGTAGGAACCAAAGTAATCAGAAAGAAGTTCAGGATGCTTATCAAGCCAAAGAGCTTGGATGACTAAACGGTCAAAGTGTCTGGTTAGAAAGTCTGTAAGGTAAAAAGTTCCAATTTCAGAATCTTGAATCTCTGAAAACTGTTCACTGCCAGCAAAGAATTCGTAACAATGTGCTCCAGGGAGACGTTCAACTTCTAATTCTTCGCAAACTTTGTCTAAAAGGCCGCCAGTGCCGCAGTCTGCGTAACCTACATAAATATTGTCGTAGTCATCTTTAGATTGGGTTACTTTCTCTCTTACCGCATCAGGAATCAGATCAGGGGTGTTGTGGTAAGAGGCGGGAAGACATTCAATATCTATGGAGTCAAGGCTGTTGATTTTCTTTAATTCAAGAAGCTCTCTAGATAGCGCGCCACAGGCCACTATAAGGGTTTTTCTTGATTTGGTATCAGACTTTGACATTGTTCCTGAAACCATTCAAAGGTTGGTTTACGCTTCTGCAGCGCGTCGTTCAGTAACTAGACGTTTAGCAGTTTCGGCAGCTACTGCAGCATCGCGGCAGTAGGCATCTGCGCCAATAGCTTCTCCGAATTCTTCATTGAGGGGGGCGCCTCCAACGATGACCATGTATTCCTCTCGAAGGCTTTTCTCAATAAGAGTGTCAATAACTACTTTCATATAGGGCATCGTGGTTGTAAGAAGAGCCGACATCCCTAAGAGATCTGGTTTGTGTTCGTCAAGTGCTCCCAAAAATTCCTCAACATCGGTATTGATGCCCAAGTCAATAACTTCAAAGCCGGCGCCTTCAAGCATCATTCCAACAAGGTTCTTGCCAATATCGTGGATGTCTCCTTTGACGGTGCCGATCACAATTTTGCCTATAGGCTCAGCCCCAGTTTCGGCAAGCAAAGGTCGCAGAATCTCCATTCCCGCTTTCATTGCGTTAGCAGAAAGGAGAACCTCCGGAACAAACAAAATTCCGTCACGAAAATCAATACCTACGATTCTCATGCCTTCTACGAGAGCATCGTTGAGAACAGCTGAAGGGTCCCATCCACGCTCAAGCAGAATGTTGGTACCTTCAACAATTTCTTCCCCTAGCCCGTCATATAGATCATCATGCATTTGGACCACTAGGTCTTCGTCAGAAAGGTCAGCGAGAATTATTTCTTCTTCTGGTAGCTCTTCAGTCATTTTCTGACCCCCTATTAAGAGTGAGACTTAAATATCTCAAACGTAAATCTATTCTTACCTACTTCAAGGTTTTAACTCAAACCGTCCCATAAAGTGGGAAAGCCTTCTAGTTGAAAACTCTACTGAATACGAATTAAGCAGTCCAACATCTCTAGTTGACTTCCCGTATAGTGGGAAATAGAGTTTTGGTAGCGAAAAGCTAGGAGTCTCACATGAAGATTGTTCAAAGCATTGAACGTGCCTTCGGGATACTTCACGAACTTTCTAAAAACTCCGCAGGAATCAGTGAATTATCACGCACCACCGGGTTGCCCACAAGTACGGTAGCTCGACTTCTTTATTCACTTGAAAAGACGGAGGCAGTTGAACGCGAAGGAGGAAAGTCTGTTTACCGTATAGGACCTTCAATAGTGACAATGGCTTCTAGTGTAAATCCAACGCAAAGATTACTTACCGCAGCACAACCTCACTTAAGAGGGCTTGTAGAGGTACTCGGCGAAGCAGCTGGACTCGGAATTCCAGCAGGCTATGACGTTCATTACATTGGAGAAATTGACTCTCCTCATCCAATACAAATCCGTGACTGGACAGGAACCAGTCTGCCCATGCATATCGTTCCATCAGGAATTATTTTCTTGGCTCATTGGCCTGAAGAAGCTGTTGAAGCTTTTCTTCGCCATCCATTAGATCGTTTTACACCAAAAACTGTTATCTCACCTTCAGAAATCCGTCACCGTATTGTTGAGGCAAGAGAAAAGGGCCACGTATGGCTTTTTGAAGAATTTTCTGAAGGAATAAATTCAGTTGCAGCTCCAATATTCAACCACGCAGGAGCAGTAGTTGGAACACTGCATAGTCATGGCCCCTCTTTCCGCTTTCCAGCCGAATCCATGGAAGACGTAATCGCCAATCGAGTTATGCAGACAGCATCTGCCATTTCGGAAACATTAGGCCACACACAGTAGGCCCAGGAAACACAGGTCTTTATGTCAGCAATCTATGGAGTGATCGCAGCGTTAGGTGTGGGGGTTGGAGATCACGTAACCCGAGGATCCGCAGACCGGAGCTTCATTTCACAAGCACTAGGAATCTTTTTCTTAGGAAATTTTATTTTTGCCTTACTCGCAGTTCTATGGTTTGGGGGAGAATGGCGAGCCGGAGATCTTATAGTCGGCGCTTTAAGTGGGCTGATCGCAGTAACCGCTATTGGAACGCTTTACCTCGGTTACCAAGCAGCAAGTGCTGGAGTAGTTGGACCTCCAGCAGCAGTCTTAGCTGTAGTCGTCCCAGTTGGGTTTGATTTAATTTTCGGTCAAGTGCCATCAAACCAAATTTTATTCGGGATAGGGATCGGAGTTATTTCCGTTCTACTCATTTCATTTAACCCACTGTTTACTGGGAATTTAAAAAGAGGTATTGGATTTAGCGTCATAGCAGGACTTGGGTACGGATTTTTATTTGTAACACTTGATCAAATTAGTGCGGAGAGCGGGTTCTGGTCTGCGGTATCTCAGCGCTTAGTCGGATTTCTCATTTTTGCGGGATTTAGTTTGCATCAAGGACGCAAGGTATTTCCTAAAAAAGATGCGGTTGGAATTTCTTTGCTTGGCGCACTTTTCGCCAGTATTGGAGCTCTTGCCTTTCTTTACGGGCTCCAACACGGTGACTTAGCCCCAGTCGCAGCCATAGGCACTCAATACGCAGCGGTTACGGTCGTATGTGGTTATTTCTTTCGAAAAGAGCAACTACGAGTTTGGCAATGGATCGGATTAACAGGAACAGCCATTTCTCTCTCTCTTATTGTTACGGGCTAACTCTGTTAGCTTGCAGAAATTGAAAACATCTTCTCTTCGTATGGGTGACTCACTCATGGACTGATAGGCTCCAAACTCGTGGTCAGAACGTACTTTTCTCGTTCTGATCTAAAGAATTGACTCCACTCGAATAGGAGAAATAAATGAGTGAGTTTCCTACCCAAGCCAAAGTTGTAGTTATTGGAGCAGGCATAGTTGGTAATTGCCTAGTTGGACATTTAGCTCGGCTCGGATGGGAAGACATTGTTCTTCTCGACAAAGGCCCACTTCCCAATCCTGGCGGATCAACAGGCCATGCATCCAATTTCATTTTCCCAGTTGACCACAACAAAGAAATGGCTTTACTTGGAGAGCAAAGCGCTAATCAGTACCGGGATCTAGAGCTGTCAGTTGACTCTGGGGGAATTGAGGTAGCAAGGACAGAAGAGCGCATGGAAGAACTAAATCGTCGAATGACTTCCGCTACAGCTTGGGGCATTGAGGCCCATCTCCTTTCTCCAGCAGAGGTAAAAGAACACGTTCCATTCATAAATGAGGAAGTTATTCTCGGTGGCTTTTACTGCCCAACTGTTTCAGTGGTTGACTCCCTTGAAACCGGAACCGTCATGCGGAAAGAAGCAATAGAGAAAGCCGGATGTCAAGTTTTCGCAAACACTGAAGTATTAGACATCGAAACTTCAGAAGAAAACGGAGTCACTTCCGTAAAAGCTGTCGTAACAGATAAGGGAAGAGTCGAAGCAGAATATGTGGTCATCGCTTGCGGAGTCTGGTCAAATCGCTTAGCAAATATGGCCGGAGCGTATATTCCTCTTGCCCCAGTAGTGCACCAAATGGCAGATGTTGGGCCTTTAGATATTTTGGCAGAAACAAATAATGAGATTGGTTACCCAATTGTTCGCGACATGGATACTTTCTGTTACGAGCGACAATCAGCCGGTTCAATGGAAGTCGGGTCTTACGGGCATCGTGCCATAATCCATCACCCAGACACCATCCCGTCAAACGAAGAAGCAGCGCTATCACCTACAGAAATGCCCTTCACCCCAGATGATTTTGACGATCAAATGGAAACAGCGATCGAGTTAATGGACATGCTCGGTGACGCAGAAATCAAATACGCAATCAATGGACTTCTTTCTCTTACTCCTGACGGCATGCCTTGCTTAGGAGAAACACCAGAAGTTAGAAATCTTTGGTCTGCTGCTGCTGTTTGGGTAAAAGAAGGACCTGGGATGGCTCAAGTTGTAGCTGAATGGATGACATACGGTTATCCACGAGTCATCGATGCTCACGGCGCAGATATTGCACGTTTTTATGACGGTGAACGTTCTGAAGAACATATTTGGTCTCGCGCAGACGAAAGTTTCATAAAAACGTACGGAATAGTTCATCCAAGCGAACAATGGGCTGGACGGAGAAACATTGAAGTCGGACCATACTTCTCACGTCAAGAAGAACTCGATGCCATGTTCTTTCAGGCTAGAACTTGGGAACGACCACAATGGTACGGGGCAAACGCTGATCTCGTAGACCGCTACGATCTCAAAGAAAGAGAAGTGGAATGGGACAACCGCTGGTGGAGCCCAATTACAATCGGCGAACACTTAAATCTCCGTGAGAATTGTGGCTTAGTGGACCTTAGCGCTTTCCAGATTTACACACTAGAAGGTGAGGGTGCCGTCGAATACGCCGATTACCTTGCTGTAAATAAAATCGATGTTCCAGTAGGTCGATCAATTTACACTCCATGGTTAACTCCAGATGGAGGCTTTCATTCTGACTTAACGATGATGCGCTTAGCAGAAGACAAAGTTGCAATAGTCACTGGGGTATTTGATGGAGGCCGTGACTCCTTCTGGGTAAATAGACACATGCCAACAGATGGATCAGTTAAATTCACAAACTTGACTCACAAAATTACGACTCTAGGCCTATGGGGCCCGAACGCACCAGAAACCTTAAGCCAATTAACAGATCATGACCTCAGTCAAGAAGGATCCTCCTACGGTTCAATTACAGAAGTAGATATTGCTGGCTTGCCTTGCCGCATATTCCGTATTTCATACGTAGGTGATACCGGTTGGGAGATCTACACCGACTGGGATAATGGACCAGCGCTTTGGGATGCCTTAATGAAAGCCGGTGCCGATCTAGGAATTCGGGCAACAGGTGGCGGAGTTTACGGCACTTCTGGTCGGATTGAAAAAGGTTACCGACTCATGGGAGCAGAACTTGAAAGTGAATACAATCCTCTAGAAGCCGGATTAGCTCGACCCAAAGTAAAGGCAGCGAACTTTATAGGAAAAGAAGCGTACCTAGCAGCGCGAGAGCAAGGAGCCCCAGAAGTCTCAATGTGCACACTTACAGTCGAAGACTTAGCAGACAGTCAAGGACGTCTTCGATACCCACAAGGCGGGAATGAACCCATCCTAAATATGGATGGAGAACGAATCGTAGATTCACATGGCCGAGCAAGCCGAGTGACATCAGCAGGATATGGTCCTTCTGTCGGCAAGCACCTATTAATGGCTTACTTACCAACAGAACTAGCGGTCCCAGACACAGATCTTCAAGTCATGTACATGAATGAGCTTTACCCAGTAAAAGTTGGTTCAACAGGATCGGTCTTCGATCCGGAAGACTCACGTCTTAAGTCTTAAGGGAATTAATTATGCGTCTCCTAGTTTGCGTAAAACGGGTGCCGGCACCAGGGGCGCGCATCAACATAACTGACGACGAACAAGACGTAGATGCAGCCCATCTTGGATTTACTACAAGCCCCCATGAAGAATGCGCTCTAGAAGAGGCAGTTCAAATAGTCGAGGAACACGGCGGTGAAGTAACAGTTTTAACTCTGGGTCCTGCAGAAGCAGAAGAACAGTTGCGTTATGCAGCAAGTGTTGGTGCCCATCATTTTGTTTTGCTTCCCGTTACTGAAGTCGATTGGGATCCACAGAGAACCGCAAATGCTCTCGTAAAAGCAATCGAAAATCTAGAAGAAAATGCTGAGCCATTTGATCTTGTTTTATTCGGAAACGAATCAGCAGACTCAGGAGGGTTTCAAGTAGGGGTTCGAGTAGCTCATGCCTTAGATCGTCCCATGGTTAACGGGATAAAAGGAATAGAAATCGCTGAGAACAAAGTCACGGCTCGTCGAGAAATTGACGGTGGCTTTGAAGTGTATGCAATACCTACACCTGCCGTCTTAGGCGTTAAAGAGGGGATTAACTTACCCCGTTATCCAACTATGAAGGGACGCCTAGCTTCAAAGAAAGCTGAAATTGAGATAAATGAACCAACTGCAGAAGAAGGAGGGCAAACACGAATACGACTACATCGCCCAGAAGAGAAAGTTTCTGAAACAGTTATTTTAGGAAACGGACCAGAAGCCGCTCCCGCAGTTGTTGACCTCCTTCAAGAACTAGGAGTTCTTTAATGTCAGTATTAGTTCTTTGCGACCATGATCGAGGCACACTTGCTGAAGCTTCTTTAGAGGCCCTTACCTTTGGTAGACAACTTGCATCTGACCTTGGAGTAGTTTGCCATAGCGTCCTTATTGGTCAGGGTGCAGACAACGCTTCAGAAACACTTCCAACATATGGCGCCGAAACTATTCATTTAGTGGAGCATGAATCACTTTCCGATTATGGGCCGGCCGCATGGGGAGAGTCCTTAAATCAATTAGTAAATGCGACCAATCCGGCAGCAGTTCTAGCGAGCGGCACAGATCGTGGCAATGAAGTTTTAGCTCACCTAGCAGCCACTCTAGACCTTCCATTTGTAGCAAATTGTGTAACTACTAATACAAATAATTCTTCTTCTTGGATCATGACACGAGTGCAGTGGGGCGGCTCTCTTCTTGAAGACAGCGAGTTAAATACAGACAAAGTGAAGTTGTTTACAGTCGCCCACCACGGGATAGAAGCCGAGGAGTCAAGTTCTCCCGCTTCTGGACAAAAAGAAATCTTTACCCCGGAACTCGAAGAATCTATAACACACACAATGGTTGCAGACAGAGTTGTCTTAACTCAAGGAATAACTTTGTCAACCTCTCCAGTAGTAGTTGGAGGTGGACGTGGTGTCGGTTCCGCCGAAGCTTTCGCTCCGTTAGAAGAATTGGCAGCAGAATTAAATGGGGTAGTTGGCTGCTCGCGGGCAGTTACAAATAATGGTTGGCGCCCACATTCGGATCAAGTAGGACAAACTGGTACTCGTATCGCCCCACAGATCTATATAGCAAATGGAATTTCAGGGGCAATCCAGCATTGGGTTGGGGCAATGGCTGCAAAAAATATCCTTGCAATAAACACCGACCCGGAAGCCAACATGGTGGCGAAAGCCGGGTATGCAGTTATTGGAGACCTACACCAAGTTATACCTGCGGTTCTAGAAGAAGTCAGGCGCCGAAAGTCTTAACACTAAGACTCTTGTATCTGCTTTAATTCTTGAGTTAAAGCAACTGGAGCAATTTTCTCATTAATGCGTAACGGAACCCAGCCGCGCAAAGAATTAATCATCCACATAGATGAGACTTCATTCATATCAGAACGATGAATAACTTTCTCAGTGATTTTTCTTTGTTCAAGTAAGTTTCTTCTAAATGTTCCGGGAAGCAAACCACAGGTCACAGGAGGTGTATAGAGTTCAGATCCAATTTCTACGACTAGATTCCCTGTTGTCGTCTCAGTAATTTCTCCACGCTCATTCCAGAGAAGCACATCGGGAGAGTCAGGGAAGCGGGCTCTAGCTTGCTCATAAACGTCGCGATTAGTGGTTTTATGAAATAAAAACTCGTTCTCACTCTGTACCGGAACAGCATCTATTGGTACTTCCCAATGCCCCGAAACTGATGGAGGGAGATCAAGAACTTGCACTTCAATAGAGCCACTGGGGGAAACTAAGAGTCTCACCCTTTTGGGTTCGTTACCTCGGATTTCTAGAAGAGCGGTTAAAACGCTTGTCCTGTCCAAATCAAACCCAAAATGATTAGCTGAATCGGCTAAGCGATCTACGTGCAGATGCTGAAGGTGGATACCTTTTCCTGGTTCCCACCGCATCGTCTCAAGAAGAAAGAAACTTGATTTTGCTCTATCTAGAACACGGCTTTTTTGTTCAACTTCACGCCACTCTTCATTTGGATCAGAATCCCAAACGATTCCTCCTCCAACACCGTACTCAGCTCGCCCACGTTCTTTATCAATCCAGATAGTTCGAATGGCAATATTGAATTCCATAGTCCCATCAGGAGCTAGAGCCCCGATAGAACCGGTATATATTCCACGCCCATCTCCTTCTAACGCCTCAATAATTTCTGTAGTACGCACTTTCGGCGCACCAGTTATCGAAGCAGCAGGAAATAGAGCTTTAAGTATTTCCGGAAATTTTGCTGTTGATTCTGCGGTCACAGTTGAAGTAAGAGTATGAACCGTTGGGTAAGACTCAACTGTGTGAAGGAATGGAACTTTTACTGAACCAGGCTCAGCTATTCGACTTAGGTCGTTGCGGACCATATCCACAATCATCGTATTTTCAGCTAAGTCTTTTTCTGACCTACTGAGATGTGAAGAAGCTAATTCATCCCAAACAGGATCAGGGTGACGGCCAATAGTTCCTTTCATTGGGCGACAAGTAAATTGATTTTTGTTTCGTGAAAAAAATAGTTCTGGTGAAGATGAACATACCGCTCGATCTCCAAGGTCAAGAAATGCAGCATGATTGGGTTGCTGTGCGCGAATCAAATCTCCAAACAAACCGCGTGGGTCGCCAGAAAAATCTGATCGTAAACGAATTGTATGATTTACCTGATAAGTCTCCCCGGCTGCTATTAACTGTCGGATCGTGCGGATAGTAGTTAAATAGGCAGAATGAGAGCGATTCGGCACCCAGGGGCCAACGTCGTAGCCGCCACTTTCTTTGGGAGCAGATGAGATATTCGGAGAAGTAAACGCCCCAAATGAAACAAGAGGAACTCTTCTAATTCGCGAAGAACGAATTGCGTCGTCAAATGCAGGCCCAGCATCATAAGAAATCATTCCTACTACCCAGTAGCCATCTTCGGCAGCAGTTTGAGCATCGCAAATTGCTTGCGGCACGTCTCTTAAATTTTCAGCAACAATAGTAAAAACTGGATTTTCAAAAGATAGCCAGTGCCTAGACCCATCTATGGGGTATTGAATTAAAGCGTTTTGAACTCCGGAACTCATGATGTAACTGGGGTAATCCAACCAGATTCTCTGTTAAGGCGTCGAACAAAAACTCCGGATCGAGGTTTTGGTTCAAAATAAGAAGACTTTGGAGGCATACGTTCTCCGGCATCAGCTACAGCCATTAGTTCGTCAATCGAAGTTGGGTGCAGAATGAAACCTACGGCGTTTGAACTATCGCATTGAGACTCAAGAGCTTTGATGCCTACAGGTTCCGGAACATAACTTATTATTGGGTCACTTCCTGGATCTTTAATATCGAATACTGGATCTAATATGCCATTTTGCAATCGCGATACGTCCAGTGCATCTACGACTCGGGCTCCAGCCGCCGCCGGCAATTCCATGGTGTACCAAGAACCTTCTATGTATATTCCCACTTGACCTGGTTGTGGCCGGGCTTGCTCAACATCACTTTGCTGAGTAAGCGGAGCTATTTTTTTCAACTCACTAAGAATTTCTTCAAATGAACGTTCTTGTCGATCCTGTACTCGACGATGAAATGGAAGAACTAGCATTTCAGAGTCGGGGAAAAGAACAGCTTGTATGTGCTTAAGTGGACCGCCAGCATCGCCAAAAACTTTCAGTGCTTCAGAAGCAGCAGCCAACCGATGATGACCATCGGTCACATAGAATATTTTTTCTTCAAATAATGATGACAATCTCTTCGCGTCCTCTCTCGCTACAGCCCATACGGTCTGAAGAATGCCTTCGCTCTCAGAAACCAATTCTGGTTCTGCTTCGCAAAGTCGCGAGATTTCCTCTTCAAGAGAAGCATCAGAACGATAAGTCAGAGAAACAGGGCTTGAAGAAGCACCAACTCTAACGAGGTGGTGCGCCATGAGTTCTGCCCGATTTGGTCGAAATAATTCATGTCTCAAAATCTTCTTATCATCGTCGTTTGTTACTGGCAAAAGGCCCATCACCCCAGTTTGAACATGATCATTGATTTCCAACCGGTAAAGAAATAAAGAAACTTCATCGTGAGAGTTATAAACATCAGCGTCATACAGTCGTTGCATAGCTTCTGAACAACTATCTAATAAAGAACCAACATCTTCTCTTAATTCTTCTGGCAAATCTTCTCGAGATTTTGTGACATTAAGGAAACTGTATGGGTTCTCTTCAGAAATAGAGGTGCGTTGTTCAGGGGTGTAAGCATCGTAAGGGCCTGTAGTTACTTGATCAGCCCATTCTGATTTAACTACTAATCCCGGGAAAGGTAGAAGAGTGGTCACTATTCGTGTTCCGCTACTTGGATCTGAATAACATGTTCAAGACCACGCAGTTCTTCACAAATTTCTGGAGTGAGTTCGCCAGAGACATCCAACACAGCTACTGCTGAATTCGCACCAAGAAAAACATTATTCTTAACCGTTTGAACATTGATTTTGGCGTTCCTTAGAACACGAAAAACTTCCGCCAAGACCCCAACTTGATCAAAATGACGAACAGTGATCGAAGCTGTTCCAATTCGAGAAGTAGCCATATTCACACAATTGATTACTTCACCATTTCGGTAGCCCTCAATTACTTCAATAGTTCCATTAGAAGTTGCATCTTGAGCTTGTTTAGTGGATGCACCAATATGGTGGGAACCAACCACTCTTGGATGCGAAGCAAGAGAAGAGTTAAATTGAGATGTTCCAGCTTTCGGTTCATCACAAAATACATCAAGTCCTGCACGCATATTTTTAGTTTCCAAAGCATTCAATAGAGCTTTTTCATCAACCACTTCACCACGGCTCGTATTCAGAAGAACACTTCCGTCTTTCATCTGGTTAAGAAAGTTGGCGTCAACTAGACCTTCTGTACTTCCTCCACCGGGAACATGAATTGAAACAACGTCTGATTCTGACAACAAAGTTTCTTGATCATCAACAAGACGGATGCCGACGGAACGGATTCTGGATTCAATATCTACACGACGATTGGGGTTTCTTACAGCAATAACCGACATTCCAAAAGAACGAGCTCTTTCAGCCACCGCAAGACCAATCTCTCCAACTCCGATTATCCCTAGAGTCTTCCCAAGTAAACCATCTGCCTCACTGTATTTTTTCTTGTTCCATTGACCATTTCTAAGGTCCACAACACAGTCCGCAATATGGCGGTCAATAGCGAGTAAAAGTCCAAGAGTGAGTTCAGCAACAGCTACAGAATTAGTTCCTGGAACATTACACACATAAATACCGGCGTCTGCTGCCGCTTGGCAATCAATGGTGTTAGTTCCAGCACCAGATCTCACAATTAAGGAGAGTTGGTCGCTGCTTGCAATTGCCTCGGCGGTAACTTTTGTGCTTCGTACAACAAGCACATCAATCCCTTCAAGTGCATTTGGGAGGTCCTCAGCGCTTATGTCTGGTTCAACTACACACTCATCGCCACGCTGGCGCAAAATATCAATGTAAAACTCTGGGAGAGCATCTGCAAATAAAATTTTCATATCTTTCCTTTTGGTACGCCGGAACCGGCACAATGGCGGGCTACAGGGTATCCTCTGCGGATAAGGGTCTTAAAACTCTATGCAAAATCACTAAGAAAGGCAAAAGTAATCAATCAAAACAATTATTTGATTACTAATTGGGGGGAAAATGAGTCGTTCAATGAACCGAAATGTGATCGTCACTTGCGCAATTACAGGAGCAGGTGACACCACTGGGAAGAGTCCAGAAGTTCCAGTTACTCCAGAACAAATAGCCAACTCTGCTTTAGAAGCAGCGGAGGCTGGGGCAACAATCGTTCATTGCCATGTTAGAGATGTAGAAACTGGAAAAGGAACACGAAATGTTGCTCATTATGAAGAAGTAGTAGAGAGAATACGAGACAAGAATAAAGACGTCATAGTAAATCTCACTTCTGGCATGGGTGGCGATCTCAATGTTGGGCCAGATGATAATCCAATGGACTGGCAACCTGGAACTGATCTTGTTGGAGGACGTGAACGGTTAAGCCACGTTGAAGTCATTCGTCCTGAAATCACGTCCCTTGATTGTGGGTCTCTTAACTTTGGTGATGACAACGAGGTTTATATTTCAACTCCGTCCATGCTAAGAATCATGGCGGAACGTGTTCAAGAGTTAGGCGTAAAACCAGAGTTAGAAGTGTTTGACACAGGAGGCCTATGGTTCGCAGAAACAATGATCTCAGAAGGCATTGTTGATGCTCCTTATTGGATTCAGTTATGCCTATCTATTCCTTACGGAACCCCCATGGATATTGGCATCCTGCAGGCAATGGTAAGTCGCTTACCTGATGAAGCTGAGTTCACCTCATTCGGATTAGGCGCCATGCAAATGCCTATGGTGGCTCAATCCATAATGCTTGGAGGGCATGTACGAGTTGGGTTAGAAGACAACCTTTACTTGAAACGCGGAGTACTCGCCACAAACGCATCCTTAGTAGAGAGAGCATGCCAGATTATTGATTTGCTGGGAGCATCAGTCCAAAGCCCAGAAGAAGCGCGAGAAACATTGCAACTAAAGCGATGAGCGAAGAAAAATTGACTATTGCTTGCATCGGAATGGGAGTCATTGGCTGCGGATGGGCAACTCATTTTCTAGGGCAAGGCCATAACGTCCGAGTCTGGGATCCAGTTGAAGGAGTTGAAGAAAGACTTAACTCCTATTTAGATCTTGCATGGCCAGCTATGACCGAATTAGGCCTACCAGAAGAAGCAAACCGAGAGAACTTTATTGTTTGCGAGACGGTAGATCAAACAATTGAAGGAGCATGTTTAGTTCAGGAAAACGCCCCAGAGCGCCTTGAACTCAAAATGGATCTCATCGCAGAATTAGACGAGATTTGTTCTAGCGACGTTGTGATCGCTTCCTCAACTTCAGGGTATTTAATCAGCGACATGACCCAACGATGCAAAAAACACCCTGAACGAGTTGTCGTTGGGCACCCCTTCAATCCGGTGTACTTGTTGCCTCTAGTTGAAGTAGTAGGAGGGCCAAAAACGTCTCAAGAGAATTTAATAAAAGCTCAAGAAATATATGAATCAACTGGAAAACTTGTTTTACGGCTAGACAAAGAAGTTGACGGGTTTATTTCTGACCGGCTGCAAGAAGCGATGTGGAGGGAAGCCTTGCATATGGTAGCGAATGGAGAAGCTACGGTAGAGCAACTAGACCTAGCAATTACCGCCGGCCCAGGTTTACGGTGGGCATTAATGGGGCCGATGTTGACCTTTCATCTAGCTGGTGGTGAAGGCGGTATGGCACATATGCTCGACCATTTTGGACCTTCTCTAAAGTCTCCTTGGACACGGCTAGAAGCACCAGAATTAACTAAAGAACTACGCGATGCAGTAGTGAACGGATGTGAAGAAGAGGCTGCAGGTCGCAAAGTAGCTGATTTAGTAAGTGAAAGAGACAGAGGGCTAGTTGCAATCATAAAGGCGCTACGGAAATCAGAAGTAGGAACTCCCGGGAAAGGTTCTCAGGATGGAACCTGAAGAACGGGAAGCACTTCCCGCACCCTACGACTTACCTACTGGGGATTTTTATCTGTATCCAATTACCGCAGAAATTGTTACAGCAAAAATTACCGAGCGAACAATTAGGGTCAACTGGAATAATGAGGAAACAAGTGACTTCCACTTTTTCTGGTTGCGTGATAATTGCCCATGCTGCGTGCATCCCTATACGCTTGAACAAACCTTTGAAATAGTTAACGCCCCCGAGAATTTAAGACCTTCTCAAGTTGAAGTAACTCCAGAAGGAGCGTTAGTTGTCCAATGGCAACCGGAAGAACACAAAAGTGTATTTCACCCTGGATGGCTGAAGGAACATTGTTACTCAAGTAAAAAATCTCTTGGCCTGAACCAACAAATAGAAATGTGGGATTCTTCCACTCGAGAAAAACCGGACGAATATAACTGGAGCAATATTTGTAACGATGAAAATATTGAACTGCAATGGCTCCAATCAATACAAACTACGGGTTGCGCATTAATCCACGCAGTACCACTTGAAGATCCAGCTGTGGGCGAAGTAGCAAACCGAATAGGAGTCATGCGGCACTCTAATTTCGGAGACCTATTTGATGTGCAAGTTGATTTTGACCCTGTAAGCAATTCAAACACAGGTCTTGAACTACCCCCCCACACCGATCTCCCCACTCGTGAATACCAACCAGGGATGCAACTGCTTCATTGCCTAGTAAATGACGTACAAGGAGGCAACAGCATCCTTGTTGATGGATTCCGTGTAGCAGAAGAAATTCGAGAAAAACATCCGAAATCTTATGAACTCCTCACCACAATCTCCTGGGATTTTGCGAATCGAAGCCGAACCAGTGACTATCGATGGAAAGCACCAATGATTGGCTTAGACCAAGCGGGAGAATATTCAGAAATACGAGCCGGTAGTTGGCTGAGATACCCTCTGCAAGCACCACCAGAACTAATGGAAGACATGTATGAGGCCTATCGGATATTCGAGACAACAAGTCACGATCCACAATTTCAAATCAAATTCCGTCTTGAAGCTGGCGACTGCATGATCTTCGATAATCGCCGAGTTCTACATGGTAGGACCGTCTTTGAAGCAAAAAGCGGGAAACGCCATCTTCGCGGGTGCTATATCGACCGAGACGAGTTACGTTCACGGATACGTTTACTTGAAGGTAATGAACGCCGTAGATTAGTACTTTCTGAGATAGAAAAATAATTCAAAATTACGTAGTAGTTTTATTGTAAGAATTCTTTTAATGCATTAATGATTAAGGAGCGTATATGAGTGAACGACTCACAGTGCCAATGGTAAGAGACAATGGAAACCTGCGCGAAGCAACATGGGACGAAGCTCTTGATCGAGCAGCTTCAGGTTTCAAGAAAGTTCTCTCAGAACATGGCCCGCAGTTTTTTGGCCTTTTTAGTTGTTCAAAAACAACTAATGAGGTGAACTACGCTGCGCAACGTTTTTCACGCTCAGTTATCGGTTCAAATAACATCGATAGCTGTAATCGAACTTGACATGCACCTAGTGTCGTCGGTCTGGCGACAGTTTTTGGAGCAGGCGGAGGAACTTCGTCATATATCGAGGTTGAAGATGTTGACGCAATTTTGCTCTGGGGTTCAAACGCCCGTGAAGCGCATCCAATATATTTTCATCATGTACTTAAAGGACTGAGTAATGGGGCCAAAATGTGGGCTATTGATCCTCGTTATACTTCCTCTGCGAAATTCGCAGATGCATGGCTGGGTTTGAACGTTGGTACTGATATCGCGTTAGCGAATGGAGTGGCTCGAGAAATAATTCATTCAGGGCTAGTTCATGAAGAGTTCATTCATCATGCGACAACTGGCTATGAAGAATTTAAAGAACATGTAGAGCCATGGACTTTAGAATTCACGTCTGAAATAACTGGGGTTCCAAGTGAAGCAATAGCAGATCTTGCACACGGTTACGCAAAGGCGCCAACAGCTCAGATCCTTTGGACTCTTGGAATCACAGAACATCACACAGGAGTAGATAATGTCCTTGCATTATCTAATCTTGCACTTCTGACTGGGCATGTGGGAAGACCGGGTTCGGGCTTAGTCCCATTGCGCGGACAGAACAATGTCCAAGGGGGTGGAGATATGGGAGCTTTACCAAATAAATTGCCTGGATTTCAAGATGTAGATAATGATGAAATAAGAGGTAAATTCGAACAGGCTTGGGGAGCAAAATTCACCGGTGAAATTGGTCTCAATTTGACCCAGATGTTTGAAGCTATGGGTCAAGACAAACTAAAAGCGGTATGGGTTATTGGAGAAAATCCGGCAGACTCAGAAGCAGACGTCAAGCACGCTCGCGAAATGTTGAAACGTTTAGACATGCTTGTTGTCCAAGATGTATTTATGACCAGAACTGCCAAAATGGCAGATGTAGTTTTCCCCGCAGCACTTGGTTGGGCTGAATCTGAAGGAACGGCAACCTCAAGCGAACGTCGAGTGCAACGCATTCGCGCTGCTGTTCCTCCTCCAGGTCAAGCTAAACAAGAAGTGGAAATTATTTCTGAAATGGCCCTACGGATGGGATCAACAAACTGGGGGCAACCCACACCCGAAGAGTTATGGGAAGAACTACGAACTCTCTCACCCATGCATGCCGGGATGTCTTGGAAGCGCTTGGAACAAGAGGGAGGCATTCAATGGCCCTGCCCTGATGAAGATCATCCTGGTAGTCCTTTCCTCCATGGACGGTTATGGGAAAGACCAGTAGAAGGAAGACGTGCGCCATTTTCCTGTGTTGAACATCGACCTCCAGTAGATGAGTTAACTGATGAGTTCCCCATACGTTTAACGACTGGACGGGTTTTAGACTCCTATAACACCGGAGTCCAAACCGATAAATTCGATTCTCCGATTCGTTCCGGTGACGCTCTAGAAATTTCTTCTGAGGACTCTCTAAAACTCGGCGTTGAAGAAGGAGAAACCGTGAAAGTGTCTTCACGAAGGGGCTCAATACTGATGAGGATCGAGATTGACGAAGATCTTCAAACCGGCCTTGCCTTCACAACATTTCATTTTCCAGAACTGGTTGACATCAATCAACTCACTAGTGATGCGTGGGATAGTAAATCTGGGACAGCAGAATTCAAAGCAGCGGCAATAAGAATTGAGAAGATTGAAAGTATGGCCAATGTCTGATCTGAAATTTGGTGTGGACAAACCAACTGCAGAAGAACGGGAAGCTATTGATGATTTCATATCAGGAGTAGGGCCAGCTTCAATCAAAGTAAATGAACGGTTCGTAGTTGGTGGGCGTTCACGAGCGAAAGATCGAAGAAGATTGCTTTTGCCTGCTCTTCATGAACTCCAGAGCACTTCGGGCTGGATTAGCCCAGGCGGACTTAACTACATTTGTAAGGTTTTGGGAGTCCCTCCTGCAGAAGCATATGGCGTGGCAACTTTCTACCACCTCTTTTCACATCAAGCTCCTGCCGCAAATGAACAGATACACGTTTGTGACGATGTGGCGTGCCGGCTACAGGGAGCCGAAGAACTTATCAAAGATTTAAAAGAAAGTGGCTATGAAGCAAAATCGAGTCCCTGCCTTGGGCAGTGTGAAAGAGGACCAGCTGTTTTAATACAACGTATTAAGGGGAAAGACCTTGCAGTTGTCGCTGAATCGCCAAAGCCACTAACAGTTAAGAACATTGATAAAGCTCTAAAAGAAAATGCTTCTAGCGAACAAGTCACTATTCCACAAAGAGGAACAGACAGCCTTTCTTTACTTGCACGTGTGGGAGTGGTGAATCCCAAAAGCATTAAGGAATATCAAGAAAAAAATGGCTATGAAGCATTAGGAATCGCCTTAAATGTTGGCCCCGACAAAGTTATAGAAGAAGTAACCGCCTCAAAGCTTTCCGGAAGAGGAGGAGCAGCATTTCCAACCGGGGTCAAATGGAGAGCAGTAGCTGATGAACAAGGAAGGCCACGTCATATCGTTTGCAACGCTGACGAATCAGAACCAGGGACCTTCAAAGACCGCACACTTATGGAGGGAGACCCCTTCGCAGTTATAGAGGCAATGACTATCGCTGGATTCGCAATAGGAGCAGAACAAGGGTGGATATATATTCGCGGCGAATATCCCGTTGCTGAAGAACATCTAAAAAATGCTATAGAAGAGGCCAAAAGGGAAGGACTACTAGGTTCAGATATATCTGGATCGGGATTCAATTTTGATATTTCCCTTTACAAAGGGGCTGGGGCTTATATTTGCGGTGAAGAAACAGCACTCTTTAATTCCATTGAAGGATTCCGTGGTGAACCACGAAACAAACCACCTTTCCCGACTACACACGGATTATTCGGAGAACCTACTGCAATAAATAATGTAGAAACACTAGTAAATGTTCTTCCCATTTTGAGAAATGGCGGAAGCAATTACGCCATGAAAGGAACAGAAAACTCACCCGGAACTCGACTTTTTTGTTTGAGCGGACGAGTCGAAAACCCAGGTATCTATGAACATGAATTTGGAATAACTTTAGGTGAAGTTATTGAGGCAGCAGGCGGGGTAAAAGACTCAAAAGAAATAAAAGCGATACTTCTAGGTGGGGCAGCAGGGAGCTTTGTAACTGCAGAACATTTACATCTTCCATTAACTTTAGAAGCTACGCGCGAGGCAGGAGTCTCATTAGGTTCTGGAGTCGTCATGGTATTCGACGAATCAGATGATCTACCTGACACTGTTCGACGAATTGCAGAGTTCTTCCGAGACGAATCTTGTGGACAATGTGTTCCATGTCGTGTGGGCACTGTTCGACAAGAAGAAGTTCTTGCCCGGTTCACTCAAGGAACTTCCTTCGCTTCTGATGAAGAACTTCTTGAAGATCTCAGTACCGTTATGAAAGATGCTTCAATTTGCGGGTTAGGTCATACGGCTTCAGGAGCTATAACTTCTGCTATCAATCTTGGTTTATTGGAGAGAACCACATGAATGAAATACCAGTTGGAACTCCACGCTCCAAAATAGAAATACAAATAGACGGGAATTTGGTTAAGGCCCCCGAAGGATCAACGATCTTAGATGCATGTAGGCAAGAGGGAATAGATACTCCGACTTTGTGTTGGGCAGAAAATCTAACCCCAGTAAATGTATGTCGAGTTTGCGTAGTAGAAGTTGAAGGCTCCAGGACCTTGGTGCCGTCCTGTTCGCGACCCATAGAAGATGGAATGGTCGTTTCTACTGACAGCGACCGCGTAAGAAAAAGTAGAAAAATGGTTTATGAACTTTTGGCTTCTTCCGTAGATATGGATCGATCAACATCAGAAGTCAAAGATTGGATGGAACACTATGAGGTGGATAGCGATCGAATGGGAGAAAAAACAGAAATAGCTACTGTCGCACAGCCCCCAAAAGTTCAAGATTCTCTATATGTAAGGGATTACGAAAGATGCATTCTTTGCTACAAGTGTGTTGAAGCATGCGGAGAAGACGCTCAACATACATTTGCAATAGCCACAGCTGGAAGAGGATTTGATGCCCATATTTCGACAGAGTTCGATGTTGCTTTACCTGACTCAGCTTGTGTTTATTGTGGGAATTGCATAGGCGTTTGCCCAACCGGAGCCCTTGTTTTTAAAACAGAACACGATATGCGCGAAGCAGGAACTTGGAACGAACAAGATCAAGAAGTCACGACGACTGTCTGTTCATTCTGTGGGGTTGGGTGCAACTTGGAACTACACGTTCAAGACGAAAAAATAGTAAAAGTTACATCTCCAGCTGACCATTCCGTAACTTCAGGCCATCTTTGCATCAAGGGACGCTTTGGTTGGCAGCATGCCCAACCTTAAAAAAAGTATCCGCACCTCTAAGCAAAATGTTCAAGAATGGTTTTATCTCCGCTAAGGTTCCCTGATCGCACAGTAATATCAGTGAAGATCAATGAGAAAGGGAGAAAAAGTGGCAGCGACAGTAGAGGGGAAATCGAAAAGACGAACTCCACTAGTTGACCGCTTCCTCTTTGTGGTGAAAGTTCTTCTGATTGGGCTTGTGACCATTGGTTTCTTAGCTTTTATAGCTCAACAAATTTCACCCGATAATTGGTTTGCTAAGTGGCGTAATCCCGGAGCGACTGGGCTATCAGGAGATCAAATAAAAGGCTTAGTTATATCAGGACTCTCACAAGGAGTTTTCTACGGATTAATTGCTTTGGGTTACTCAATGGTTTACGGCGTACTCGGTTTCATTAACTTTGCGCACGGTGAAGTGTTTATGGTCAGTGCCTATACGGGCTATATAGCAGCGAATAAATTTGCAGCGAACGGCATGTGGGAAAGCAATTTTGCTCTTTGCCTACTAATAGTTCTTCTTCTTTCTGTAATGGTTTCTACAGTAACTGCTGTTCTGACGGAGCGGATTGCTTATCGTCCTCTCCGCAACTCTCCTCGACTCATACCGCTAATTACTTCAATTGGTGTTTCGTTTGTCCTTCAAAATGCTGTACTTGGAATCTTCGGTCCGGGAACTCAGGGTTACCCACAACTACCTGAATGGCTAGCGAAACAAAGATCGATACTTACCTTTGAAATATCCGGAATAAAAATTCTTGTCTTCCTTGTAACCATAGTTTCAATGACGGGACTCTGGTATTTAGTTGAACGTACAAAAACCGGTAAGGCAATGAGGGCGGTAGCAGAGGACAAAGAAATTGCTTCCCTGATGGGAATCAACGTTAACCGAATCATTGTGACAACCTTTGCTGTTGGTGGGGCAATGGCAGGAGTCGCAGGAGTAATGTTTGGACTCTTGTTCCGTGCCGTCAATCCTATGACAGGGTTCCTTCCGGGCATTAAAGCGTTCACTGCCGCAGTTGTGGGAGGTATAGGTAATCTTGGCGGAGCCATGTCAGGAGGCCTTGCTCTTGGATCGGCAGAATCAATCGCTCCACAATTAATTCTTGAACCCCTTGGAGTTCCAGGCGTCACGCAATTAAAGGACGCTGTAGCCTTCACCGTCCTAGTTATGGTTCTTTTATTCAAGCCATCCGGATTATTTGGTGAGCGTCTCTCACAGGAGGATAGAGCATGACAACTTTGCCTTCCTCTTTACTTTTGGACTGGAAACGAATTTTTAAATGGGGGTCAATCTGCGCTGCCGCACTCCTATTTGTCTCCTTAGTTGGGATGCCTATAAAACTTGATCCAAAAAGCATTATCAGTCCTTTATTGAGTCTCGGCTATGTTTCTTTGCTCTGGTTGCCTCTCATCTTTGGTTATGTTGCTTCATCACGTGTAGTGCTTGAAGGTGTAGAAACAAGAAAACCAGGACTTCCAGACTTACTCACGGGTGTTTTAACTGGAACTATTGGTGGAGCTGGACTCACGTTGTTGATGTTAGGAATAGAAAACTTTGACATTCGAGACCCCCTGATTAACTGGAGTCCACAGCTTCTTGAAGTTCTTGCTTTCGGGGCTCGGGATCTAAATTCGGCGGTATGGATCGGTATCGGTGGAGCACTTGGTCTCGTAGGGGCAGGGTTACATTTAATACCTGAAAATCTTCGACGAGGGGCTTCTTATGGTTTCTTTACAGTTCTTGCCTTAGCTATTTTTGAACCAGCACTAGATGATATGTCTGAAGGTTTCCGTCTTGAGTGGCTAGTCGAACTTATTTTTGAAAAGCGTGGAGGTTTGAAGCTCTGGCCAGCAATTATTTTGGCTTTATTGATCGGACTGATTTCAGTCGTCACTAAAGGCAAAGCGAAGAACGCTGTAGCTCAATACCGAGAACAAGAGAAATCCCAGAAGAAAAAAACGTCTGTAGTACTCTTCGGAATCGTTGCAGCGTTGGGGATCGTTCTTCCAATATTCATGGGAACTTATGTCAACTCTCTACTCGCAAATGTCGGCATCTTCTTACTTTTAGCTCTTGGTCTCAACATTGTTGTAGGGCTTGCAGGGATACTTGATCTTGGTTATGTAGCGTTTTTCGCAGTAGGAGCGTACACCACTGCAGTTCTAACTTCGGAACTATCACCATTCTTTGCTCCGGGAATGACTTGGGTTCTTTCGCTGGTGTTTGTCATTATCCTTGCCGCTTTGACGGGGTTATTTATTGGAGCGCCGGTGATCCGCATGCGAGGAGATTATCTCGCCATTGTGACATTAGGGTTTGGCGAGATTATTCGCTTACTCTTTCTGTCAGATTTCCTCAAGCCATATTTTGGTGGGGCGCAAGGAATTCTTGGAGTTCCAGGCATCGATCTAGGTGTTGTCTACATCTCAGGGACAGACACCAGAGGTATCTTCTACTTAGTCCTCTTCTTTTGCGCCATTGCGGTTTACGTGTCCTGGCGTTTACAGGCTTCGCGACTCGGACGTTCATGGATGGCGATTAGAGAAGATGAACAAGTCGCTGAAGCCATGGGTATCAATACCGTCAACTCGAAACTTATGGCTTTCGTCGTCGGGGCGGTCTTAGCTTCTTTCGCGGGAGCGATTATGGCCGCACGAGTAGGTTCGGTATTCCCTAACAGTTTCATGATTCTTATATCAATAGTGATTCTTGTAGTGGTGATTGTTGGAGGAATGGGTTCAATTCCTGGAGTATTTGTTGGAGCGTTTGTTCTTATTGGGGTCCTTGGTGGACCAAAACAGCCCGGCTTGTTGCAGGAATTCGGGTCATTGAAGTTACTTGTGTATGGAATGCTGCTGGTTTACATGATGCTCCAGAAACCCGAGGGACTTGTACCAAGCGCCCGCCGAACCCAAGAATTACATCAAGAAGAATTTCTTCAAGACGCCTGGCTTAAAGGAACAGACGACGAAGACGAGGAACAAACCGTTGCAGGAGAGGAAGCCCAGATATGAGCCACCTTCTTGAAATCCAGAATTTGCAAGTCACTTTCGGAGGCCTTGACGCTCTTTCAGGGCTCAACTTCCATGTTGATGAAGGAGAAATTGTAAGCGTTATCGGCCCTAATGGAGCTGGGAAAACAACATTCTTCAACACCATTACTGGTTTGGTTGAGCCAACAGGAGGGGACATCCTGTTTCAAGGGGACTCGGTTCTAGGTTTAGAACCAAACGAAGTGACAAGTTTAGGTATTGCCCGCACATTTCAAAATGTTCGCCTTTTCCCAAATATGACGATTCTTGAAAACGTGATGGTCGCGCAGCATTGTCGAACTTCTCAGAACGTATTTGGGGCGTTATTTCAAACAAAAGCATTCAAAAAAGAAGAACAAGAGATCAGGCAACGAGCAGAAGAGATTCTTGGTTTCTTCGGATCTCGATTAGTCGGCTATCGACTTGACCAGGCGGCTTTCATGCTTTCGTACGCCAACCGAAGAAGATTAGAAATTGCTAGAGCTATGGCGACCCAACCTCGTTTGATGCTTCTTGATGAACCAGTAGCTGGAATGAATCCATCAGAAACTGCTGAACTAACCGAACTTATAGGACGATTACGCTCAGAATGGGGTTTCACAATTGTGATCATTGAACACGATATGGCAGTTGTAAAAAACGTTTCAGACCGAGTCGTAGTTCTTGACCATGGAGTGCCGATTGCAAGTGGAAGCTACGAGGAAGTCTCAACTGATCCTGATGTAATTGAGGCATACCTTGGGAGACCAGTGGAGAGTCACTCGTGAATACAGAGATAAGCAATTCAGAAACAACTGACCCTTCGGCGTTACTTGAGTTCCGTCAAGTCAATACACATTACGGAGCGGTTCACATACTAAAAGATGTGGATTTAGCTATTTACCCCGGAGAACTAGTTTGTTTATTAGGTGGAAACGCAAGCGGTAAAACTACGACCCTTAAGACTCTTTTAGGGATGGTTACCCCTACTTCGGGAGAAGTTGTGCTTGATGGGGAAGTCGTAAATAATCAACCTACGAGTTACCGAGTGGCCAATGGGGTCACAATGGTTCCAGAGAATCGTCGCCTTTTTAAACGGTTAACCGTTAAAGAGAACCTTATGTTGGGGGCTTACCTCCGCAACGACCGAGATGGCATCAACGAGGATCTTGAATACGTTTACGATCTCTTCCCGCGGGTTAAAGAGAGATTGTCACAGAAAGCTGGGACACTTTCAGGTGGAGAGCAGCAGATGGTCGCAATAGGTCGAGCGCTTATGTCTAGACCAAAAGTTCTACTCATGGATGAACCTTCAATGGGGTTGGCACCAGCTCTAGTTCAACAAAACTTTGAATTAATTGAGAAAATCAATAATGAAGGCATGGCGATTTTTATGGTTGAACAGAACGCAAATATGGCTCTTTCCATAGCTGATCGCGGATGGGTTCTGCTCACAGGACGAGTAATACTTGATGATACTGCTGAAGCGCTACGCGCTAACGAGGACTTACAGAAGGCCTATCTCGGCGGCGGTTCTGGCGAGTAAAAAACTCTAAAGCTCTTGCCCGTAAGAAAACTCAACAGTGTTTCCATCAGGATCCCTAAGAGCGCATATATAACCAACAGGTGGTGGCAATAATTCTGGCTCCCAAGCCAAACACTCTGCATTGCGCCCCATATCAGCTATTTCATCAACTCGAGAGCAAGACTCAACCGATATGCCCAAGTGAGCCAACTGGTTCAGAGTGGATATTGGCTCTTTTGAATCATTAGTACTTATGAAGACTATGACCAATGAGCGATCCTCCGTTGCAAGCCATGCAACAGATCCATCTGAATCTGTTCTGTAGTGGATCTGATTTAATGGTGAAAAATTCTCATACCACTCAATCGTTTTTTTAAGATCATGACAGGGGAGCGCTATATGAGTAAGGCGATCTGTCATATTTATAAGCTGTCACGAGGGGGAAAGTTTTGTGGAGGCATAATGTCCACCGTTGCGGATCGTTGTTGCGACAACATTCCTCCATCTACCTTAATTACGTCACCCGTAATGTAAGCGGCATCATCAGAAGCGAGAAACAGCGCTGGACCAGCCATATCATCTGGTTCGCCGGGATACCCGAGCGGAATGTTTTCACCGCGTAAACGTCTCGCCTCTTCGTCCATCCCTTCTGTGTCAATAGACCCAGGCATTAACGCACATACGCGAATCCCATATGGCCCCAAGTCAAGCGCCATGGCTCTGGTTAGTGCCTCAATCCCTCCCTTCGATGCGTCGTAAGCGCAAAAAGCTCGGTGGGCACGAGTGGCACCGCCAGAGGACATATTGATTATTACCCCCGCTCCCTTTTTAGCCATCAAACGAGCAGCATGTTGAGAGCAAAGGAAATGCCCTGTGAGGTTCACATCAATTATCCGCCGCCACCATGTTTCATCAGCTTCAAAAAAATGCAACATAGGACTTATCAAGCCAGCGTTATTTACTAATACATCAACAGTTTCAAAATTACTAGTTGCCTTTTTAAACATTTCAGCCACTTCATCGCTATTTGAAACATCAGCTTCAACTGCTATTGCTGAGCCACCAGAGTCACAGATTTCATTTTTTACGTCCTCGGCGCTTTGACCATTCACATCGTTAACAACAACATGAGCGCCAGCTTCAGCAAACCGAAGTGCTATGGCTTTACCAATACCATTTCCGGCTCCTGTAACAAGAACAACTTTTCCTTTATGTGATGTGTCCATCAAACCCTCAAATCTCTAAACATTTAGGTTTGTCACACTAGTAGAGACAAAGACAAATATCTGACGCGTGTTTACTAAGACTTGAGTTATTTATCAAAAAAACTGGCGCAATTAACAAATTTTTCCCACAATGTGGGAAAAATAGTGTCACCTCTTTCGCTTTCTTTAAGTTGCCTATAGGGTTCCGAGAGCATATTGCAATCATATTGCGGTTGGTGAATCAAAATTTTTCTCTATTTGAAGAATTTTTGCGACCCAAAAACAATATGAGTTTTCTATTGGATAGGGACCCTTCGGGGTTCATTGAGAGGGATTCATGAGTAAACGATTAAGCGTTTTATCTGCCGTTCTACTTGGATTCGCGTTACTCGCGGGTGCATGTAGTAGCGACAGTGACAGCTCTTCGAGCAGTTCTTCTGATACTGCTGCTCCAGCTACTACAGCTGCTGCTAGCGGTGGGGACTATCTTGGTGATGGTTCTCTAGGAGAGGTCACTGTTTCTGCAGGGGATGCCATCCAGATTCGTTCACTAAACGCCATTTCTGGCGATGTGGCGTTCTTGGGTGTTCCTAATGAGAATGGTATCCGTATGGCCGTCGAAGATTACGGCCAAATTCATGGGTTCGATGTGGATTTAGGTGCCGGTTTGGACGATCTTTGTTCTGCTGATGGTGGTCAGGCTGCGGCCCAGATCATCGTTGCTGACGAGCAAGTGATCGGCGTTATCGGTACTTCGTGTTCAGGAGCGGCTACTGCTGCTTCACCTTTGATTTCAGAAGCCGGAATGGTAATGATTTCAGGTTCAAACACGTCTCCAGCATTGACATCAGACTTGGCAGGAACTGCCGGATCTGCGTATCACGCTGGTTATTACCGCACCGCCCATAACGACCTTTATCAGGGCGCTGCCGCTGCTAACTTTGCACTCGAGGTTTTGGGTGTAACTTCAGCTGCTGCGATCCATGATGGCGATCCATATACCGAAGGTTTGGCGCAGGCTTTTGCCGATGCGTTCGAAGCTGGTGGTGGAACAA
>QCKS01000009.1 GCA_003215175.1 Acidimicrobiales bacterium AG-410-I20
CCAGGCCCAGATGAACCAGATCCATCATCTGCGTCAACACTTCCACCAACAAGTTCGAGCACAACAACATCGACATCAACACCAGATAACGGAGATGATGAAAAAGCTACACCATCACCAGAACCCAAAGACTGTGATTGCAATGATGGATGGCCCTGGTGGGCTTGGTTCTTACTTGGAAATGGTTGTTGGATGACGATCCGTTACATCATCAAACACATGAAAGAAAACGAAAAAATTGAATAATTAATCTAAGCGAAGATTATTTATTTTTAGATCTATCTCGGTAATCTTTTGCGGCGCCCTCTTCAGGTTCTACTTCTAACCACAATCCGTCAATACCTGCTACACGTATCGGTTCTCCGGCCTCAATAGGAGTTGCTCGATTTGTTGTTGCGCGCCATACAGCGTCACGGACCTTAACTAAACCATTTGGAGATAAAGACTCAACTGCTTCACCCATCTCACCGATCATCCATTCTCGGCCAATAGTTGGGCTAGAAAATCTAGTTCTTACCATGGCTGGCATTCCTGCCGCCATGCCAGCAAACGTACCGACAATGCCAACTACTAATGTGATCCACGAAAGCGGTGTTCCATCAAAGAGAAAAATTGAACCAAAAATTAATGATCCAGTCCCTATTGCTGTCCACGTTCTCGGAACTCCAGCTTGTATATCAATGGAATAACCAAGAAATGCGATTACAAGAAGCAATATTCCCCACCAACGAGTTGGGAGCACATAAAGACCATAGGTGCTGAATAAAAAACATCCAGCGCCAAGCACCCCAGCGATTCCTACGCCAGCAGTAAAGAATTCAAATACGAGTAACCCAAGTCCGACAACTAAAAGAAGATACGCAACCGCTGGGCTGGCCACTGTATGAAAAAACTGCTTCACTACGTCAAGTTTTTTGAATCGTGTTTGTGTAATAGGTTCAACTGTGGGCGGGTCAGAAGTTTCATCTACAACAACTTCAAAGCCATCGATCCCAAAAAGATGATCAGGTAATACAGGAGATTGTCGAGCTAAACCTCTTTCTAAAGCTTCGTTAAACCCAACTGTTTCTGTGACTAAATCAGCATCGGAAGACAAATTAAATGGTTGATGTTCCCAATTCGCCGGGAATATTGACTCACCCATTGCCCCAAATCGAGCGCCAGGAGAAATCCCAACATCGCTACTTAATCCAACTAACTGCGCCATAGGGCCAGTTGCTCTACTCCCTGATGGTCCAACCCAAAAGGAAATAGGTACAGGAGCGTCAAGAATGTGCTCTGCTAAATCAATTAATGTTTCATTTGAAACTACTGCACCTTTGCTATTTACTTGAAAGACAATTGCCAAAGTTTCTGTTGGGTCAATAGTGCTTAACGTATGAATCATCATGTCTGTTAAAACTGGATCTAAAAGACCACTAATTTCTACGACTTCTACAGCGCGTGATGGGCCTGAAAGGTCATTGAAGGGCTTCTGCTGTTGATCATCCTTTCTATCTTCCCCGTGATCGGCAAACGCGGGAACGGCAAAGATAGACAAACCGATTGCTATTAATAAAAGCGCTGATCTAAATGTGAATCGTTTTGACACGTGAAATCCCAATAAGGATGAATGATTTAGATTATCTAGGGTAGAGGAACGCGGAGAAGAGCACTCAATTCGTATCTGAATTTGTTAAAGCTTCTACTGCTTCTTCAACTGTTTCACATACAGGAACAATGCGATCAAATCCGGTGGTATGTAAAAGTCTGGTTAATGCTGGGCGGTTACAAGCAACAGAAACGTCTCCATCGTTCTCACGCGCACGCCGGATCCCCCCTATTAATGCGCCAAGTCCAGCTGAGTCCATAAATGGAACATCTGAAAGGTCAACGAGAATGAAACGATGTTCAGATAATTGAGTTAATGACTCTCTAAACTGAGCAACGGTATATGCATCAAGTTCACCAACAGGTCTGCAGGTCACATAATTTTCGTGATGTTCAACAGCGATCTCTAGCACTATTGTTCCTTTCATTTATTCCTTAACACGATCGTAGACCCATAAAGAGGCAATCTGCACTATAGGTAACATAACTGTCTGGCCTGTTGCTCCGATACGCTCCTAGTTATGGGTAATTCTTCTGTTCTTTTAGTAGCTACTGGCAGCGATCAAACCTATGAAGAAGTTGACGCTGCACTAAGTGGTGATTACAAGGTTGTAAGGCTGTATGCAGGCGCGGATGTAGTTGATGCAATTCAGCTACATAATCCAGCAGTAATAATTCTTGATTTACAAATTGGGAATATGGGTGGAGTAGCTGCTTGTCTTGAAATTCGACTGGAAAGTAAAGCTGAAAGAATTCCTAAGCAGAATGTGTTTTTATTACTTGATAGAGAAGCCGATGTATTTTTAGCTCAGGAAGCAGAAGCTGATGGTTGGGTAGTTAAACCAATTGATCCCTTGGGTCTGCGTCAGTTAGTTATTTCAGAAACGATTAGTGGATAACGTTTCGACAAATATTCAATTTCTTTTCGGGTAGTGGCGCAGGTTGGTAGCGCGCCTCGTTCGGGACGAGGAGGTCGTGGGTTCAAATCCCGCCTACCCGACCAAAAAATTGGTACTACCCAATCTCTAATTGACTAAATCTTCAATACGTTTTACTTTTAAAATTTTTCGTCTCTGGCGTTCTGAGCAGCCGCCCCAAACTCCATGATCTATTTGATTTTGAAGTGCATATTCAAGACATGATTCACTAACTAAGCAATTATCACAAATACTTTTTGCAACAATAACCCCAACCCCATCGCTAGGGAAAAACACGTCAGGAGAGATGTCTATACAGGCACTCTTTTCCATCCAATTTGTATTCATTAATTTCTCTCTTTTTGATTCCTTCTTTGAAACCCTTCAAAGAGAAGATGATGTAAAAGGAAAAATCTGACAGTTTGTATTGAATACTTTTAGATCTAATTAGTTGACTCTCTGAATTTAACGGCGTAGAAATAGTCCGTGAACGCTTCTACTGCTTCTGGGATAACAATCGCCGAACAAGATTTTGTTCTACTAATTTTCCGTTTATCTATTGGGATAACAATCGCCACACATGGGTGGAACAAGATTTTTGGTGGCGGCAAAATTAAAGGCACTGGTCGATGGTTTCAGAGCATTGGCATGAAACCAGGAATCTTTCATGCTTGGATAGCAGCCCTATCAGAAATTCTTTGTGGCTTATTACTTGCACTTGGTTTTCTTACTTCATTTGCAGCTTCGGGAATAATTGGAATCATGGTTGTAGCTTGGTGGACAGTTCATAGAAACAATGGTTTTTTTATTATCAAAGAAGGCTGGGAGTACGTTTTTGTTTTAAGTGTTGCCGCTTTGACAATTGCTACTCTTGGTCCCGGTGGCTGGTCTATCGACCACACTCTGGGAATTTCTGACGATTTAATGGGTTGGGCTGGATTTTGGATCGCTAGTGGTTTAGGAATCGGTGCTGGTTTACTACAGCTAGTTTTATTTTTTCGTCCAGAAAAATAAAGAAATTTCTAATTTAAAACTTTTAAATGGCTTACCAGTTAGTTATGTCACCGGTTTCACATGGAAGAGAGGGGTCAAGGGCGTAGTAGTCCCCTGCGGTTTCTATATAAATATTTAAAACGGTACTTAACCCCGTTGGTTGGTCGAGACACCCTGCAGGTACTGCGAAGAAGTTTTCCCGTGTGGCATCATGCCAAAAAAGGGATGATCCACATTGTGAACAGAACCCATATCGAACGGTTGGAGTTCGATGGTACCAAGTCAATGTTTCTTGTTTTTCAAAAGATATGTCTTTAGTAGAAACAGCGGTTGCAGCCAAATAATGGCCTGTAAATTGTCGACATGGTTCACAATGGCAATTAACTACTTCACGTAAAGGTCCAGTAATTCGATAGCGGACCTCTCCGCACATGCAGCTACCTGTATGAGTTACCTCTTCGTCTGTTGACATAAATAAAGCATGACACAACAAAGTATCTTCTTGATGAACCCGATGACGGTTTTAGAAATTTATTCAATTTGTGTAAAAATACAAAGAGGTGTGAGGAGAATGATGTCAGAATACGCATATAGCACTGCTATTGAAACAGCATCTGCAATAGCAAAGGGTGATGTTTCAAGTCGTGAGTTGCTTGAAGCCGCGCTTGCTCGAGTTGAACAATTTGATAGTTCAATAAATGCTGTTGTAGCCCTTGATGCAGAAAGGGCGTTAGATGCTGCTGATGCTGCTGATGCTGCTGTTGCTAATAACCAGCGATTAGGACCATTACACGGGGTCCCGATAACAATAAAAGACAGTTTTCAGACTGAAGGACTTGTTACTACTTCAGGGGCGCCTCAATTATCAGAGTTTTTACCTGACCATGATGCTGATCCGGTCGCACGCTATAAATCGGCTGGAGCGATTGTTTATGGAAAAACGAATCTTCCAATTTGGGCAGGAGATGTACAGACCTATAACAAAGTTTATGGAACAACAAATAACCCTTATGACATTGAAAGAACCCCAGGTGGGTCTTCTGGTGGTTCAGGAGCTGCTTTAGCCGCCGGCTACACCCCACTTGAGTTGGGCTCTGATATTGGGGGTTCTATTCGAATTCCAAGTCATTGGTCTGGAGTCTGTGGACATAAACCAAGCTATGGCATTGTTTCTGCCCTTGGGCAAATTCCGGGTATGCCGGGAACTTTAAGTCAAGCTGATATTGCAGTTGCGGGACCTATGGCTAGAGATGTTGACGATCTTGTATTAGCACTTGATGTGCTTGCTGGCCCAAATAAGTGGGACCAGACAGCATACTCGTTACATCTTCCTGGACGTCGACACGAAAAAATCTCTGACTACCGTGTTGGGGTTTGGATTGAAGAAGAGACTGCTCCAATAAGTGATGCTTATAAGAGTCTTCTTCTTAACGCAGCTTCTGTGCTGGAAAATAGTGGGGCCTCTGTTAGTTATGAGGCCCGACCAGACTTTTCTTTTGAAAAATCTATTGATACTTTTTGGTGGCTTCTTTCAGCAGCTGAAGCAGGAACATGGACTCTTGCTGAATTAGAAGAGATTGCTGAAAAGCAAAGTTCTCCACAAGGTGACTTAGGTATCTGGCATGCCGCTCTTCGCCATCGCGAGTGGCTGAGTTGGAATGAAAGAAGGATGCAACAACGAGCAAAATGGAGAGAATTTTTCTTTGATTACGATGTTGTGTTGCTCCCTGTAACGCTTACTGAAGCTATTCCACATGATCATTCTTCTCCTTTTACCCTTAGAAAAATTCTTGTTGATGGAAATGAACGTATGTATAGCGATCAGATGAAGTGGATGGGTATCACTGGAGTTTCTTGGTTACCGGCAACTGTTGTCCCAATCGGAATGATTGACGGATTACCGGTAGGTGTACAGATCGCGGGACCATTTCTTGAGGATCGTACGCCTTTGGCTATTGGTCGTTTTCTTTTTAATGAACTTGGTGGGTTTCAAAAACCTGAGGGTTTCTAAATTTCAGTCATACCAATTAAGTGCAGCCCGCATTGTGGCTTCAAACTCTTCAAAACTCATTGAGGTTTTTGTTGCGTCAATTAATTCGGCGTCACCGCCAACTAGTTTTCTAAATGGTGCTGATGGGTTAGTCGCTGCATCAACGATTGCATCGGCTACAAGTTGGGGATCTGGGCGTTCTCCGCTTCCATCTAAACTCGTGAGTGATTCTCGAAAATGTTGAGCCCGTTTTTCTTGTGTAGACCCGGCCCAAATTTCTGGTCGAATAATATTGTCAAAAAATCCTGTCTGAAATCTTCCGGGTTCAATCAAATGAATTCGTATTCCGAGTTGTGAGATTTCAAAATGAGCAGCTTCGCTTAGTGCTTCAAGCGCAAACTTTGATGCGGAATAGGCTCCGCTATATGGGGAAGCAACTCTTCCCGCGATGCTGCTTACATTTACAATGACTCCGCTTCCACGTTCGCTCCAAGTCGGGATGACTGCCCGCATTGTCCGCAAGGGGCCGAGAACATTTGTTTCTAGTTGTTTAAGCATTAGCTCATCATCAATTTGTTCAACAGCGGCTTGCACTTCAAATCCTGCATTGTTTATAAGAACATCAAGTTCTTCAGGATTGTTTATGCAATTAGTCACAGAGTCCGGGTCTGTGACATCTAATTGTTTAATCTCAAGATCAAGTTTTTCTTCGGTTGCGCAATCCTCTAAATCAGTTCCTTTAGAAAGATTACGCATTGTCGCAATGACCTGATGACCTTGTCGAGCAAGAGATAATGCAGCTAATTTTCCAAAACCGCTGTTACTTCCAGTAATAAGTATTTTTGCCATTTAACGACTTTAGTAAAGATATTAATTTGCTACGAGTCGCAGTTAAGCGGGTCTGAAAGGGTGATCATGCCTTCAGAGGTGGCGAGCCGGTTAACAAGTTCACTTTCTTGAAATGGTGGAAGCCATTCATTTAATTCGCTAAGTGCTTTTTCGAGTGAAGGATGATCAGTGAGGGGGTTCTGTTCGCCCGGGTCTTTATTTAGATCAAAATAGATTGCTGGGTAGCCGCCAAATTTTACGAGTTTCGTGTCTTTGGTGCGTTCAACAACTAAATGACAGTTATCAAGTGGTTGATTAATCATGTTTGCGAATACTCGATAATCAAATTCCCAATGCGTTCGATCTCTCCAATCAGACGCACTTCCTTTTTCTAAAAATGGTCTGAGAGATTTCCCTTGACATTGTTCAGGGATTGGTAAGCCAGCAAGATCTAACAGAGTTGGCATAATGTCAACATTCTCTGTGAACTCTTCAACTATTTTCCCCTTTGGTCCAGCTATCTGTGGGCTTCGAATAATAAGAGGAATATGAAATGCTTGGTTATGAAAACCCATTTTTGAAAATAATGTGTGGTCACCAAGCATTTCACCGTGATCCGAAGTGATGGCAACAACGGTGTGATCTTCAACAGGAGATAAGGCATTCAAAAGCCGTCCTATTTGGGCATCAACTTCAGTCACCATTCCGTAATAAGTTGCTTGCACTTGACGAATTTCAGTTGGATCATCAGGAGTTTCCCAGAACCGTAACTGATTCAAGGTATTGAGAAAGGGGTGGCTGATATCCCCTGCCGGAAGCACTTCAGGGACTTCCTGAGGGTCATACATGTCATTGAATGGCGCGGGTACATGAAATGGTGGGTGTGGGCGATAAAGAGAAACGTGAAGAAACCATGGCTCGGGCAGATCTTTTACATGGTCAATGACTTTGCCTATAACAAAAGCTGTTTCAGTTTCATCGGAAGAAAAAACTGAAGGTGGCCAAGTCATTCCTTTGTTTTTCGGAATAGGGATGTCTTCTCTGGGCTTTAAAAATTTCTCGCGATCAGAGATGTCATAACCTCTTTCTTGTAGCCACTGATACCAAGATTCCCTTTCTTCAGGTAACTCAAGGGCGACCGTAAACCCTGGTAATGGTCCTTCATAAGTGCGTAGGCGCGGATCGTTTTCGTCAACGGTACGTGGATCAATTGTGGTGTCAGTATGTCCAAAAAGTTGTGGATCATACCCTCCAGAACGTGCTTCCAAGGCCAAGTTTGTAAAGTTTGCATCGAGTGGCGTTCCGTTAAACACAACTCTGTTTGTGTGCTGGTAAGTGCCGGTCAGTAAGCATGCACGGCTGGGGGCGCACGGAGAAGCTTGGGTATGGTGAGCGCTAAATAAAGTTCCTTGGGATGCCAGTTTGTCAAGATTCGGAGTTTTGATAAGTGAGTTTCCAAGTGCTCCTAGACAATCAGCTCGCCACTGATCGATCGTAATTAACAAAATATTTGGTTGTTGCTCCACTCGCGCATTGTGTCACATCATTGTCTCGTTTTGGGTCTTTTGATGAAATTTTTTCAGCGATGAAAGAGAGCATGAACAATAATTTGATGTAAACAAGTTAGGGTCACGCGATGAGAAAGTTGCAAAATATTCCCTCCGGGCGTCAATTAGGTTTATTGATGGCCGGTACTGGGATGTTTTTAGTGTCCAGTGACTCGCTATTCATTCGAATTGCACAGCCTTCAAGCGGGTGGACAATCGCTTTTATGGCCGGAGTCTGGTCTATACCTGTGGTATTTGTTGCAGCTTGGAGAACCTATGGAAGTCAACTTTTTAGCGAAATAAAAAAGCACTTAAAAGTTCTTTGTTTTACTGGTTTACTTGCTTCTTTTAGTACAACCGCATTTACAGTCTCGGTAACTCTTACCTCGGTATCGAATGTGGTTGCGATTCTTGCTTCTGCACCAATTTTGGCAGCTTTCTTTGCTCGTCTTACAATCCGTGAATACACATCCCCGCGCACATGGCGATCAATTTTTATCACTGGTGTCGGTGTTCTAATAATTGTTGGCGGGTCTATGTCCGGTGGAGGTATCGGAGGAGATCTTTTAGCTCTTGCTGGAATAAGTGGCTATGCATTTAATTTAACGATTTGGCGTCGTTACCCTGATTTGCCGAGAATCCTTGTTGTGCTCGCTGCAGCAATTTTTATTGTCGTAGTAACTTCTATTCCTGCTTCCCCTTCAACAATAGATCGTGATGCATTTTTAGCGACTTTGGCGATGGGCGCATCTTTTGGACCTTTAGCGCGGTTTTTACTTGCGAGTTCTACTCGCTATGCGCCGGCCGCAGAAGTCAGTCTTTTTACACCAATTGAAACTGTTTGTGCCTCAATTTGGGCGTGGCTTTTTTTCAGCGAAGTACCTGCAAATGCCACAGTTATTGGGGCGATCGTAATTGTGAGTGCGGTTACTTACGGTATTACTGGTCCAGCGTCAGAAGTGGCTCCAGAACTTGAACCACATCCTTAAATTAAACGGTGCCTCGTGCAAAATGGTGAGCGATTGCATCCCGTGCCGAAGAATTTGGTGCCGTTTCTATTAACCGGGCTATTGATTCTCTTCGCCCTAACACTGATAATAAATCAACTGCCAAAGTATCCGTAAGGCATAAGAGATCTAGTCGTGAGCCTTCAGTAAGTGGATCGACGATTAGTCCATCTATTGTTTGGCCTGATTGAAGTTCTGCTCGTAATAGTTTTAATGCTGCTGCTTCTAATTCATCAAGAGCATCTAATGCTTGCAATATATGAGTTGCTTGGTCATCACTGAGCACGTTTCTATTTTGCTCTATTGGCCTATTGTGATCGGGGATACTTACCCTATTTACAGTACGGTGACTGTATGGAATTAAATGAAGTTCAAAAGCTTGTTGAAGACTTGTATGGAGAAGAAGATAGAGAGCGTGGCCTTGCCCCAACTGTCGCGTGGCTTTGCGAAGAAGTTGGTGAACTTGCCCAAGCGGTTAGAAAAGGAACTGATGCCGACAAGTTACATGAATTAGGTGATGTTTTAGCGTGGCTAGCTAGTTTGGCTAACCAACTTGATCTGTCTCTTGAGGAAGCGATCAGCCGATATGTTACCGATCCGCCTTAGCCTCGGCGTTTTAGGAGTTCTTCCGCTATTTGAATAGTGTTAAGAGCTGCTCCTTTTCGGAGGTTATCTCCTGAAAGAAAAAGGGCTAGTCCATTTTCGACCGTTTCATCACTACGGATACGTCCAACTATTGTTGGATCGGTACCAGCGGAATCAATAGGGGTTGGAACATCCGATAGAACAACTCCTGGGGAATCAGCTAGCAATTCTTTGGCACGTTCAGGGCTTAATGCTTTATTAAATCTTGCATGAATTGAAAGTGAGTGACCAGTGAAGACAGGAACTCTTACGCATGTTCCTGATACTTTTAACTCAGGTATCCCAAGTATCTTCCGACTTTCATTTCGCAGTTTTTGTTCTTCTTCAGTTTCATCACGTTCATCGTCAACGAATGACCCGGCATGTGGAATTACATTGAATGCGATGGTACGAGGGAAAGATGATGGTTCTGGGAATTGGACTGCTTGGCCGTCATGTGTAAGTAAGGGAGCATCATCAATTACTGATCGAACTTGTGTGGCTAATTCTTCTACTCCAACTAGTCCCGCTCCAGAAACTGCTTGATAGGTAGCAATAACTAGTGCTTCTAAACCAGCTTCTCGATGTAAAGGAGCAAGAACTGGCATGGCTGCCATTGTTGTGCAATTAGGGTTTGCAATAATTCCTTTTGGAATGTCATCAAGTGCTTCTGGGTTTACCTCAGAAACAACTAAAGGGACTTCTGGGTCGTTTCTCCATCCCGATGAGTTATCAATGACAGTAATTCCTGCTTCTGCCATGACTGGGGAATATTGAAGTGACGCTGTTTTACCTGCACTCGCTAAAGCAATGTCTATTCCTGACCAATCAGCTGTAGCGACGTCTTCTACAACGATCTCTTTGTCTTTCCATGGCAATGTTGTGCCGGCTGATCGTGCAGAGGCAAAGAATCTTAAGTCCCCAACTGGAAAATTTCTTTCAGAAAGTAACTGCCGCATAACGGTACCTACCTGTCCGGTGGCACCAACGACTGCAATATTTGAGTTAGAAGAAGTCATATCTATAGCGTACCTAACGCTGTTGTCTTGGCAAGTAGATTTATGTTGTTGATAGATTGAAGGCTGTGTGTAATGCCTTTACTGCATCTTCAACACGGTTCTCTTGAACAACACAACTTATCCGAATTGCTGAAGTTGAAATCATTGCAATGTTTATTCCTTCATCAGCTAAAACTTCAAACATCTTCGCTGCGACTCCTGGATTAGTACGCATTCCTGCTCCGACTACACTGACTCTTGCGATTTCAGTATCAATTGATACTCCTTGTGCTTCAAGTTCTCCGGCTATTTGATTAAGTATTTTTTCAACATGGCTTACGTCATCATGAGGAACGGTAAATGAAATGTCAGTTACCCCATGATCTGAGACGTTTTGAACAATCAAGTCGACGTTAATGTCTTGGTTAGCTAATGATCGAAATACTTGTGCCGCAACACCAGGTTTATCTGGCACTCCGTTAATAGTCATTTTCGCTTCTGAATCATCGTGTGTAATAGCTGAAACAATGGCTTGTTCCATATTGGGTTCCTCCTCAGTTACCCACGTTCCTTCTTGCCAAGTGAACGCTGATCGGACATGTAATTTGACTCTATGGGTACGAGCGTACTCAACTGATCGCATTGCAGGTTTTGGACAACCGGTTGCGGTCATTTCAAGTAATTCATCAAAAGAAATTGTGTTCATTTTCCTTGCTGATGGGACAAGCCGTGGATCAGTAGTAAATACTCCAGTTACGTCGGTGTATAACTCACAAACATCTGCATTTAAAGCGTGTGCTAAAGCAACTGCTGTGGTGTCTGATCCGCCTCTACCAAGAAATGTCACATCATTGTCAGTTGAAACACCTTGAGAACCGCCAACTACTGCGACTCTTCCAGCGTCTAATGCTTCTCTTACACGATCAGGTCGAACTTCAATAATTTTTGCGTTTGTATGTGTTGTGTCAGTAAGAAATCCTGCTTGGCTTCCTGTGAACGAATCTGCAGGTATATCAAGATCATGTAATGCCATGCACATAAGTGCAGTTGCTTTACGTTCACCAGCAGTTATCAACATGTCCATTTCTCTTCCTGGATGCGTTGACGAAACTTCAGAAGCTAAACGCAAGAGATCATCTGTTTCTTTACCCATAGCAGAAACAACCATTACCACTTGATCGCCGCGACGAATAGTTCTCGATACATGTTCAGCTACTGCCTGTATGCGCTCAGGGTCGCCTACCGCAGTTCCACCAAACTTTTGTATTACCAAGGCCATACCTACAGGATAACTGAGAGCAACCTATTGAGAGGTATGAGTTTTACCAAACTGGCTAACAAGATTTGTTAGGGTTCTTGGTCATGGTTAAAAAAGCGAAGTCTTCATCAAAAAGTACCGGTACAAACCGGTACTCATCTCCAATGATCATTACTGGAGTTGTATTAGTAGTTGTAATGATCGGTGGGCTAATTGCCGCTATTTTCGCTTACAGTAACCGTGGTGATAACACATCAACTGAAGTCATCATTGAAGAAGTAACTGACTGCCCTGTAGAAGATGGGACACAAGAGAGAAAATTAAACTTTGAAAAACGCCCTGTTTGGTGTTTGAAAAACGGTCATACCTACACCGCAATATTTAATACATCAGAAGGTGAAATAAAGGTTTCGTTGGATACGGATCGAGCACCTGAAACAGTAAACAATTTTATTGTTTTGAGCAGGTTTAAATATTATGACGACACTTTGCTTTTTAGATTCGACCCTTCGCTTGCCATTATTCAGGGTGGATCTCCTCACACTAATGATTGGAGTGATCCTGGCCCTGGCTACACCATCCCAGATGAAGGCGGTCTCTTTTCAACAAGCGGAGGATCTACCTTCGGGCCATTTACTTATGAAGCAGGCCAACTAGTAATGGCTCGCAGTTCTGGCCCGAACTCTTCTGGCGCCCAATTTTTCTTCACAACTGGAGACGAAGTTGCTGTTCTGAACGGTCAAGGCAGCTACATCGTTTTTGGAGAAACAGATGAAGAAGGTTTAACTGTTCTTCAGTCAATGATGGATCTTTACGAAGTAGACGAAACTTCTCCTTATGGAGGCGGGCCAATCAGAGACGTTGTTGTGAATTCAGTTGAGATACTTGCTGATCCAGTAACCAATTAGTCAGATTTAGGCAATGACTACAGAACCTCAGGAGAGCGTTTGGTTATTTCCACCAGCATCAAGTGCAGATGAAAACGGACTGGTAGCAGTAGGTGCAGATATAACACCAAGTACTTTGTTAGCGGCTTATCGAAACGGTTTATTCCCGATGCCTTTGGAAGAAGAAGGAATTATTGGGTGGTGGTCGCCAGACCCTCGCGGTGTGTTGCGTATCGATGATTTATACATAAGTAAATCACTTGAAAAATCCTTAAAAAATTTTGAAATTAGAGTTGATACTGCTTTTGAGGAAGTAATTGTTTCGTGTGCTAATCCAAGCCGTTCTAAAGGATGGATTGATAGCCAAATCATTTCTGCCTACATTGATTTGCATAATCTTGGTTGGGCTCATTCAATTGAAGCTTGGGATGAAGATGGCTTGGCCGGCGGACTTTATGGGGTAAGTGTCGGTGGATTATTTGCTGGTGAATCAATGTTTCATCGGAAAAGCAATGCGTCAAAAGTTGCGTTAGTTGGTTTAGTAAATCTAATGGATGATGGCGGTTCACGATTAATTGATGTTCAGTGGTTAACTGATCATCTTCAAACATTGGGGTGTTCTGAAATAGAACGTGAAACGTATTTGGAAGAAATAAAGAAGTTAACTGTTGAGATAAGCCCTAATTGGGATGCTGAATAGTATGAGACGAACCAAAATATCTTGGTTGATCTGCCCACCAACGACCTGAAAATCTCCAAACTGTTGATTGAATTGCAGTTGTAGTGGCTACTGGTTCAGGCCAAAGCTCTTGGTAAGCCAAGATAATTGCTTCAATTTCATCTGAAGTAGCTCCCGATGCTTCAATTTGAATAGGTCGATCGAGTGCCATATTAAAGTGGAACGTTTCCGTGTTTACGTTGGGGAATATCAGATCTTTTTGTGGAAAGAACTTCTAACCCAGAAATTAAACGAGATCTAGTTTCGGCAGGGTCAATTACTTCATCGATGAAGCCTCTTTCTGCTGCAACGTAAGGACTCGCAAATTTTTCGGTGTATTCATCAACAAGTTCAACACGACGCGCTTCAGGATCAGATGCCGCTTCAATTTCTCTTCTATAAACGATTTCGACCGCTCCTTGAGGGCCCATAACTGCGAGTTCTGCTGACGGCCAAGCTAGCGATAAGTCTGATCCAACAGATTTTGAATCCATAACGACATACGCTCCTCCGTAAGCTTTTCGAGTTATGACTTGAATGCGAGGAACTGTCGCTTCGCAATAGGCATACAGAAGTTTGGCGCCGTGACGAATTATCCCTCCGTATTCCTGATCAACACCAGGGAGAAAACCTGGGACATCAACAAAAGTGATTAAAGGAATATTAAATGCATCGCATGTACGTACAAAGCGTGAAGCCTTTTCTGCAGCTTGAATATCTAAAACTCCTGCTAAAACCATTGGTTGATTTCCGACAATTCCAACACTGCGACCATTTAAGCGACCAAACCCACAAACGATATTTTGAGCCCACGAAGAGTGATATTCGAAGAAGTCGTTGTCATCTAGTACTTCTGTAATTACTTTTTTCATGTCGTAAGGCATATTCGGACTATCAGGCATTAGATCGTTTAGCTCGGGGCATGAACGTTCTGGCTGATCTTCACTTGTTACTAAGGGTGTTACTTCTAAATTGTTGGATGGAAGATAAGAAAGAAGTATTTTGACTTCATCAAGTACTTCTTCTTCTGTTTCTCCTACAAAAGTTGATACTCCTGATTTTGTTGAGTGGCTTGATGCCCCACCAAGTTCTTCAAGTGTTATTTCTTCTCCAGTAACTGTTTTCACTACGTCAGGTCCAGTAATGAACATGTGTGATTTTTCTCTCACCATAAATATGAAGTCCGTCATTGCTGGGCTATAAACCGCTCCGCCTGCACATGGGCCGAGAATCACACTGATTTGTGGAATAACTCCTGAGGATTGAACATTCCGCCAGAAAATACCTCCATACCCATCAAGACTGACTACTCCTTCTTGAATGCGGGCACCTGCACCATCATTTAAACCAATCATTGGTGCACCAACTGATTGAGCAAGATCCATGACTTTATGAAGTTTTTGAGCAAACACTTCTCCGAGCGCTCCACCAAATACAGTGAAATCTTGAGAGAATACAAAGACTTTTCTTCCATCTATTGTTCCCCACCCGGTAATGACACCATCGGTGTAGGGTCTTTCTTCTAATCCACTGTCGTGAGCTCTGTGTCGTACGAGCATGTCTATTTCATTGAACGAGCCTGGGTCAAGAAGATATTCAATGCGTTCACGTGCCAGCATTTTTCCTTTATCGTGCTGTCGTTGGACAGCCCTCTCAGAGCCGGCATTAAGAGCTTCTTCTTTCCGGCGACGTAAATCGTCAAGACGTTCGTTCATTGAATATTGACTCATTTGATTCTTAGGGTACCGAAAGAAAGTTCTTAGATTGCAGTATTTGCTATTTGATTAGCTTCTCGAAGCAGCTAAAGAATCTGCTCGATCAGAAATTCTTTGTGCATCAAGATGTTCGCAAACATCAGAAAAATGCTTTTTTGGCCCAGTCCAAAGCAGTTCATCAACATTTTCCATTACAGGAGCATTTAGATCTAAAGTCGCTAATTGTCGATATAAAAGTGCGTCTTCAAATTGATCAGAAAATGTAGTAGAGAGCTTATGTGCTCCACGTAGGGATATTTGCCACTCCTCGTGATTCTTTGGAATATTTTCTAAATGTTTGTAATGAGCAAGAATTGTGGAAGAAGATTTCGCTCCCCACCCTGAAAGACCTGGAATACCGTCGGCAGTGTCGCCTACTAACGCAAGATAATCGGGAATTGATTCTGGAAGTATTCCAAATTTGTCTCTGACAGCTTGTTCGTCGTAAATGAATTCTTTTCTTCGATCAAATTGGACTATCCCATTTTTGTCGTTTACAACCTGTGCAAGATCTTTATCTGGTGTACATATTAAAACTTGAGTAACTCTTGAGTCTGATGCTGCTTTTACTGCTGCTGCTCCCATCGCATCATCTGCTTCATATCTTTCCATACTAAAAACAGCGAATCCTGCGGCATCTAACGCAGCTTCTAGAAGTGGAAACTGAGAAAAAAGTTCAGGAGGTGTTCCTTCTCCTGTTTTATATCCATCAAACATTTCGTTTCTGAAAGACTCAACAACGCGATCAGTAGCAATTCCAATATGGGTTGCATTCTGCTCCAACAAACTCATCATTGAAGTAAGTACTCCTCGAACAGCGGCTACCTCAATGCCTTCGTTAGTAATATGTGAAGGCACCGCAAAGTGATGGCGGAATAGTTCATATGTGCCGTCAACCAAGTGAACTTCCATAAGAGCTATTGGTTCGGGTCCTCAACGAGTTCAATGAGGGTACCTAACGCGCCTTTTGGGTGTATAAAAGCAACGGTTGTTCCTCTGGATCCTGGACGGGGGGTCTCATCAATCGCTTTGCTCCCTGCAGCTACCACTGCTTCTATTGCTGTGGCACAATCTTTAACTCGATAACCAATATGGTGTATTCCTTCTCCGTTGCGTTCAAGAAAGATTGAGATGGGTGAGTCAGGTCGAGTACCGGTTGTGAGTTGGATATATGACTCTCCTATGGGAATTAAAGCTTCTTCTACGCCGTCTCTTTCGACTATTTCTCGGTGAGCTACTTGAGAGCCAAAAGCGCGTTGGTAGTAATCAATTGCAGCGTCTAAGTCATGCACTGCGATTGCTACGTGGTCAATTTGATCCAAGTCCATCTTTACCCCTTTGTTCCTTACTTTTATTTTGCTTCGGTTAACGAAGCACTTTTATACTTTCTCTCATTGTTGCCACAGTGTGGCAAATTTTTCCATTTTCTTGTCTGAAATCCATCATTTTTCAAGAGTTTTGATGTTTTTTCGTCTTCAATTTGACTTACTTGTTACTTTCTTGTCAAAGTTGTAACATAATCGCAACACGTTGGGGCCCCTCCACCCAACTCAGAAAACGTCTTCGAGACTGGCCAGCAACAGTCAAGAAGACGTTTTCTATTTTTCTTCTATCAGTTTTCCTCCAAAATGTGACGTTTTTCTAATGCCTGACCAAGGGTGAGTTCATCAGCGTATTCAAGGTCTCCTCCGACGGGAAGACCGGTCGCTACTTTACTCACTGTTACTCCTAGTGGACCCAATAGTCGAGCTAAATACATCGCCGTTGCTTCTCCCTCAATATTTGGATTTGTAGCAAGAATCACTTCAGTGATCTGCTCGCTATCAATTCGGGCAAGAAGTTGTGAAATATTTAGTTGATCTGGGCCTATTCCTTCTATTGGGCTTATTGCTCCGCCTAAGACGTGATACCGGCCACGAAACTCCCCTGTTCGCTCCACCGCCACAATGTCTCGAGCTTCTTCAACGACACAAAGTAACCCTGTTTCCCGCCGGGAGTCTTCACAGATTCCACAAGTTTCTGCCTCAGAGATATTGAAGCATTGTAAACAAAATTGGATACGTGACTTCATTTCAGAAATGGCATTAACGAAACGTTCAACATCTTCAGCTGGTAATTTCATTAAGTGGAATGCCAGCCGTTGAGCTGACTTCGGCCCTATACCTGGTAAGCGACCTAGTTCATCAATCGCATCTTGAACAGCATCGGCATACATGGTTATTTCACGACTCTGAATCTATTATTTCCGCACCAGGAAATGCTTTAATTATTTGGTCTGTAGCTGATCCCTCAAACTGTTCAGCTGAGGTTGACTCCGTGATGTCAACTTCTTCTACATCCTGAGCTTTTTCAGATTTTGGCTCTGGTTTCTCTATAACTGCTGAAGCAACAATTAGTTGAAGGTCCACCGCTACTGCAAAACGGCTTGATAATGCTTCTTTTATATCTTCAACAAGTTCCTCACATCGAGCTCGATGCGGTTCATTTGGCAATCCAATCACAACTTCATTGCCAACGACTTCAACTATCTTTGATGCTGCTAAACGAGATCGTGCACGCTTTGACATACCTTTAACTATTGTTTCCCAGGCTTCTTCTAGATCCGCGATTTTTAGTTGGTCGTTTGAACCATGATTTTTATTTTCTTCTATTTCAGGCGGAGACTCTTCAGGGGAAGATTCATTGCCACCATCACCTTGTTCCTTATTTTCTGCTCTGCTTGATTTGCCTAAAATTTCTCTTGCTTTAGAACTGGGCTTAGCGGCAACAGTAGTAGGCATAGAAGAAAGTTTTTGTTCAAGCTCGTTCACTCGTTTCGTTAACTCTTGAATCAATTCTTGATTGGGTTCTTCTTCACGAGTTAGTCGAACTAAAGCAACTTCTAAATCGACTCTTGGGTCTGGAGCGCGGCGCATATCAACTAATGCTACGCCTATTGTTTCAAGGGATTTTGTGATTAGGCCTGGGGTTACAAGGTCAGAGAATGATTGTGATTTACTTACTTCACTTTCTCCAATTTGGTCTGAAGGAACTCCCATCTTTAAAAGAAAAGCTGTACGTAATGCGCTTAATAAGTCTTCAGCAATCACTCTTGGTTCACGACCTCTTGATATTCCGGAACTAACAGCTCCTAAAGCCTTTGAAGCATCTTTTTCGGCGAGAGCAATCAGCAAATCTTGAACGGTTGCATCGTCAGTGATCATTCCGCCGGAAACAACCCGATCTAAAGCGGAAAGAGTGTCACGTGCCGAACCGCGACCAGCACGTACTGCATGAGCCTTACCTTCTTCATCAACTTCTAGTTCTGCGTCAGCGACAACATCCTCTACGAGTGACTCTAAGTCTTCTGATGAAAGAAGGTTTAACTCGAGATGTTGTGACCGGCTTCGTATAGTTTCAACAACTTTATGGGGTTCGGTTGTTGCAAGAATAAAAATCACATGCTCCGGTGGCTCTTCAAGAGTTTTTAATAAAGCATTTTCTGCTCCCGGAGTAAGCATGTGAACTTCATCAAGAAGATACACCTTGGTTCTTCCTGGTGTCCCAAGGGCTACTTTCCCAAGGAGATCTCTCATATCATCTACTTTGTTGTTTGACGCAGCATCTAATTCGTGTAAATCAAATGAGTTTCCTGTTTCAATAGCGATACAAGAGTCGCATGAGCAACAAGGTTCTCCTTCAGCCGGCGTGTCACAATTTAGTACTTTTGCCAGAATCCGAGCTGCAGTAGTTTTACCTGTCCCCCTTGGGCCACTTAATAAGTAAGCATGATGAACTCGGTTTTCTTTAACGGCATTACTTAATGCGGCAACTACGTGTTCTTGCCCACGAATTTCTGAAAATCGGCGAGGCCGATATCGACGATAAAGCGATGTGTACTGCATACACCACTCACCATAGTCCTCATGTCAAAGATCGCTTAACCCGTAGTCAAACTCTTTCATTTTGCGGAGGAAGGTATGGGATTCGAACCCATGGTGACAATGAAGCCACAATGCCTTTCCAAGGCATCCCTTTCGGCCGCTCAGGCAACCTTCCTGATTTTTATCCGTAGATAAGAACTAATGTTCAAGGGTATCGTTATTCAATACCTGTTTTGGAGTGTGGCGGCTGGGTCCTGTGCGACTAAAGCCCGTGAACCGAGTCAGGGTCGGAAGGCAGCAGCTCTCAGCGGAGTCTTTAGAGTGCCGCAGTCCACCTGGCCGTCACGCTTGAGAACAGGTATTGGCTTTAAATTAGCGTAATGTCTTTATGTGGATCATAAAGACATTATGGCTGTAGCTCTTGAAGAAGCTCAAATGGCGGCCTCTAAGGGAGAAGTTCCTGTAGGGGCTGTAGTCGTAGTTAATGGCGAAATAATTGCCAGAAGACATAACCAAAGAGAATCTGATCATGACCCAACATCTCATGCAGAAATTTTGGCCCTTCAAGATGCATCAAAAGTCATTGGTGATTGGCGGCTTACTGAGGCAACCTTATTTGTAACTCTTGAACCATGTCCGATGTGTGCTGGAGCTGCGTGGGCGGCGCGTATTGGAAAAGTCGTTTACGGGGCAGCAAGTATGGATGCTGGAGCATTGGGCTCATTAATACACGTTGGTTCTGATCCGCGTCTTAACTATGAATTCCCTGTTATTGGTGGAGTGCTCGCAGAAGAGAGTTCAGATTTATTAGCAAAATTTTTCTCTGAACATAGATAGGTGGTCAAAACTGTGCTGATGGCTAACCTCGTTTATGGAAGGTTGCCAGAGCGGACGAATGGGGCGGCCTCGAAAGCCGTTGTGGCCTCCGGGTCACCATGGGTTCAAATCCCATACCTTCCGCCATTAAAACTGGCCAGTGTAGAACTTGCCTCTTTAGGCTGCACTGATTTAAAAACATACGACTGGCGAAAGTAATCTTTTGAATTATTCTTCTAAAATTTCTCAAAAATTTGAACGGCCATTTCTTCACTATCAATGGGCATGGCTTAAAGAGAATATTTATGGACTGTTGTTCATAATTGGAATTAGTTTCTTGGCTAGGCAACTTGCTCAATTAGAACTACTAAATGACGCTTTATCTGCTGTAGTGATCGCTCTATTAATGGGAATCGTTTTTGTAAACACTGGATTTACTGGCACTTGGATAAACCCATCTTTGGATTTTTCTTCTAGCCAACTACTAAAAATAGGCATCTCTTTACTGGGGTTTAGACTCGCTTTTTCTGAAATCTCAAAAATCGGAAGCCTTGCTGGAATTCTCATAATTATTTGTGTTGTAGGAATCTCGTTTTCTTTAATCATCTGGTTAGGGAAAAAGGTTTCTGTTTCTCAGCCTCTTACTCTTCTAGTAGCAGCAGGTTTTCCAATATGTGGAATATCAGCTATTGCGGCAGTAAAGCCGTTGAGTGGAGCGGATGACAAAGAAACTGGCTATGCAGTCGGGTTGGTAACAATTTTTGGATCTATTTCAATTCTTCTTTTTTCAATTCTTCAACCAGTTTTTGATTTTGAAATGAACACATTGGGGTGGTGGATTGGGTTATCCGTACATGACACGAGTCAAGTGGTAGCAGCTGCCTCTACTGCGGGCGAAAGCGCTCTTGATGCTGCTGTGATCGTAAAAATTTGTCGAATTTTATTGTTAGCTCCAATGCTTCTTTTAATTTCATTAAATAGCAAAAAAACGATTACAAAAGATCAACGAAAAACATTCCCAATACCAATTTTTATTTTGGGGTTTATTGCGGCAGCAGCTTTGAGTTCTACAGAAGTTTTAACTGACGGGTTTCTTGACACGATTGGTGAAATTCGAAATTTCTTAATTACGGCTGCAATGTTTGGTTTAGGGGCCGGCATACGTCTTAACTCAATTAAAGGTCTAGGTATTAAACCACTACTCTTGGGAAGCCTGTCCTGGGTTACGCTTCTAGTCCTTGCTGGCTTTGGCACACTAATTGAAATTCAATTTGATTAGATAAAAATTCTTGTATTTAGAATTTTTCACCAAACAACTAATGCAGCTCCAGCTGCTACAAGGGTGACTCCAGTCCATGATCTTTTTCCTAATGCTTCGCTTGCTAAAAACACTCCAAGGGGAATAGAAAGTTGACGTAATCCGGCTACTTGCCCAGCTTGAGCCCAGCGGAAAGCAAGAAGAATTAGAAGATAGGAGCCTCCTTGAAGAGCACCTATTGTGACCGCAGGGAAAAATGATTGCTTAATGCGAGCAAAAGGTATCCGACGACAACACAGAACCGTTGTTGAACTCATGAGGGCGATTACTGAGAAATAACTTAACGGATTTGTTTCGTCAACGGCTTTGGCATCTAGTAATGAATACCCAACTGTTGCTAGACCACTAACGGCAGCCATAAGTACGGCTTTGCGTTCACCTATTTTTTGTCCAAGTCCAGCAAGTATGAATAGACCTATAACTAATGTTATGAGTCCTAATATCGTTGGTATTGAGGGAGTTTCACTTAAAAATACCCACCCTCCTATGCCGATTAGCAACGGAGCGGTACCGCGTGAAATTGGGTAAGCAATTCCAAGGCTTCCATCTCGATAGGCGGTCCCAAGCATCCACATATAAACACTTTGAGCAAGTGCTGACGGAATAAGAAATTTAATTACTCCAGTTGGTGGATCAACGAGAAGAAAGGGGAAGCAAAGTAAACCAACAATAAAGTAACTGAGAATAAGAACAATATCTGGGCTGTTCATTTTGTGTATTCGCGCGTTCCATGAAGCGTGAAAAACTACCGATAAGAGGACGACAATTACCGCGGTGAATGTCATTAACTACCTCTTGTAAGCAACTGTTTGAAGTGCGGAAACAATAGATATATCAACAATGTCTTGGGTTGAACATCCTCGAGATAAATCGTGAAAGATTCCATTCAGTCCTTGAAGTAGTGGGCCTATGGCCCGCGCTCCGCCTAATCGCTCAGTTATTTTGTATGCGATGTTTGCAGAATCTAAGTCTGGGAAGATGAACACATTGGCATTGCCTGCGACTGGAGAGTTGGGGGCTTTATTTTGAGCTATTTCCGGTACCACTGCTGTATCAAACTGTAATTCTCCATCAACAATTAATTCTGGATCGTGTTTCCTTACGAGATCTGTAGCGTTCTTAACTTTTGTTACTCGCGGATGGTTAGCGCTTCCATGTGTTGAAAAAGAAAGCATGGCAATTCGAGGATCCTCTCCAGTGAGTGCTTCAAATGTTAAAGCTGTAGAAATTGCTATTGAAGCAAGTTGTTCTGAGGTTGGATCTGGAATGACTGCACAATCACCATAAGCAAATTGGTTTCCGCTTGGGAGAACCATCAGAAAGCAACTACTTACTATTTCCACTTGTGGGGACACTCCAAGTATTTGTAAACCGGCTTTAAGAACATCTGCTGTTGGTCGAGTCGCTCCGGCAACTGCAGCATCCGCATCACCATTTTTTACTAATAAAGCAGATGCAACTAATGGGTCAGATGGATCTAACCCGTTGTCTATCGCCAATTGTGTATATGGGTTATTTGAATCTATTGATGGAGGAATTATTTGTGCTAGTTCTTCTTCGCTTAATCGTTGAGCGGCTTCATCGGCCCGTGGATCTCCGAGATCAGCAAGCACTATGCGGATTGGACTTTCTTTTGCTTTTTTTTGCCACTTAAGGAAGATGTCATTCATTTGATTTTTCCTGACTAATAATCTTATTGTTTGATTGAGATAGTGTCCTAACTAATCATAAAAATAGATGCGACCATAAAGGTTTTTATTTGAAGAAGTAACGTACTTCCGGCATTATCAAACCACAAGATTTACTTTTCGGAAACTTATAGAGAGATTGTTATATGGCCAAAAATGTTCCAGAAAGAGCCCAAGTAGTCATTATTGGTGGTGGGATTGTTGGTGCCAGTATCGCCTATCATTTAACGGAATTGGGTTGGACAGATGTCGTTTTACTTGAACGACACACGTTAACTAGCGGAACGACTTGGCATGCTGCTGGTCTAGTTGGTCAACTTCGTGCAACGCATAATATGACCCGACTGGCAGCGTATAGTGCTGATCTTTATCATCGGCTTGAGCATGATATGGATCATCCAACTGGCTTTAAAAAAGTTGGTTCTTTAAGTGTCGCTGATAACCACGAACGCTTGGAAGAGTTAGTTCGTGGGGCAGGGATGGCTCGCTGTTTTGATGTAGATATTGAAGTAATTGAAGCAGATGAACTAGTTGAGCGTTGGCCTCTTATAAATCCTGATGGGATTCTTGGCGGAGTTTGGATACCTAGCGATGGTCAAGCTTCACCGGTCGATACCACTATGGCGTTGGCCGCAGTAGCTAAAAAGAATGGTGCGAAAATTGTTGAAGGTATTTCAGTGGAGTCAATCCGCACTTCAGACGGAAGAGCTATCGGGGTTGATACTGATAATGGTCCGATTGACGCCGAGTATGTTGTGACCGCTGCGGGAATGTGGTCACATCAACTTGGTCGGGATGTAGGAGTCAATATTCCACTTCACGCATGCGAACATTTTTATCTTGTAACAGAACCAGTCCCTGATCTTCCTTCAGGGCTCCCCGTTCTTCGTGATACAGATAACTGTATTTATGTAAAAGAAGATGCTGGAAGATTACTTGTTGGCGCCTTTGAACCTATTGCTAAACCTTTTGGGGCTAAGGGATTACCTCATGATCGCCCATTTATGCAACTTGATGAAGACTGGGATCATCTAGCTCCGGTATATGAAAGAGCATGTGAACGCATCCCTATTTTAAATGAAATAGGGATCCGTCTTTTCTTTAATGGTCCTGAAGCTTTTACTCCAGATGATAGATATTTACTCGGCCCAACCCCTGAACTTGATAATCATTTTGTCGCAGCTGGATTTAATTCTGTAGGTATCCAATCTGCCGGTGGCGCTGGGAAAGTGCTTGCAGAGTGGATCGTTGACGGTCGGCCGCCGATGGATTTATGGGATGTTGATATCCGGCGCGCTCAACCATTTCAAACCAATCGTCGTTATTTACATGATCGCTCAGTTGAATCACTTGGCTTGTTGTATGCGATGCATTGGCCTTTCCGACAAGTCGAAACTGCTCGGGGTGTGCGACGTTCACCTTTCCATGATCGGCTTATCAATCTTGGGGCATGTCATGGTGAAAATGGCGGTTGGGAACGACCAAATTGGTTTGCTCCTGAAGGTGTTGAACCCAAATATGAATACACATATGGGCGTCAGAATTGGTTTGAACATTCAGCTGCTGAACATCGGGCTTGTAGAGAAAATGCCGCTTTGTTTGATCAAACATCTTTAGCGAAAATTTTGGTTCAAGGCCCTGATGCAGCAGCGGTGCTTAACAAAATTTCTTCAGCAAATGTTGATGTGCAACCAGGAACTTCGGTGTATACGACTTGGCTTAATGATCGGGGTGGGATTGAAGCTGACTTGACTGTTAATCGTTTAGATGAAGAGAGATTCTTAGTTGTTACTGCCTATACAACTCAATTGAAAGACTCGGATTGGATTATTCGTAACGTTCCTGATGGGTCACGTGTGGCTGTAACTGATGTGACGTCGGCTTGGGCGACTTTGGGAATTTTTGGACCAAAAGCAAGAGATTTTGTTTCTCCAATAACTGATGCTGACCTTTCAAATGAGGCTTTCCCATTTGGGACACTTCAAGAAATTGACTTTGGTTACGCTCGGGCTATTGCGGTACGCCGTACATATATGGGTGAACTTGGTTGGGAAATTTATTTGCCAACTGAATTTGCTGTTGGGGCTTTTGACCAACTTTGGGAATCAGGACAACCAAATGGGTTAGAGCTAGCAGGAATGCACGCTATGAACTCTTTAAGAATGGAAAAGGCTTACCGGCATTGGGGAGACGACATATGTGATGAAGACACTCCTTTAGAAGCTGGGCTTTCTTGGGGTGTTGCATGGGATAAGCCTGGTGGTTTCATTGGGCGTGATGCTTTACTGTCGCAGCGCGAAACCGGTATCACTCGACGCCTTGTTCAATTTCGTATTGATGATCCTAAACCTTTGCTTTACCACAATGAGCCGGTTTATAAAGATGGAACAATTGTCGGAAGGATCACATCTGGGATGTATGGGCATACGGTAGGCGCTGCTTTAGGCATGGGTTACGTTTCTCACGAAGTTGATGTTCCCCGTGATCAAGTTATAGAAGGTTCATTTGAAGTTGAAATCAACGGTAAAAGATTTCCAGCCACAGCTTCTTTTCGCCCGTTTTATGATCCAGAAAGTAAGCAAGTACATCTCTAATTTTCTTCATTGGAAGAAAAAAGAATTTTCTCTATCAACTCAATCAGTATCTTTTTTTCCTTATCTGTAAGAACCCCATAGAAATTTTCTTCAACTTTATGTTGCTCTTTGTAAGCGTCTTTCACTGCTTTTTTCCCTTTAGATGTTAATGACACGAGCACGGATCGTCGGTCATTTTTTCCAGGATTTCGAGTAATCAATCCGTCACGTTCTAACGTTCTTAGAGCGCTAGAAACTGAAGCTCGAGAAAGACCAGAAAAGCGTGCTACTCGGTTTGATTCCATGCTCCCGCATACCCAAACAGTAAATAGAATTCTAAAACCAGCCCATGTCAATCCAGATGGTCGATGAACATGTGTTTCTACATGACGAGCAAATTGAGTAGCGGTTCGCGAAAAAGCAAAAGATAGGTGGAAAAGATTTAAATCTGGATGTGAAAGCTCTTTAGCGACTTGACGAGCAGCCATTTCACTAAACTGCTGTGCATCAAAATCATTAGATGCCATGTCAGTCAGCGTCTAACGCTAATCCTTCTTCGTCGCCAAGGTACGCAGCAATAACTGCAGGGTCTTTTTGTACTTCTTCTGGTGTGCCTTCAGATATTTTTTGTCCAAAATCTAAAACCAAAACTCGATCTGCTATATCCATAACAAGACTCATGTCATGCTCTACAAGAATCATTGAGATGCCGAGTTCTCTACGTATATCAAGAATGAAACGTGCCATGTCTTCTGTTTCTTCCAGGTTCATGCCAGCAACTGGTTCGTCGAGTAAAAGAAGTTCTGGTTGCATAGCAAGAGCTCTTCCAAGTTCTACTCTTTTTTGAAAGCCGTAAGGGAGTAGCGCTACTGGATGTTTACGCCATTCTTCGATTTCAAGAAAATCAATAATGTCTTCTACGGCAAGCCGATGTTCCATCTCTTCTCGTTTAGCTGGACCTACCCAAAAGGCTCCTGATAGCCACGATCTTTTCATACGGATATGTCTTCCGAGTAAGAGGTTCTGCAAGACAGTCATTTGAGGGAATAGTTCTATGTTTTGAAATGTGCGAGCGATACCGAGGCCAGCAACTACATCGGGTCGTTGACCCCGAATGCTGTTTCCTTTCCACAGAATGTCACCTTCCTGAGGGCGGTATACCTGACTAATGCTGTTAAATATTGATGTTTTTCCTGCACCATTTGGTCCAATAATGGAAAATAATTCACCTTCTTGCACCTGGAAAGAGACATTGGAGATTGCTTTCACTCCTTTGAACGAAAGGCTTATATCTTTGACTTCAAGAAGAGGTTGATTCATGACAGCCAACGCTTTCTTCGTTTGTAATGTTTGACATCTTTGAATGATTTTCGTTCTGTTCCTTCTCCGTGAAGTCCTAAATAGAACTCTCGAACATCTTCGTCTTTAAGTAGTTTGCTGGCTACACCATCCATAACAATTTTTCCTGTTTCCATGATGTACCCGTAATTTGCTATGGATAAGGCCATATTTGCGTTTTGTTCAATAAGTAAAACGCTGGTTCCGTCTTTGTTGATCTCTACTATTGTGTCTCTTATCTGAGCAACTAATTTAGGTGCGAGTCCTAATGATGGTTCGTCAAGAATAAGAAGTTTTGGGTCAACCATTAATGCTCTGCCTATTGCAAGCATTTGTTGTTCTCCACCTGAAAGATATCCGGCAACTGATTTACGTCTCTCAGCAAGAACTGGAAACATAGTCATAACTCTTTCATGTGCAGTTTTTATAGCTGCTTTGTCTTTGCTGGTAATCGCACCAGCAGTTAAGTTTTCATCTACGGTAAGTTCAGCAAATATTCTTCGTCCTTCTAATACTTGGCTTATACCGCTACGAACAATTGTTGAAGGGTTTTTATTATCAATTTGTTCACCGTTAAAGGTGACAGAGCCTTTAGTGACTTTTCCTTCATGTACATCTAAAAGACCTGTAATAGCACGAGTTGTAGTTGTTTTTCCTGCACCGTTACTTCCCAGTAATGCCACAATGTCTCCTTCTGGGACCTCTATGGAAAGGCCGCGCAAAACGAGAACTACTTCGTTATAAACCACTTCTAAGTTGGCGATTTCAAGCATTTGTTTCCTGGGATTCTCTAATAGTTTAAGAATTTGGGGTGGCCGTTTACCGGCCACCCCAAATTACTTTAAAGCGATTACTCAGCTACGAAGCAAGCACCTTCATATACGTGAGCGGCGGTAACGTCCGAAACGTATGGGCCACCGTTCATCAAAACTGAACCTGTGCTTCCGCCACCCGAAATGGTTGCAGCTGCATCAAATAGATCAGCTTGGATATCAAATATGTAAGACTCGCGCACAATGTAGTCATTGATCTCGCCGCCGTAACCTTGGTTAGGAGCAAGACCCATGTAATCCACAGTTGTTGCGTTAGCTGCGGCAATAACGCCAGCTCTGGTCAAGTCGCCAGATGCAGCAGCGGCTTCAAGAATTTGATGAGCTGCCATTGCTTCTGTCCAACCAATTGTGTATGCATCAGATACTGGATCGTCTGGGATTGCCTCTTGCAAAGTAGCAACCATGTCTGTCATACCTGGTACATCTCCTGCATTCCAAGTCAAGTTATATGTTGACTGGTAGAACGAGGAATCAAGGATAGGAGCAAGAGCTGTTGCTAAAAGCATGTAGTTATATGTTGGTGAGTTTCCTGACCAAACTGCTTCAAATCCTGTAGCAGCAGCGCCACCCATAAGTTCGGCAAGAAGCGATGGTGCGGTAGTTACCCATACCAAATTCGCTCCTGATTCAACCAATCCAGTAATTACTGGGGTTTGGTCAGCGCCTGGGATAACTGCGGCTTCTCCATCGTAAACTACTTCAATTCCGAGTGCTTCAGCGGCAATTTTTGCACCTGCTGCACCGTCTTGTCCGTATTCACCTGGGTATGAAAGAACAGCGAGTTTCGCGTCACCTTCAACAACATTATTTGCTAAATAATCCACTGCGTTAATGGATTCATAGCAATAATTTGTGTAGGACTCGAATACGTTTTCGCCGAATTCTGGATCTGGCCAACCGGAATACCATGAAAGTGGAATAGCTCCCAAACCATCTTCAACAAGTGCTTCTGCTATTGCAGCAGTGTGAGGTGAACCTGTTGACTGGCTTAAGAAGACAACTCCGTCATCAGCGCTCATCTCTTCATATCGTTCAAGATGTGTAGGAACATCGTAGGCATTGTCTTCTACCCAGAAATCAATTTGTTTTCCGGCAATGCCACCATTTGCATTTACTCGATCCCAGTAAGCAGTTTGAGCTGCAATTATTTGAACTACTAGTGGCGCAAAAGGTCCACTTAAGTCAGCAATAGCGCCAACTCTGATGGTGTCCTCATCAACCCCGTAGTCGTAAATAATTTCAGCTGGTTCTTCCTCAGCTGGTTCTTCCTCAGCTGGTGCTTCTTCCTCAGCTGGGGCTTCTTCCTCAGCTGGGGCTTCAGTCTCAGCCGGGGCTTCTGTTTCTGCTGGAGCTGAAGACGACGAAGAATCTTCATCGCTACTACAAGCTGCAGCAACAACCGTGAAGGCCAGCAAAAGTGCTAGCAATTTCGACACGTGTTTCATATATTTTTCCCCTCTCTTTGGGATTGTGCTCAGGCCATATGGCCAGAGATCTTTTTGAACAATTCAGTAACTGAAAGGCCACCCTTTCCAATAGTTTCTTATATTTATCCAAATTCCATAGAGCCCTAAAGGCTCGAACAACATAAACAACACTATTAACAAACCATAAATGATTTCGTCAAGAGAGCTGTATGGGATCGGATAGCCCAAAGCGGTTTCATTAATGGATATGAATCCGAAATCGCCATGACCTAAAGAGATAAAGAAGTCCCACATTCCTGAAAATGCTCCGTCACCCTCAGCTTGTTCGGTCATCCATTCAATTATTTCTTCTACAAATCTTGGAGATAGAACTACAAAGAAAGTTCCGGCAAGCGCACCAGAAATTCGTCCTATTCCTCCAATGAGAAGGATGGCTACGAACTCTACTGACAAGATTAAATCCCATGCTTCGGGTGGCATTTGCCCGGCAAAGGAAGCAAGTAGAGCGCCAGCTACTCCTGCATAAAAAGAAGAAATAGCGAATGCGATGGTTTTATATTTTACTTCGGGCACTCCCATGATTTCAGCGGCTACATCTTGGTCGCGAATTGCCGCTAGAGCACGGCCTGTACGTGACCGTGCCAAATTCGCTGCCCAAAGAGCAAAAATTATTAGAAGGGCAAGAAGGAAATAATACGTTTTTTGGTTGTCGGTGATATCAAACCAAAACCAATGTCCATCTCGAGAAAAATCAAGAAATGGTTCTTCTTCTTTCCAAATTCTTACTTCAAGTTTTGGCCATTTTCGACCAAGTGATCCTGGCCCCGCTATTTCGGGAAAAATTCTTGACAAATGTAAGCCAATGAAAACTAAACCAAGGGTTGTTATGGCGAGATACAGTCCACGAACTCGAACTGCAGCAGGGGCTACGAGAATTCCGACAAGTGCAGCGACCACTCCTGAAGCAGGTAGCCAAATCCAGATTGGTAAGCCCCATCCCCATAAATTTGATGAGCCTGGACCCCCAACAAGCACTGCGGTATACGCTCCAACCCCCATAAAAAACGCGTGGCCTAAGGAAACTTGGCCGCCGAGACCAGAAAGAATGTTCAGACCTAAAGATGCAATACAGAAAATAAGCATTCGATTTACAACGCGGAGCCAAGCATTGTCACCTAAGAAGCGAATAAGAGGGACTTGATCAATGACTGGAAGGTCAAAGGGCATTAGAAGTAGAAGAATAAAACCAATTCCTATAGCCAATTGTTGGGTGCGCGTAGGAAATAACCGTGATTCAGAGGCATACGAGGTATAAAGATTGGGCCGTCCTCTCATACTCGACGAACCTCTTCAGTTCCAAATAAACCATAGGGTTTGATAAGTAGAGCGATCAGCATGACAACATAAGGGATTACTTGTTGATAGCCATACCCCAAGATGCCTGCTTGACCTGAAAGATATTGTCCAGCAAAAATCTCAACAAACCCTATAAGCATGCCTCCGGCTAGAGCTCCGGGAACGGAATCTAGTCCTCCAACGATTACTGCTGGTAGGGCTCTAAAAGCAAAGAAGGCTCCTTCACGACTGGCCACACCAGCTGCCGCCCAAGGTGACATTGATGCGAATATTCCTGCGGCTGCAGCTAAAGCTGAGCCAGCTGCCCAAGCGATAGCGAAAACCATGCCTACATTTATTCCTTGCGCCAATGCTGCTTCTTGATCAAACGCGGTTGCTTGCATTGCTACTCCGGTTCTTGTGCGGAGAAAGCGCCATATAACAAAGAAAACAAACGCTGCCATAACAACAGCGGCGATATAAGACCATGCAACTGATGCACCGCCGATTTTAAAGGTGTCACTACCCCATGGGATACCGAGAGTTCGCGGAGTTAGCATGACTGCGTCGTCAGCGATTACGCGGATCATAACTTCCAATCCCAAAGTAATGACCGCCATAGAAAAGACGGGTTCTCCAATCATCGGACGAATGGTTAATCGCTCAATAATTAGGCCAAATACTGCGGTAACAAGCATGGCGAGTAATAAAGCAATGCCCCAATGAAGCCAATTCGGACCTGGTAGCCAACGCCCGGGAATATCCCAGTCCATGAAGATCATTGATAAGAACCAGGTTCCTGCTAGCGCTAACGCCCCGTGAGAAAAATTAACTGTCTGGGTTGCTTTAAATATGAGCACGAACCCCAAAGCAAGAATTGAATATAGGGAACCGAGAGCAAGCGCTTTGAACAAAGTTTGTATGAATGTGTCAACAGAAGATGCGGCAAGAAGTACTGGAATCGCTGTCATTGGTACATTGATTCCACTAGTTCACTGAACATGTCTGCCATAGACGACCGTTTCAGTTTTTGAGTTGCAGTTAACTCGCCGTCTTCATGATCTAGTTCTTTCGGAATCATTCTGAATTTACGAATTGTTTCAACTCGAGCAAATTTCTCATTTGTCTCGTTAATTACCCCTTGTATGAGTTCAATAACTTCTTCTTTTTCCGATAAGTCTCTGTAGGTCGTATATGGAATATTTTTTCTTAAAGCCCAATCCCCAACAGTTTCAAGTTCAATTCCGATCAAAGCTGAAAGGAATTTTCGTCGGTCTCCAATCACCATGGCTTCTTTTACGTACATTGAGGCTTTTAGACTATTTTCAATCTCCGATGGTGAAATGTTTTTCCCACCAGAGGTAATGATGATGTCTTTCATTCGATCCACGATGCGTACATGCGTGCCATCAACCCATTCCCCAACGTCTCCAGTTTTTAACCAACCATCTTCGGTAAAAGTTTCCGCTGTTTTTTCTGGTTTATTCCAGTATCCAGTAAATACTCCGGGGTGTTTCGTTTGAATTTCGCCTGTTTCGTCATCAATTCTGAAACCGATATCAGCATAGGGTTCACCAACTGTTCCTAATTTCAACCGTCCGGGACGGTTTGTAGTTGCAACGGCAGAGTTTTCTGTCATCCCATACAGTTCATACACCGGCACACCAATACCCATGAAGAATTCAAGAATCTCTGGCGAGATAGGAGCAGCTCCTGAACCTGCATGCCAGCAACGGCGAAGGCCAATTCGTTCGAGTAACGGGCGGAAAATAATTGGATAGCCAATTAAATTGAGCAACCAACTCTTGACAGTGTGTTTACCGTTATTCCCAACTTTTTCTTTGCCGATAATTGATGCCAATTTAAGGCCGAACTTAAGTAATGCTCGTTTAAAAAAAGAAGCGTCGTTTCCTTTGATCATTACTGAGGCATGCATTCTTTCCCAAATACGAGGAACAGCAAAAAAGATCGTTGGTTGGATTTCACGCAAATTAATCTGGACTGTGTCAATTGATTCAGCAAAATTTAGCGTTAATCCACAACTCACAAGATGCCAAGTGGAGAAAATGCGTTCAGCTACATGGCATAAAGGCAAGTATGTTAAAACCAAATCGTTTGGAGTGGGTTTTCTCTTTCCTCGTAATCCGTTTTCACCAGTGAGGCGTGTCAAAGCAAATGCAACATTGTCGTTAGTAAGCATTGCCCCTTTGGGTGGGCCAGTTGTTCCAGATGTATACACCAACGTCATGACATCATCGCCTTGAGCTTCTGCCATTCGCTTATCTACAGCTCCGCCATATTCTTTACGATGATTACGTCCAATCTCTAAAAAATCTTCCCAGTAAAGAAGCCGGTCATCGTCATAACTCACCACGCCGCGTGGCTCTGTATAAAGAATGTGTTTTAAGTCTGGTAAAACACTCGGTTCTATCTCTAGAACTCGATCAACTTGTTCTTGATCTTCAGCGAAGTGAATTGAGGAACCACAATCAGTTAACAAATACTCAACTTCTGCAGTTGGATTAGTCGGATACAGTCCGACCGTTACTCCACGGACAGCAACTGCAGCTAAATCCAAAATTACCCATTCTGGACGATCTTCCGACTGTATAGAAACTCGATCACCAGGCTCAATATTTAAAGCTAATAGCGCATGGGCTGCGTCAACGATTAGATCCCATGTTTTCGCCCAAGAGTATTCTTGCCAAATCCCAAAGTCTTTTTCGCGTAGCGCAATCTGATTTGGTCGCAGTTTTGCCCATTCTTGTGCAAGAGAAGCAACAGTTTCTACACGACTAAATGCAGACGTATTTTCTGGCTCAGCTAATACCGCTGTCATTGTCCCCCCACGACAGATATAACTAGTTAAAAGATAGTAATAATCAATCAACCGAACAAGACCGTAGTAGAAAATTTCTTCTTTTTTATTGTCGGGGAGAAACTGAAGAGAAACTTTCACTAATGTGAATTAGTAATGGATATCAACGAATTTTCTGTATTTTCTATTTCTGAATTAAGCACATTGCTTAAAGAAGGCTTAGAGACTTTATTTCCTGAACAATTTTGGGTTGAAGGACAAATTTCTAACTTAAAGACCTCTCGTCCGGGTCATTGTTATTTTGATTTAGTTGAACCAAATGATGAACCTGGACGAGCACCTGCTGCGCTTTTAAATGTCGCTCTCTGGCGAGGTAAAAGAAACCAAGTTGAAAAAGTACTTTCTGAATCAGGAAATTTAACTTTAAGCGACGATCTTCATGTGCGTATTTTGGCTCGTGTAGATTTTTATCCTCCGAGCGGACGCTTACAACTGATTATGGATCAAATTGACCCTTCATTTACTCTTGGGCAATTAGCTGTAGAACGCGAGCGATTATTAAAACAGCTTTTCGATGAGGGGCTTCTTGAAAAAAATGGATTATTACAAGTTCCCGATGTCCCCCTTCGAGTTGGATTGGTTACAAGTGTTGGTTCTGCGGCTCATGCTGATTTCATAACAGAAATTTCAAATAGTGGGTTTGGATTTACGGTTTTGGAATATGACAGTCGTGTACAAGGTGAAAATGCGACTGCTGAAATTGTTTTAGGGTTAGAAGTTCTCTCTTCGCATAACCCAGATGTAATCGTTTTAATTCGAGGTGGCGGATCAACTGCAGATCTTTCAATTTTTGATTCAGAAATAGTTGCTCGCACTATTGCCGAACTAAATCTTCCAGTTTTTACAGGTATTGGCCATGAAATTGATCGGAGTGTGGCAGATGAGGTCGCTCACAGTTCTTTTAAAACACCGACTGCTTGTGCAAATGCGTTAGTTACTTATGTAAAAGATTTTTCTGACAAGGTTTCTCGTTTAAGTGACACAATTTTTGAACGGGCAAAATCTGTAATTGATACTGAAACTCGTTTCCAAAATGAAACGCGTTCAAAATTAACAAAGATCGTTTCAACGACTTTTACAAGAACAGAGAATACTTTTAATGATTTAGCTAGAAGAGTTTCTCTTACTGCGCCAAAGCAATTGAACTACCAAAATAACCGGTTAGTCGAACTTGAACGTCGTCTTCGAGTACTTGACCCGGTAAATGTTTTAGCGCGAGGTTGGTCAATTACTCGACGTAGTGATGGTCAACTTATTACTAAAAAAGAACAAGTAAAAAAAGGTGAAATTCTTATTACTGCGGTGAGTAACGGTACTGTCGTGTCTACAGTTAGTGATCAAGGAGAAACATCATGACCTCAACTGAAAAAAACCTTCCATCAGTGAGTGATTTAAGTTATGAAGATGCTCTTGCAGAACTTCAAACAATTTTGAGTGCGTTAGAGGAAGAAACTGTTGATGTTGATCTTTTAGCTTCACAGGTTGCTCGTGCCGATGAATTAATCCACCATTGCCGAGACCGTATTGATGTGGCGCGTATACAAGTAGAACGTGTTGTCGAGTCTTTTGAGCAAGAGTAAGTAGTTCATGTTTATTAGAAAACTTTCCGAAGTATCAGCGTTTGTTGCCGCTGACTTTCCAGATGTTGCTGGGAAAGGAAACATTCGCCTCGCCAAAAAAATTCTTCAAGGCGGAGCGAAAGATTTAGCACGTTCATTTAGTTATTCCTTAGCGTGTCTTGAGTTACAAGAGACAGGAATTTCTGCGGGTATCAGTTCACTTCCTGAAGATCGTAAAGAAGCGATAGAGGGTTTTGTTGCTGAAGTATCTGGATGGGAAATTGACTACACATTTCAGGTAGGTAAAGGAGTGAGCAAAGGTGAAATAAGTGGTCTAGAAGACACTTCTAATGAAGAAACTCTTTTTTTTGGTGCAGTTCTAGCAGCAATGACCGCTTTCCCAGAAGCAAAAACTGCCGTCACTGATCTTGAAGATTCAACCCTTTTAGAAGCGGAGTTAAAAAAGGTAAACGTTGATCTCGTTGTATCTGAGTCTCCCTTTACTACGGAAGCAGATCTATTTTTTGTTGGAAAAGCTATGCGCGTTCTCAGCTATGAAATGGTTCCTAATATTCAAGCGAAAGTTATTGTTCCTACTACTCGTCTTGCAGTGAGTACGCGAGGCTTAGCCCATTGTGTAGCAAAGGAAATAATTGTTTTACCGGACTTCATCACCGCTGCTGGTGATCTTATGGGAGACAAAGTGAGTTCACTGATGGGTTCGTTAATTAATGAAATCTTGAATCATCCAGAAGGACCGGTTCTTGGTGCTTGTTATAAGGCCGAATCCTATTTATCGACTTGGTGTCCTGAGTTGCCGTTTGGTCGACCTATTTAAATCTTCAAAATAGATTTCTCTATCTCGTAGTGGCATGGCGGTAGTTCGCGTACGCTATAGAGGCTTGGGGCTGTAGCTCAGTTGGCTAGAGCACCTGCTTTGCAAGCAGGGGGTCGCGGGTTCGATTCCCGCCAGCTCCACAATTAAAGTATTTAGTCATATGGCACAAATACCGATAAAAAAACTCTCACAGGGAAAATCATTGCATCTAAAATTATTTTCACTACTCTGCGGATTGATTTTTCTTACCGCGACATCTTGTAGCAACAACATAGAGCAGAACACAGATGCTTTACCTTCAATAGAGGAAAATCAAACTGGCGAAGATACCCCAATTGATGATCTAGAAGTTAATTCTGATGAAAGTTGGACAATACTTGTTTACTTAATGGGAGATACAGATCTTGAAGAATTTGCGATTGGAGATGTACTTGAGATGGCAAGTATCCCCACAAGTCCAAATTTCAACATCATTACACTTTTCGATAGATCTGAAACTTATACAAGTGAATCTATTCTGAATGTTCCAGATTTTACAGATACGAAAATATTTCAAATCATAAATGGTGAGTTAACGATCCTAAGAGACAATCTTGGTGAAAAGAACCTTGGTTCCTCAGAAACGTTTGCTGAATTTATTGAATACGGTTTATCTGCTTTTCCTGCGGATAAAACTGGTCTCATTCTATGGGACCACGGAGCTGGTTGGCCTGGAATGGGACCAGACGAAGACAGCGGCGATGATATTCTGACCCTACAAGAAATGGTTTTAGGACTCGAATCTGGCTTAGCTAATTCAAATATTCAAAAACTTGATTTAATTGGCTTTGACGCGTGCCTAATGGCCACCTATGAAGTTGCGAAAAGTATGGCACCATTTGCGAATGTCATGGTTGCTTCGCAGGAATTAGAACCTGGTCATGGTTGGGACTGGAAAGCATTAGAGGTTATAACCCACAACCCTTCAATAGAAGCTGCTGAACTTGGAATTGAAATTGCTAACGCTTATCAAAGCCAAGCCATTGCTTTTGGCACTGATATTGACATTACCCTGTCAGTAATAGACCTAACCAAAATTGATATTCTTGATGAAGCAATTAGAGAATTATCTAACTCTTTTTTAGAAGCCAGTCTAGAAATTAGCCCGAAATTAGGACTATCTGTAAATAACTCACTTCGCTTTGGGAAAAGCCCGAATCCTCTTGATGATTCTCAAATGAGCGATCTTGGAGACTTCGCAGCGACCTTAGGGTTATATGAACCTAGTTTGTTAAGAGACTCCAATAATTTAATTGATGCAATGGCTGATATTCTTATCAATCAAGTCACTGGGCCAGCAACTAGGTCTGCAACAGGGTTATCAATTTACTTTCCTGAGCTAGGTGAATATGCCGACGAAGATTATTTGGAGATACCCGGTTTAGATAATTGGGTCAATCTTTTATCAGGGTATTTTTCATCACAGGAGAGTATCCCTGACAATAAAAAAGCAAATCTTGTTACTGATACATTTGAACCGAGTTATTACCTGGATGAAGATGGTCTTTCCATTACTGCTCAATTTGATATCGCTACGGAGGAGAATCTCGTAGAGTCAGTAATTTATTATGGGATATCCGAAAACGACGGATCTATTCTTTTTATCGGAGAAGAACCTGGAGAAATTTCTGATGATGGTACCGGATTAGTAGAAGGATTCTATGATCTAACCGCTCTAACAATGAGCGATGGTATCAACACGGTCTATGCTTATTCTCAAATTACAACTGATGATTCATATTTGTACTTAGACATACCTCTCGCTTATCTGCCTCCAGGAGAACTAGAAGTTAGGCCCGAGAAATTACGTGACGTAGTTCTTTCTTTAACAATTACTGAAACTGGTGAGATACTCAGCGAAATATATTTCGAGATTGATGAAAGTGGCCAATGGGGGGAATTAACAGCAGACCCTGAAGGTCTTATATTTCCTATTTTTAGCTTCATGAGCCCCGATTTTACTTTTGAATGGATTGCAGATACGGAATTGGGTCTTTACGCTGACTTGCCTGACTTAGAATACAATTTTGAGCCCCTTGAGTCTGGTGTAGGTTTTACTGCTGAGTTGTGGATATTCGACTTTGGTGGAAATTCAGATTACGTCACGGTGTCAGATTTAGTTCCTTGATCTCTAGCACTCCCACACATGTAACAAAAATAGTGAACTAGATCTCATGAAATTCATAGCAGCAGGTTTCTGATGGAACTTAGATGAAGGAGCCTAGATCTTCCATATATATGCTGGTTGAACTATTAGTTGGTTTAAGTTTTGCAACCAGAAATCGCGGGTCGATTCTCGCCAGTTCCATAAACAGTCTTCTTAGAAAATGAGTACATGTCTTACCTTCCTATGCATTTAGAGGAAAAACCTGTTCTACGAGGGTGGTCTCATCGTTTAGCTTTCGTGGCAGCAATAGTTTTTTGTCCAATCCTTATTACTACTGCACAAGAAGCAAGATTTTTAGCTTCTCTTTACTCAATCTCAATTATTGGTCTCTTCGGAATAAGTTCTTTCTACCACGGTCATACATGGAACAGTAAAGCACATGGTCTTTGGCGACGAGTTGACCATGCCATGATCTTTATAGCGATAGCAGCAACATACACTCCTATCTCTTGGCTGATGCTGCCCCGTTCTCATGCGATCCTTGTGTTATCAGTGGTTTGGATCGGCGCTCTTGTAGGCGTACTAGTGATGATATTTTGGCCTACCCCACCTAAACGCATCATTGTTCCTTTATTTATTACTGTGGGCTGGTCAGCACTTCTAGTCATTGATGAACTTTGGAAAAATTTAGGGGGATGGGGATTTACTTTTCTACTTTTAGGGGGAGCGTTTCATACATTAGGAGCAGTTATTTACGGGACACAAAAACCAGATCCTTGGCCAAAGAGATTCGGTTTTCACGAAATTTTCCACTTACTTGTGGTTCTCGCTGTCGCATCGCATTATGTGATTATTGCATTCATCGCTTTACCTACAGCAGAAGTTTGATCTCTTTGTTTCATAACTATGACAAAAAAATAATTTAGATTTATTGACAAGCGCCCTAATAGAATTAGTTCATGAATAGTTCCGTAAATTCCGAGCTAGCTGCGCTTGAACAAACATGTAAAGCATTAATTCGTCTTCGTGGCGAAACAGCTGCACGGAGCCTGGCAGAACTAGTTGTCTCTCGTTATAACACTCTCACTCAGATCAACGCTGATGAGGCAAAGCGAACATTCTTTACCTTTTTAGTTGAAGACTTCTCACCCGATGTTTTGGCATTAAAAGATGCTGTAACTGTCTATCAAGAATCTCCAGATCCTATTTCTGCTCAAAAAGTATGGGATGCAGCAGAAGCACCTCGACTTGATCTTTTTCGGTCAATCAACCTTGCTTCTGATGGAATCCATACTTTGCTTCATATGCGAGCTGATCTTTTACGATTTAAAGACACCTCGCTTTCTTCTGTTGAGAAAGACTTGGAGTATCTCCTGTCATCCTGGTTCAACCGAGGGTTTTTAGAGCTCCAAAGTATTGATTGGCAAACGCCAGCTAAAACTCTTGAAAAGTTAATTGAGTATGAAGCAGTGCATGAAATACGCGGTTGGGATGATCTTCGTAGACGTCTTGAACATGATCGGCGTTGCTATGGGTTCTTCCATCCAAGTCTTCCTGATGAACCACTAATTTTTGTTGAAGTAGCTCTTTTGCATGGGCTGGCAACCAAAATCGCAGACGTTATTGATGCGCCGATACCGAGCAATGAAGCTACTGATCCTTTCCTTCCTGATACTGCTATCTTTTATTCGATCACGAACTGTCAGGCTGGACTACGTGGCATCCCGCTTGGTGATTTTTTACTCAAACAGGTAATAGGTGAACTTCAAGCAACTGTTCCCAGCCTGAGTCAATTCTCAACTTTGTCACCAATACCGGGTTTGCGGCGTTGGATGGATGAAGAAAACATTAAGTTTGAAACATCTAAAGATGATCTCGAAAAATTAACAGCAACTTATCTACTAACTGCAAAAAGAAATAACAAACCTCGTGATCCTGTTGCTCGTTTTCATCTACGAAATGGGGCAAAACTTGAACAAATCAATATTGATGGCGATTTATCACCAAAAGGACAATCTGAATCATTTGGTGTATTAGTAAATTACATTTACGATCCGGAGACTGTTGCAGAAAACCACGAAGCATTCATCAACGAAAACCGTTTAGTGGTGAACCCTAAAATCTCTGCATTAATTTCAAAAGAATAGTGAGGTGTTGATGTGCTAACTAGCTTTGACGATTATTTCATTCATCAAACACCACACCCAGTAACGATTCCATCAACTTCTGATCGGCATGCTTACGATCGGTATTGGTTTAACGGATATACATCCGACGGGAGTCTATTTTTTGGAATCGGTGCGGCTCGTTATCCAAATTTAGGTGTTCAGGACTGTGGATTTAGCGTAATTCACGATGGCGTTCAGCATTGTTTTCATGCTTCGCGGCGAATGCCTGTTGATCCTGCTGATATGTCTGTGGGGCCTTTCTCTATTGAAGTTTTAGAGCCTTTGAAATCTTTGCGTGTTGTAATTGACGATAATGAAACGGGAATTAGCGCAGATTTAACTTGGATTCCACGCACGACAAGTTTCGCAGAAGATCATCAACTATTAACTCGTGAAATGATTGGTTTTCATATGGAGGCCACAAGATTCAACCAATTCGGCTACTGGAAGGGAACTATCAATATCGGTAGCGAATCAATAACAGTCAACCAAGATGAAGTTTATGGAACCAAAGATCGTTCTTGGGGTGTGCGCCCGGTTGGTGAATCTGCTCCCCCTGGAGCACCTAGAGACCCAAAAGGGTTTGTTTTTTTATGGGCACCCATTCATTGGAATGACCATGCAACACACGTCGGTTTATTTGAAGATCCAAAAGGGCATAGATGGCATTGGGATGGGTTTATTATTCCTGCTTATACCGACCCAAATAGCATCCCAAAAAGCGAAGAAGAGTCATTGGAACGTTTGCTAAATGTTAGACATGACTTAACGTTTGCTCCTGGTACTCGTCGAGCGACAGGCGGCCAACTCTTTTTAGAACGCGTTGATCATGAACCCTTAATTATTGAGTTAGAAGAGTTACTTACATTTCGGATGAAGGGAATCGGGTATGGGCATCCAGTTTGGCGACATGGCCGTTGGCACGATGAACTAGCTATTGGAACAAATTCTTGGAGACTCGATGAAGTTGATGAAATGTCATTAGAAAATCTTCATGTCCAAGGATTGATGAAAGTAACAAGTGGAGATCAAACCGGTATTGGGGTATTAGAACAAATCATTGTAGGGCCGTGGGCTCCGGGCGGATTCAAAAAATTTTTAGATCCTGCGTGATCTAGTTTTATCTATTTAAGTGTCCTAAAAGAACATTAACCGTGTTGACTCCGATTTCTTCTACGGCGTAACCACCTTCCATCACATAGAGTGTGGGGATATTTAGGTCAGATATTAGTCGCCCAATAGTTAAATAATCTTCAGATGTTAAGCGGAAAAAACTAATCGGGTCGTTCATAAAAGTGTCAACACCCAGTGAAACAACTAAAGCTTCCGGTTGATGACTACGGATTTTTTTTAACCCAGTTTTTAATGCTTCTACCCAAACATTAAATTCTGTGCCTCGATCTAAGGGGAGATTTAAATTGGCTCCGTCTCCATTACCTGAACCGGTTTCGTTTGCGTATCCGAGAAAGTAAGGAAATGCATCTTTTGGGTTCCCGTGTAATGAAACAAAGAGAACATCGTTTCGGTCATAGAAAATGCTTTGCGTTCCATTTCCATGGTGAAAATCAATGTCTAAAATTGCTACTTTGCTTGCTCCATCGATAATCATTCCTTGAGCAGCGACAGCGGCATTATTTAAAAAACAGTAGCCGCCAAACTGATTTGTTGATGCGTGATGTCCGGGTGGGCGACAAAGGGCAAATATTTCTGATGCCCCGTTGCTTATTTTTTCTTGGCCAGTTTGAGCAATAGCTGCGGAAGCTTGAGCGGCTTTCCAAGTACCTTCGGTAATTGAGGTTTCTGCAGCAAGTGCGTAGTACCCCAGTTTCCCGTCAATGTCATCTGGTATTTGGTCTTGGGTAAAGCCGCGTACAGGAAAAATAGTGGGTATGGCTTCTCCGGTATATCCAGCAAGTATCCATTCATCCCAACAGTCTTGTAAAAAGTTGACGTACTTTTCTTCATGTACTGCAGTCAATTTTTTTGTATCTAAAGCATTTGGTTGTGTTTGAGTTTGAAACCCATTTTTGTTTAATGAGTTAACGATATGGTCCCATCGTTCCGGGCATTCAAAAGGGCGAACTAGTTGTCCGTCATAAATTTCACCTTTGGGAAAATGAGCTAAGTGATCCTTACTTAAAATGATTTCCATACTGAGACCCTAGACATTTACGAATGGACGTAGGCTACATATGTGCTAAAGAATAAACCTAGTCTTTCCCAAAGTCTCTTTGGTGTTCTCCTTATTGCTGCTTTAGTTTGGGTGGCGTTACTTTTTTTGAAAGTTCTTATTGCCATAGTTATTGGAGTCGTGTTGCTATGGGTGGGATTTATTATTTTAAGAATGTTGGTGGCTTCTCCACCTGAACCTCCGCCAGCTGGAGAACTTCGGAAAGTGAAATTACTTTATCGATGTAGTTTGTGTGGCACAGAAGTGCGTATGACGATTGCAACGAATGAAAATCCTGAAGCTCCACGCCACTGTATGGATGAAATGGATCTGTTAAAGACTGAAGAGTGATTTTCACTTTCCGCGCGAAGTTATCCACAACTGGGGATTAACCTGTGGGAAATTACATGCGTGTGATTTCTTGCTTTTAGGCAAAAAATTGCTTAATTATCGGTACTGAGTGGCGGTAACTATTCCACCTAAAATGCTTGCCAGCCCAATCAAAAGGTAAGTGTTGTTAGTGCCGCCTGGTAACCACGCAACGTAGTTAAAGAAGATAATTAACATTCCTAGACCGAGTAGAGAAAACATTAAAATTGGGACCCACTTCGGTGATGAATCTGATCCTGAAGGATTGGGTGCTTGATATCGAGAACCGGAAGGTCCTCCTTTGGGGGTAACGCGACCGCCTTCTACACGTCGTTTTTGTGGTTTAGCCATATAACGAGGATACGGGAATAAATGCCGACAGACGACGGATCAAGAGATTCTGATCGCTACTGTTACTGGTGTGGGATCAAACATTTTAGTTATTGATAATTACGATTCTTTCGTTTACAACCTTGTTCAGTATCTAGGCGAACTAGGAGCTACTCCGATAGTGCACCGGCATGATGCCATCACTATGGATGATGTAGAGGTTTTAAATCCAGATGGGATTTTAATTAGTCCTGGCCCAGGAAGACCAGAAGACGCTGGGATCTCAACATCAGTTATTCAATGGGCTGCAGGCCACATCCCAGTACTTGGAGTTTGCCTTGGCCATCAAGCCATAGGAATTGCATGGGGAGCACAAGTAATTAGAGCTCCAGAAGTTATGCATGGGAAAACTTCTTTTATAGAGCACACAGAAATGGGTGTATTTGCTGGACTGCCTTCTCCCCTAGAAGCCACTCGTTATCACTCTCTTATTGTGGAGCGCGATTCTCTACCCGATGAACTTGAAATCACCGCTGAGAGCAGTGATGGATTAATTATGGGAATTCGTCATAAAGAGTTCGATGTAGAAGGAGTGCAGTTTCATCCTGAATCAATTCTTACATCCGCAGGACATAGCCTGTTAGCTAACTTTCTTGCACGAATGAATTAAATTTATTCTGACTCTTCAGGTTCTTCCTCAGGTTCTTCCTCAGGTTCTTCCTCAGGTTCTTCTGGTGGTTTTTCTTGACCAACAACAATCGCTACATAGGAACCAGCTTCAGCTTCAAATCCTGCAGCTGGCTCTTGAGATATCACTCGCCCATGATTTGCGCTTCCGTTCTCAACTTCTTGGAAGGTGATTGATACTTGGAATCCAAGTTCGGGACTTGTAAGTAAGTCGTTGGCAGCAGTTACTTCTAATGCAACAACAGAGGGGACAATGACCGGAGCTGGACCGTCAGAAACAATTATTTCTACTGTTCCACCAGGAGCAAACTCTGTGCCTCCAGCTGGATTTGTTGTAATTACAACTCCTTCTGGAATTTCTTCACTGTTTTCATAAGTTGTGATTACTTGCCAGTCTTGAACAAGAATATTCATCGCATCGGCTACAGGACGATTCTCCAATGCTGGTATTGTTTTTGCTGCTGGACCAGAAGAAACAAATAATGAAACAGCTTCTCCCGGGGATATTTCTGAACCAGAAGAAGGTATTTGACTAATTACTTCCCCTACAGGAATTACGGGATCTTCTTGATTTACAACTGTGACTACAAGCCCCATTGCTTCAAGATCGCGTTGTGCATCCGCAACAGAGTCTCCGATAACGTTGAGTAAAACCATAGGCCCCGTACCTTGGCTTATGAGCAATTTCACCGTGTCGCCTTCGTCAATTTTTGTTCCTGCTGGGGGATCTTGATCAAAAACAGTGTTTTCTGGAAAATCACTATTTGTTTGAAAGTCCATCTGAACATCAATATCAAGCGCATCTAAACTTTCTCTAGCTTCTTCAAGAGATAAATTTAAGACAGATGGAACTTCAACTAAACCACTTTGGATTTCTGAATCGTCATTATTAAAACCAAGTTCATCAACAAAGTTGATCACAAGATACCCCAGTAGCCCTAGTAAAGCCGCAAAACTGATTGCGAAAAGTGCAAGACGTAACCATCCATCGTCCCTACGCCTTTTTTTGTTTGTACCAAATTTTTCATTCGGAGAATCTGCTTTACCTGACGACTTACCACCAACACCTACAGGATTTGCTGGGCGTAAATCATGTGCTCCTTCACAGTAACGGCGTAGATCACTACGAAGATCTTCTGCCGTTGGATAACGATTAACTGGATTTTTTGCTAAAAGTTTCATCGTTATTGCTTCAAGAGAGTCCGCTACTTGCGCTCCCGATTTCCTCAACGATGGAGGGGCTTGTTGCACATGTTGATATGCGACGGCTACTGGAGTTTCACCGACAAAGGGGGGTTGACCGAGAAGCATCTCATATAGGACAACACCAAGTGCATAAAGGTCGCTTCGAGGATCAATTTGATGTCCTTGAGCTTGTTCCGGTGAAAAGTAAGTTGCTGTCCCCATGACTGTGCCAGCTTGTGTTAATTCATTTTGGCCAGGTGACATCGCAGTCGCTATACCAAAATCAGCTACTTTGATTTGTCCATTTGGAGAAACAAGTACATTTCCAGGTTTAATGTCACGATGAATAAGACCGTTTCGATGCGCAAAACCTAAAGCCGCTGATACATCAACTGCGATTTCTGCCGCCCGATCTGGATGTAACGGTCCCTCAGTTTTAAGAATGTCAGCGAGGCTTCGGCCTTCGACATATTCCATCACAATGAAATACGTGCCTTGCTGTTCACCCCAGTCATAAACACTGACAATATTTGGATGATTTAAATTAGCTGCCGCTTTAGCTTCACGACGAAACCTTTCAACAAAACTTGCGTCGTTAGCAAACTCGTCAAATAAAACCTTAACTGCTACTGGTCTATCTAATAAAAGATCGCGCGCAAGATAAACCTCAGCCATCCCTCCACGAGCAATCTGCCGGTGAAGTTCATAACGATCATTAAAGATAGTTGGCTTTTGATCTGACATAGGAAAGAATTCTACAACGACAATTATGTCCCTTGGAAGCAGGGGCGCAGAATTTAATCATTCAGTCAAAAATTTCCAAAAGAACATCCCGTGCTATTGGTGCGGCTATTCGTCCACCAGTTTGTTCACCTGCTCCGGAATTGGCTTCAACAAAAACTGCAAACGCAACAGCAGGGGGTTCATCTGGATATCCAGCGAAACCTATTATCCAAGCATGAGTAGCATCATTATCTGCTGATAGTTGGGCTGTCCCAGTTTTTGCGCCAATTGATAACCCATCAATTATTAACCGCTGAGCAGTACCACTCTCAACAACTTCCTTCATACTCGTGCGAAGAAGTTCTGCTGTTGATGGTTCCATTACTTGTCGCCAAACCGAATTTGATGAGCTGCTTTCAATTTCACCTTTATGGTTTAGTACTTCTTTGAGTAGATATGGAATGGGTGCACTACCTTCAGTTGCGATAGCGGAAGCTACGAGGGACATTTGGAGTGGAGTAGCAGCGACTTCATACTGGCCGATTGCTGCTTGTGCGAGAAGTGGAGTGTCTTCGACTATAGATACTTCAATGCTGCTTTCTTCAAATGGTGTTACTAAAGATAACTCTTTGCCGAAATCTTGAGGAAAATATGAAGTTGCAACAGGAATATCAAATGGAATGACTTTATTGAAACCAAAATTTTCAGCTGTTTCTATCAAATAGTCAGGGCCTATATATTCTGCGCCAATTTCTGCAAATGCAGTATTACATGAGACACGTAAGTTCTCCTTTAGCGGACCACCACAAGAACTGCCGCCATAGTTTGTAATTGGGCGGCTAGTAAGTGGCGGAATATAAGAATCGGTTATATCAAGGCTTGGTGTTTCTAGCGTGAAATTAGCTTTTTCAATTGCAGCTACAGCAGTCACTAATTTAAATGTGGATCCGGGAGCATAAATCTCATTTAATGCACGTGAAAGTAACGGAGTGTCTGGTTGGTTTAATAGATCTGTTCGTGCATTATTTGCGCTCGTGGTATTCGCAGATGAAAGTAAATTCGGATCAAAAGTTGGTGAACTAACAAGTGTAAGAACTTCACCAGTTACCGGATCTAAAAAAACAACAGCTCCATTACGTTCCCCTAAGGAATTTGCAGCCACGAGTTGGGAGTCATGTTGAATAGTTAGAACGAGATCATAAGTTTCTGGATCATCGGCAAATAGTTCATACAAATTATCTGCTCGTTGTTCTGCTGTTCGACCGCTAAGTTCTTCGCTGTAAGCCAATTCAAGTCCAGTCGCACCTGAATTAAAAGATATATAGCCCGTAATGTGAGCATAAAGAGTG
>QCKS01000010.1 GCA_003215175.1 Acidimicrobiales bacterium AG-410-I20
CTTTTCGACTCTTTGACGTCGGGCCTCTGCTGCTTGCTGACTAGGCCCAGAACGACCCCGTTGTTCATCTCGAGCTTGCTGCGTAGCAATTTCTTCTGATGTATATCTGCCCATAATGATCGTAATATGACAAGTTCGTTTCAGAATTGGGGTAGCACGACCGCGGGCACGAGGTCTCCATCGTTTTAACGTGGGGCCTTCATCGGCGTAACATGCTGAGACAAAGAGTTCTTCAGCTGGAATTCCATCATTGTTTTCAGCATTTGAGACTGCTGAATCTAAACATTTCGCTACGACTTCTGAAACACTGCGCTCTGAAAATGCAAGAATCTCAGAAGCCCTACCATAGGACTCTCCACGGATTAAATTTAAGACTTCCCGCGCCTTGAACGCCGAAACTCTCACATAGCGAACAACTGCACGAGTACCAGGACGCTCGTTAGTCTTTGTGGCCGCCATTAGCGCTGCGCTCCCTTTTCCTGTCCGGCATGATGTCGGAAAGTCCGAGTTGGGGCAAACTCCCCTAACTTATGGCCGATCATTGCTTCTGTTATAAAGACAGGAACATGTTTACGACCATCATGAACTCCTAGAGTATGACCAATCATGTCTGGAATAATTGTGGACCTACGTGACCAAGTTCTAATAACTTTTTTATCTCCCGATGCATTCATCTCATCAACTTTTTTAAGTAGATGATCATCTACAAATGGTCCTTTTTTAAGACTCCGAGGCATATCTCCTACCTTCGCGATCCACGACGTCGGCGTCGACGCACGATCATTTTGTCTGATTGTTTACTACGTGGACGAGTACGTCCTTCTGGTTTACCCCAAGGAGAAACTGGATGACGGCCACCAGATGACTTTCCTTCACCACCCCCAAGTGGATGGTCTACAGGGTTCATCGCTACACCTCTAGTTTGAGGTCTAACGCCTTTCCAACGATTTCGCCCAGCTTTTCCTATTTTTGTTAATTCGTGTTCCTGGTTTCCAACTTCTCCGACTGTAGCTCGGCAATCAATTGGGACTCTTCTCATTTCTGTGCTTGGAAGACGCAAAGTCGCGTAACTCCCTTCCTTAGCAACTAGCTGAACACTTGATCCGGCACTACGAGCTAACTTTCCTCCGCCCTCGGGGTATAACTCAACATTATGAATTGTTGTTCCAACTGGGATATAGCGAAGCGGCAACGCATTACCAGCCTTAATTTCAGATCCTTGTCCAGACTGAAGCGTCTCACCGACTTCTACGCCTTTTGGAGCAAGAATATATCGTTTTTCGCCGTCATGATAATGAAGAAGCAAGATACGACAACTGCGATTTGGATCGTATTCAACGGCAGCAACTTTGGCTGGAACCCCATCTTTATTCCGTCGGAAATCAACTAATCGATACTGTTGTTTATGCCCGCCTCCACGGTGACGAGCGGTTTTGCGACCATAGTTATTACGACCACCAGTTGATTTCTGTTTCTCTACAAGAGAACGTTCAGGTTTAGTCTTTGTTATCTCGGAAAAATCAGAGACTGTTTGAAATCGGCGACCCGGGCTAGTTGGTTTACGTCTACGTTGCGGCATATAACTAAACCTCAAACAATTCAATTGAGTCACCCTCAATAAGGGTGACATAAGCACGTTTTATATCAGGTCGTTTGCCAAAGGTTCCGTTACGTCGATTGCGCTTTCTTTTTCCATCACGATTCAAAGTATTTACTTTGGTTACTGTTACATCAAAAACTGTTTCAATCGCATCTCTTATTTCTGGTTTTGTAGCCGATTTATGTACTACAAAAGTGTAGACATTGTCCTCAAGAAGGCTGTAAGACTTCTCAGAGACGACTGGTTCAATTATGACATCTCTTGGATCTTTCATTTCTCTTCTTCTTTCTGCGTTGAAGAAGGCAAAGTTTCTTTTGTGAAAATCACCCAATCGCTTACCAAGATGTCATAAGCATTTAATTCACCACGGCTCACTGTGTGCACCATTGGTAGGTTCGCGAAACTCTTCCAAGTATTTACTTCTTCGATGTCAGCGACTATTAGAACACGTCCTTCAGCTCCCAATTTCGCTAATGAATTTCTAGCTTCTTTTGTTGAAGGAACTTCGAAGTTCCAAGAATCTACGACCATCACTTTGCCTTCTGCTGCGCGATCTGAAAGAGCTGATCTTAAAGCTAGGGCGATCATTTTCTTTGGTGTTCTCTGGGCGTAACTTCGTGGCTTAGGCCCTAGAGCGACACCACCGCCACGCCATATTGGAGATCTGATTGATCCATGTCGCGCTCTACCTGTTCCCTTTTGCCTCCATGGCTTAGCTCCCCCTCCACGGACTTCAGAACGGGTTTTTGTACTTTGAGTTCCGCTTCGTCGAGCAGCTAATTGTGCTGTTACGACTTGATGCATTACTGCCACATTTGGCTCAATGCCAAAAATATTTTGATCTAAATCTATTGATCCAGATGATTTTCCATTGCGGTCCTGTAAGGCGACACTACTCATAGCTATGCTCCTTTGACCGCATCACGGATTAGTACCACGGAACCATTTGGACCCGGTACTGCACCTCTGACAAGTAAAATTTCACGTTCTGCATCTGCTTGAACAACCGACAAATTAAGAATGGTTGTTTTCTGGTTTCCCATGCGTCCAGGCATGCGTTTTCCTCTAAATATTCGAGATGGAGTAGCACATTGTCCAACAGCCCCAGGCTTGCGATGTACTTTATGAGCACCGTGTGAAGCTGGTAAACCTCCAAACCCATGGCGCTTCATCGCACCTGCAAATCCTTTTCCTTTACTTACTGAAGTAACGTCAACACGGCCTATCTCAGCCATTTCATCAACCGTTATTTCTTGACCTACTTGATAATCAGCCACATCATCAACTCGGAGTTCTACTAGCCGACTACCAGGAACAACACCCGAGTTAGCAAAATGGCCAGCTTCAGGTTGTTTCATTTTTTCGATATCTTTTTCACCGAACGTGACCTGAAGAGCACTGTATCCGTCACGTTCTTGTGTCTTAACTTGAACTACACGGTTTGGCCGTACACGCAGAACAGTTACAGGAATGACTTGATTATCATCATCCCATACTTGTGTCATGCCGACTTTTTCGCCGACTATTGCTTTATTGGCCATAACTATTCCTGATTTTTGGCAAATTAACTTTCAAAAGTGCCAAAACTAGATGCTTATTCAAATGGAAACTCCGCATAGGCAGGTGCCCAGCGGAGCGGATAATTCGGTTGTGTCATGTGGTTCCTGCTCTTTAACAGATCCAGGCCTATATGAACTTCAGTTTGTCACGTAGGGAATTTCCCAAATACGCCAAGAGTTAAGGCTAAAGGGAAAGATGTGCTAATCCAACTATTGAGTACGAGTATCCCTCCTAAATGTGTTTTTTAACACTACTTTCAAGTTGATGTCTAAAACACCAGAGTCAGATAATTCGTCTAAACCACCTAAATGGCTAACTAGAGCCATCCTCTTAGGTCTTATTGGTTACGCGATTTTGGGGTATGTATTAAGTATTCTTTCTGACCTGCGGTCATTATCAATAATGATTCTGGTGTCCCTTTTCCTTTCCTTTGCAATTGAACCTGCTGTAAACAGAATGGAGAGGTGGAATATACGCCGCGGCTTAGCCACTGGATTGATGTTTCTAGGGGTTCTAGGGGCAATAGGAGGATTTGGCATCGCTGTAGGCTCACTTCTAGCAGACCAACTAACAGAATTCTCAGAGAACGTCCCGAATTACCTTTCTGATATTGACGAATTTCTTGAAGACAATTTTGGCATTGAGGGTGCCACTGCAGATATTCAAGCAGATTATGAAAATGGGGCTCTTGCTAAACAATTAGGCTCATTTGCTGATGACTTAGCTCAATTTGGCTCAACTGTCGTGAATATTTTGTTCCAATTATTCACGATCGGACTTTTTTCTTTTTACCTTGTAGCAGAAGGACCAAAATTAAGACGCTCAGTATGTTCTCTTCTTCCCGCTCATCGGCAAAAAAGAGTTTTAGAAATCTGGGATATAGCTATTGCTAAAACCGGTGGCTACATTGCTTCGCGAGCGATACTTGCCTTAATCGCTGCCCTTATCCATTGGGCGGCCTTTGTAATTATTGGTATGCCTTCTTCATTAGCGCTTGCGATATGGGTGGGTGTAATTTCTCAGTTCATTCCGGTTGTTGGTACCTATATTGCTGGTGTTCTCCCACTCCTAGTCGGATTGCTAGATGAGCCTGCTACCGGTATTTGGGCCCTGATAATCATTGTTGTCTATCAACAGTTAGAGAACTACATACTCTCCCCTCGTATTACTGCCCAGACTATGGAGATCCATGTTGCCGTTGCATTTGGAGCCGTTATCGCGGGTAACGCTATTCTTGGCATCGTTGGAGCCCTTCTTGCTCTTCCTTTTGCTGCTACCCTTCAATCAATTTTTTCTGCTGCGGCTGAACGTCACGATATAGACGAAGATTTATTATTTGAAAGTCGTCGAAGACGTGGACACGCTGAGAGCAAAGAGATAAATGAGTCCGAAGACGAAGATGCGGAAGATGACTAGGTTCGAATTATTAATCGTTGCTTCGTATTTTTGCAAGTAAACGAAGAATCTCTAAGTAGACCCAAATTGTAGTCAGTAGTAAACCAAAGCCAGCGAGCCATTCCACTTCTTTGGGCGCCTTGGCTTCTACTGCTTTTTCGATCAAATCAAAATCAAGTAAATAATGCATTGACGCAATGCCTACAACTACCAGACTTATAAGAATGCCAAATGGTCCTGAATCATGAAGGAATGGGACTTGGAAATTGACTCCAACAAGGTGCATCAAGATCTGGAATAGGTAAACCCCCATGATGGCAAAAGTTGCACCGAAGATAAACCGGCGCATTTTTCCTGTTACTTTTACAATGCGAGTGCTGTAAAGCCATAGCATTGTGCCAAATACTCCAACGGTTAATAGTGCGGCTTGTAAAGCTATTCCATCAAAGCTGTATTCGTACAACTTGGTTATTGAGCCAAGAAGTAAGCCTTCAACAACTGCGTAAATTGGAGCGAGAATTCGTGCAAAAGATGGTTTCAAGTACGATGCGAAACAAAGAACTAATCCAGCAAGTACAGCAGGGATATACCAGCCGGGTAAAGAAACATTGACCGGAGATACTTCTGTGATGGCCCATCCAATAAAACCACCAATTAGTAAGAGTGCGAAAAGTAACCGAGTTACTCGAGCTACTCCCCTAATGGTTATGAATTCTTCTGAAGATGGAAGCCTGTCTCTACGAGCCCGAAGCCCCTTGGGTTCTTCAATAGGGCTATCCATTTGAAGTGTTTCTTCATTTAGTAACGCGTTACTCATTCAAATTCCTAAAACTTTTCAGCCTTGAAAGAACTAACTTTGTTGAAGTTTTATTTCAATATCAACGCCGGCTGGTAGGTCAAGACGCTGGAGAGAATCAACTGTTTTAGCCCCAGGATTAACGATGTCAAGTAAACGCTTGTGTATACGCATCTCAAAGTGTTCACGTGAATCTTTATCTTTGAATGGTCCTTTTATGACCGTGTACCGATGTTTTTCAGTTGGAAGAGGAACCGGACCACGAATATCTGCTTTTGTTCGGCGAACTGTTTCCACAATCTTTTTTGTGGATTGGTCGATCACTTCGTGATCATATGCCTTAAGACGTATTCTGATTTTTTGTCCGGTTGCCATTGCTGTTACTTAATTACTTTTGTAACTGCGCCAGCCCCAACGGTTCTGCCACCTTCACGAATGGCGAACCGAAGACCTTCATCCATAGCAATTGGAGCTATTAGCTCAACTGTCATGGATGTGTTGTCTCCTGGCATACACATCTCTGTTCCATCAGGAAGTGCGATAGTTCCGGTTACGTCAGTTGTTCTGAAATAGAACTGTGGTCGGTAGTTGGAGAAGAAAGGCTTATGCCGCCCTCCCTCTTTCTGATCCAAGACATACACCTCTGCTTCAAAATGAGTATGAGGAGTAATAGATCCAGGCTTAGCTAGAACCTGACCCCTCTGTACATCTTCTTTATCAATTCCACGTAGAAGTACACCTACGTTGTCTCCTGCTTGACCTTCGTCAAGAATCTTTCGGAACATTTCAACACCTGTACACGTCGTTGTTGCGGTTTCTTTAAGCCCGATAATTTCGATGTTGTCGCTAGTGTTAATAATTCCTTGTTCAATTCTTCCTGTTACTACGGTTCCGCGTCCGGTAATTGAGAAGACATCTTCAATTGGCATTAAGAAGTCTTTATCAACATCGCGATCAGGAGTAGGGACATAAGCATCTACTTGAGACATCAATTCAACAATCTGATCGCCTGCATCACTGTCTCCCTCAAGAGCCTTGAGTGCGGAAACTCGACAAACAGGGGTGTCGTCACCAGGGAAGTTGTACTCATCAAGGAGTTCTCTTACTTCCATTTCAACAAGTTCAAGAAGTTCTTCGTCATCCACCATGTCACATTTGTTCAAAGCGACAACAATTTTTGGAACTCCTACCTGTCGAGCTAACAGAACGTGCTCTCTTGTTTGAGGCATAGGTCCGTCTGCTGCTGAAACAACCAAAATTGCTCCATCTACCTGAGCTGCGCCGGTAATCATGTTCTTGATGTAGTCAGCGTGTCCAGGCATATCTACGTGGGCATAGTGACGGTTGTCTGTCTCGTATTCAACGTGTGAAACATTAATTGTGATTCCACGTTCACGTTCTTCAGGTGCCTTATCAATGTCCCCAAACTCAGTAAAAGATGTGGACTCCGGATTACGGTCTGAAAGGACCTTTGTTATAGCTGCGGTAAGTGTTGTTTTACCATGATCGATATGTCCCATGGTTCCAACATTTACGTGTGGCTTGTTGCGTTCGAACTGCTCCTTGGCCATTGCTTTTTCCTTAATTTCTCTCTTTTTTATTCACCGCGTATGCGGCTTACGATCTCTTCTTGCACTGACCCGGGTGTTTGTTGGTACGAGTCAAACTGCATGGTATAAGTCGCACGCCCTTGAGTGCGCGACCGCAAATCTGTAGCGTATCCAAACATTTCCGATAACGGTACCTGTGCGGAAACAACTTGATTTGGTCCACGGGCTTCCATTTGTCCAACTCGCCCACGTCGAGAGTTCAAATCACCCACTACATCCCCCATATAATCTTCAGGAGTTACTACTTCAACAGCCATAATTGGCTCTAATAAGACTGGCTTAGCGCGAGGCATAACTTCCCTAAACCATGCTTGTGCAGCAATTTTAAACGCCATTTCTGAAGAGTCAACATCATGGTGTTTCCCATCTTCAAGAGTTACTTTTAGTCCAAGCACTGGAAAGCCAGCTAACACACCATTGGTTAGTGAAGACTCAATCCCCTGATTCACCGCTGGGATATATTCTTTAGGTATACGGCCACCAGTAACTGTGTCTTCAAAGGAATAGGTTGAACCTTCTTCGCCAGTCCATGGCTCAACGGAGGCAACTATTTCTGCGAATTGACCTGAACCACCACTTTGTTTCTTATGTGTATATCTATGACTTTCAATATTTTTAGTAATCGTCTCTCGGTAAGCTACTTGTGGTCGACCGACATTGGCGTCTACCCGGAATTCACGCAACATTCTGTCAACAAGAACTTCAAGGTGTAGTTCGCCCATACCGCCAATAATGGTTTGACCGGTTTCATCATCACTGTGCACAGTGAATGTTGGGTCTTCTTCAGATAAAGAGAATAAGGCTTTACCCATTTTGTCTTGATCCGCTTTTGATCGTGGTTCCACGGCAACATGAATCACAGGATCTGGGAAGTCTAATTTCTCTAGCATGATGGGGTGATCTACCGAGGACAGCGTGTCTCCGGTTCTAGTGTTCTTCATACCTATTCCGGCTACGATGTCGCCCGTTCGAACGTCATCTCGATCTTCACGATCGTTTGCATGCATTTCTAGAATTCGCCCAATTCTTTCTTTAGCTCCCGTACGAGTATTCAAAACAGTTCCACCTTTTTCGAGGGTGCCGCTGTAAACACGGAAGTATGTCAATTTCCCTACATGTGGGTCTGTCATGATTTTGAAGGCCAAAGCAGAGAAAGGCTCATTGTCATCAACCGATCTAGTCTCGTCCTCTTCAGTGCGGGGATGAAGACCTTCTACTGGTGGGAGGTCAACTGGAGAGGGTAAGAACTCAACAACTGCATCGAGTAAGGGTTGAACTCCCTTGTTCTTAAAAGCGCTACCCGTAAGAATTGGGACACAGTCTCCAGAAAGAGTCCCAGCTCTAATGGCTGTGCGAAGATCTTCTTCGGTTATTTCTTCTTCGCTAACAAATTTCTCGAGAATATTTTCATCAAACTCAGCTAATACATCAATAAGTCCGGAACGATATTCTGCTGCTTTTGCTGTTAAATCTTCTGGTATGTCAACGACATCCCATGAAGCTCCTAGATCTTCGCTCTGCCATACAAGAGCTTTCATAGCAATTAAATCAATGACTCCGGCGAAATCTGATTCAGATCCGATCGGAAGTTGTATTACGGCAGATTTGCACCCGAGTCGTTCATTTATTGTGTCTAATACAAAGTAAAAATCGGCTCCAATTCTGTCCATTTTGTTGATGAAACACATTCTGGGAACTTTGTATCTATCGGCTTGTCTCCAAACAGTTTCTGTTTGTGGTTCAACGCCTGCAACACCATCAAATACAGCAACTGCGCCATCAAGAACTCTTAAGGATCTCTCTACCTCGACTGTGAAATCAACGTGCCCTGGGGTATCTATGATGTTGATTCGGTGGTCATTCCAGAAGCAACTAGTGGCTGCAGAAGTAATTGTTATCCCACGTTCCTGTTCTTGTTCCATCCAATCCATGGTGGCTGCACCATCATGTACTTCACCGATCTTGTAATTCACTCCGGTGTAATAGAGAATGCGCTCTGTAGTAGTGGTTTTACCAGCGTCAATATGGGCCATAATGCCGATATTGCGTGTTTTTTCTAGGGGATGTCGATCAGCCATTTTTTACTCGCGTTTATTTATTTTAATGTTTAGGGATTTCAACTAACTTCTGAAGTAATTTTAGAGCATTCTCGCTTTATTTCGGGGAATGTTCTACCAACGATAATGAGCGAAGGCTTTATTAGCTTCAGCCATCTTATGTGTGTCTTCTCGTCGTTTCACCGATGCTCCAACACCATTTGAAGCATCTAGTATTTCATTTGCTAGACGTTCGGCCATAGTATGTTCACGCCTTGATCGGGCAAAAGTAACCATCCAGCGAATCGCTAGAGTCGTCGCTCGACGAGGACGAACTTCAACAGGTACTTGATAAGTTGCTCCGCCCACTCGTCTACTTTTAACTTCTAACTGTGGCTTAACATTTTCTAAAGCGTTCTTTAATGCACTAACGGGATCTGAACCAGTTTTGGTTTCAACAGTAGCTAATGCCTCATAAACGATGCCTTCAGCAGTTGACCGTTTACCTCGTTGCAATATTTTATTTATTAACTGCGTTACTAAAACTGAACGATAAACCGGGTCTGGTGTTAACTCGCGGCGTAAGGCAGGTCCTTTTCTTGGCATGACTAGCCTTCCTTCTTTGCGCCATACCGGCTGCGGGCTTGTTGTCTTTGGCTGACACCAGCGGTGTCAAGAGTGCCTCGGATTACTTTATATCTAACTCCAGGAAGATCTTTTACACGGCCACCTCTTACAAGCACTATTGAGTGTTCTTGTAGATTGTGTCCCTCACCAGGAATGTATGCAGTTACTTCAATACCAGTTGTAAGTCGAACACGAGCAACTTTCCGCAAAGCAGAATTTGGTTTTTTAGGCGTAGTTGTGAAAACACGCGTACAAACTCCACGCCTTTGTGGTGCTCCGTTAAGTGCAGGCGTAGATTCTTTAGTTCTTTTCGATTTACGTCCTTTTCGAACTAATTGTTGAATTGTGGGCACAGAACTACCTCAAAAAAATTTTCTACTAAGTCTGGAGAGGATACGAATTTTTACTTTCGAACCTTGGTTGGATTTAATGTCCAGACATGGTTTCCAACCGATAGACGAGTCTACGAGCAACGATTCCACTTACAAACAAATCATGAAGTTAAGCAGTGGGATCAGTATCTTCTGTTTCAGCTGCTAAGGCGATTACATCTGCCTCATATGCACCTTCAAACTGATCTTCACTTGAGTCCGTCTGTCCAGCTAACCATTCAGCAAGGTCTTGTTCTTCATCGACTGAGCTGTAGTAATCCATTGGCTTATAGTCAGGCGCATGTGGAGCAACGTTTCTATGTTGCGACATTCCTGTACCAGCAGGTACGAGTTTCCCGATAATTATGTTTTCCTTAAGTCCAACTAGACCATCACTCTTTGATTCAATGGCTGCTTCTGTAAGTACACGTGTAGTTTCTTGGAATGAAGCGGCTGATAGCCAAGACTGTGTAGCAAGAGAAGCTTTTGTAATACCCATCAATTCAGGTCGCCCTTCCGCTGGTTTTTGTCCTTCATCGACTAACAAACGGTTAGTTTCAGCAAAGGCCCTTTGGTCTACTTGTTCTTCTGGCAGAAACTCTGAGTCTCCTGGGTCAATAATTTTTACTCTCCGTGTCATCTGTCGAACAATTAGTTCTATATGTTTGTCATGGATTGACACGCCCTGATCTCGATAGACCTTCTGCACTTCCTCTACGAGATATTGTTGAGTTTCTCTCACACCTTTGATTTCTAATAATTCTTTAGGGTCTCTTGGACCTTCAACAATTGCATCTCCGGCTTTAACTTCTTGGCCATCAGATACTTCCAACCGAGGTTGTCCAGGGATCAAGTAGGTTTCTTCTGTGCCATCATCAGCGACAACAGTGACTTCACGTCCTCTGCCCTCATCTTCACCTATACGTACAACTCCAGAAATACGAGCCAAGGTTGCTTTTCCTTTTGGAGTTCTTGCTTCAAAAAGTTCGACAACTCTAGGGAGACCTCCAGCAAGGTCTTTTCCTGCAACACCTCCAGTATGGAATGTACGCATGGTTAATTGTGTTCCAGGTTCCCCAATTGACTGAGCGGCGATTACACCGACTGCCTCACCAACTTCGATTGGTTTGCTTGTAGCTAGAGACATTCCGTAACAGGCTGCTGAAATACCTATTGCTGAGTCGTCAGTTAAAGGAGAGAGAACTCTCACTCGATTAACTTCCGGGTCATCTCTAAGAGTATTCATTTCATTTTCGCCAACAATTGTTCCGGCTTCTAATACAGATCCGTCGGAAAGTTTGATTTCATCAGCAAGAGTTCGGCTTAATAAGCGTGTATCAAGGTAGGTTCTTTTATCTTCTTGGTCTGGTTCAACATCATCAATCCAAACACCGAAGACTGGACCATCTCCTTCAAATGGATCATTCTCATTAATTATGAGTTCTTGTGAGACGTCAACTAAACGTCTTGTTAAGTAACCAGAGTCAGCGGTTCTTAAAGCCGTATCAACTAATCCTTTTCGTGCTCCCGGTGTAGCAATGAAATATTCAAGCATCGCTAAACCTTCTCGGAAGTTTGACTTGATAGGCCGAGGGATCATATCTCCACGTGGGTTAGCCACGAGCCCACGCATACCAGCAATCTGTCTGACCTGCATCATGTTTCCGCGTGCACCTGAATCAACCATGACATCTATCGGGTTAAAACGTTGAGCTTGTAGAGCCACAATCATTTTTTCTGTCACTTCTGCGGTAGCAGCATTCCAAATCTCTACTTCTTTTTGGCGTCTTTCTCCGTCAGTAATAATTCCTCGACGGAATTGAGTTTCTACTTTCTCAGCATCTTTTTCGTGACGATCAAGAATGTCTCGCTTCTCAACTGGAGTTTTTACGTCATCTATTGAAACAGTTAACCCAGATTGTGTAGCAAATTTAAAACATAAGTCTTTTAAGTTATCGAGGCTTTCAGCGACGACTTTCTTTGGATAATGTCTTGCAAGATCATCAACAAGATCAGTCATACCTTTTTTATCAACCTGGCTATTTATATACCCAAAGCCCTGAGGAAGTGCCTCATTGAAAAGAACTCGTCCAGGTGTAGTTGAATGCCATGTAGCAGGACTTCCATTAGATTCTGTGGCTTTCAAATCAGGGTATTCATCCGAGCGATACTCAATTGATGAATGAAGATTTATATTGCCCAATTCCAAAGCGTGTTCAATTTCGTGTATACGTCTGAACATTCCTTCTTTTTGTTCTGCATCTACAGGATCCATCGTGAGGTAATAACCACCGATGATCATGTCCTGTGTTGGAGTCACCAAAGGTCTACCATGTGCAGGGCTTAGAACATTGTTTGCAGAAAGCATAAGTATTCTTGCTTCTGCTTGTGCTTCTGCGGATAGAGGAAGATGGACTGCCATTTGATCGCCATCAAAGTCAGCATTGAACGCTGTACAGACAAGCGGATGAATTTGAATCGCTTTGCCATCAACTAGCACTGGTTCAAATGCTTGAATACCTAAACGGTGCAAAGTTGGCGCGCGATTAAGAAGAACAGGATGTTCTTTAATTACATCACCAAGGACTCCCCACACATGTGCTTTCCGACGTTCAACCATACGTTTTGCAGATTTAATGTTCGGTGCTAATTCATCATCGACAAGACGTTTCATCACGAATGGTTTAAATAATTCAAGTGCCATGATTTTTGGCAAACCGCACTGATGGAATTTCAGCGTAGGCCCAGCAACAATTACTGAACGCCCAGAATAATCTACGCGCTTACCCAAAAGATTTTGACGGAAACGCCCCTGCTTACCTTTAAGCATGTCTGAGAGAGATTTAAGTGGACGATTGCCTGGACCAGTAACTGGTCTTCCACGTCGTCCATTGTCAAATAAAGCGTCTACAGCTTCCTGAAGCATCCTTTTCTCATTATTTATAATGATTCCGGGAGCTCCAAGATCTAACAATCTCTTCAAACGATTATTGCGATTTATAACTCTTCTATAAAGATCGTTTAAATCTGAGGTTGCAAACCGTCCACCATCGAGTTGAACCATCGGGCGAAGTTCTGGAGGGATCACTGGAACAGCATCAAGAATCATCGCTCGAGGATCATTAATTCTTCGACCATATTTATCTCTGCGGTTAAAAGCAGCCACTATCTTGAGTCGTTTGATAGCTTTCTGCTTACGTTGAGCAGAAAGGCCCTTTTCTCCAGAAGGTGGATCTATTTGCTCACGCAGTTTCATTTCTTCTTCATCGAAATCGGTTCGATCAATTAACCGGGCTAGGACGTCTGCTCCCATGCCTCCTTCAAAATAATCTCCCCAGCGGTCAGCTAGTTCTGTCCAAAGGCGCTCGTCTTCGATAATTTGTCGAGAGAAAAGTCCTTGGAATTCATCCCATGCACGATTTAAAACATCGATCTCTGATTCATACTGATCTCGAAGATAAGCAAGATCTTTGTCAGCAGCTTTTTGTAATGCTTTAAGATCGGCTTCTTTGCCATCCTCATTTTCTATTTCGGCTAATTCAGCTTCAAGAGTTTCCTGACGACGGTTAAGTTCTTCATCGCGCTCTTCTTCGATGGCTTTTCTTTCTTCAGCCAACTCTTCTTCGAGCATTGAGAGGTCTTCATGACGTTTCTCTTCATCTACCCAAACAACCATGTTTGCGGCAAAATAAATTACTTTCTCAAGTTGTTTAGCTTTTAGTTCTTCTCGTGGTTCTGTCCCCATAAGTAGGTAAGCCAGCCAAGATCGTGTGCCACGTAAATACCAAATGTGAACAGCAGGAGCTGCTAATTCAATATGGCCCATGCGTTCGCGGCGAACTTTTGAACGCGTAACTTCAACGCCACACCGTTCGCAAATAATCCCCTTGAATCTGACTCTCTTATACTTCCCGCAATAGCATTCCCAATCTTTTGTAGGCCCAAAGATCTTCTCGCAAAAAAGACCATCTTTTTCAGGCTTTAAAGTTCGGTAATTAATTGTCTCAGGCTTTTTAACTTCGCCGTTTGACCACATACGGATACCATCCGGTGTAGCTAAACCGATCTGAATTTGATTGAAATCATTAACATCAAGCACTTGTTTTTTTCCTACATTTATTTCTATTTCAGGGCCAATACTTACCTAATAACACCAACGTTTCGGCGTTCATCTTCATCATCTGAACCACGTTCTGGGCGGGATAGATCAATACCAAGTTCTTCCGTCGCGCGATAAACGTCTTCGTCTAATTCTCTTATCTCAACCTGCTGACCAGCTTGATCCAGCACTTCAACATCTAGGCACAAGGATTGCATTTCCTTAATCAAGACTTTGAAACTCTCCGGAATACCAGGTTCAGGAATATTGTCCCCTTTGACAATTGATTCATAAACACGTACCCGACCTAGAACGTCATCTGACTTAATTGTGAGTAATTCTTGTAAGCAATATGCAGCTCCATAAGCTTCAAGAGCCCAGACTTCCATTTCACCAAACCGCTGACCGCCAAACTGGGCCTTACCACCTAGTGGTTGTTGTGTGATCATTGAGTACGGACCAGTAGAGCGTGCATGAACTTTGTCATCGATCAAGTGAGCCAACTTAAGAATATATACATAGCCAAGTGTCACCTCATTGTCATAAGGCTCCCCTGTTCGACCGTTGTATAAGGTTGCTTTACCGTCTAGACCTATCAATCTGTCACCGGAAGAAGCTTCAGGATTGATGTTGGTTAATATTTTTTGGATTGTTGGATGTTTTCCAGCTTGATCTTCTTCGTCCCAGTGTGCTCCGTCAAAGACTGGAGTAGCGACGTGTACCGCTGGAGGAGTGGACGGGCGAGTTTTACGCTCCGTTCCTCTAACAGGTTGCTGCCCTTCTATTTGACCATTAACTTCCCATCCCCAACGGGCGCAGTAGCCAAGATGCGCTTCTAATACCTGGCCTACGTTCATTCGTGAAGGAACTCCAAGAGGGTTCAAAATAATATCTACTGGTGTTCCATCAGCCATATAAGGCATGTCTTCTATTGGTAGCACTTTAGAAATAACGCCTTTATTGCCGTGACGTCCAGCTAATTTGTCTCCAACACTAATCTTGCGTTTCTGTGCGACATACACACGAACTAGTTGGTTTACGCCTGGAGGTAATTCATCGCCTTCATCGCGATTGAACACTTTTACATCAATTACCTTCCCACTTTCGCCGTGAGGAACTTTCATTGATGTATCGCGAACTTCTCGAGCTTTTTCGCCAAAGATTGCCCTCAATAAGCGTTCTTCGGGAGTCAACTCAGTTTCACCTTTTGGAGTTACCTTTCCTACTAGAACGTCGCCAGGTCCTACTTCAGCTCCAACTCTGACAATTCCCAAGTCGTCTAGGTCTGCCATTATTTCGTCAGAGAGGTTAGGAATATCTCTAGTGATTTCTTCAGGTCCTAGTTTTGTGTCACGCGCATCTACTTCGTGTTCATGGATATGAACAGAGGTGAGTACGTCGTCTTTTACTAGACGTTCAGAAACAATGATGGCGTCTTCAAAGTTGTATCCTTCCCAACACATGAAAGCCACTAGTAAATTTTTGCCTAGTGCAAGTTCACCGCCATCAGTAGACGGTCCGTCTGCTAGAACTTGGCCTTTCTTTACTTTGTCACCAGGTGAGACCAAGACTTTCTGGTTAATGCAGGTGTTTTGATTTGAGCGTTGGAATTTCAGCAATTCATGTCTAACTCTTGGAGAGTTATGCCCTTCTGGGGTTTTTCTATATTCAACAGTGATGCCTACGCCATCAACTTCAACAACGGTTCCAGCTTCTTGCGCCAGAATCATTTCGGCAGCATCATGGGCTGCTTTGGCTTCAATTCCAGTTCCTATATAGGGTGCTTCACTTCTCAAAAGTGGCACTGCTTGTCTCTGCATGTTTGCACCCATCAGCGCTCTGTTAGCATCGTCATGCTCTAAGAATGGGATTAGTGCAGTGGCCACTGAAACAATTTGTTTTGGTGAAACGTCCATTAACTGAACTTCTTCAGCTGGTACATACGAAATTTCTGTAGTTGCACCGAAGAACACGTCTCTTTCGAGTTGGAGTTTCAAATCATTCAAAGACGCTGCTTGCGGTGACTGTCTTACCAGCACCCTTTCATTTACGAATCTTCCGTTTTTGTCAAGAGGTGCGTTTGCCTGAGCTACAACATATTCTTCTTCTTCGTCAGCGGCGAGGTAGCGGATTTCATCAGTTACCTTTCCGTTCTTTACGACTCGATATGGGCACTCTATGAAACCAAATTCATTTACTTGGCCGTAGGTTGCTAGCCCCCCAATAAGTCCAATATTTGGCCCTTCTGGTGTTTCAATTGGGCACATGCGACCATAGTGAGAAAAGTGAACATCTCTTACTTCAAATCCAGCTCTTTCTCGTGAAAGTCCACCTGGTCCAAGAGCTGAAAGACGACGTCGGTGGTTTAACCCGGATAACGGATTGACTTGATCCATAAACTGAGAAAGTTGGCTTGCTCCAAAAAACTCTTTTATGGCAGCCACCACTGGTCGGATGTTGATCAAACTTGTGGGTGTGATTGACTCCACATCTTGTGTGGTCATTCGTTCCCTTACTACTCGTTCTAAACGAGATAAACCAATGCGAACTTGATTCTGGATTAATTCCCCTACTGAACGAACTCGTCGATTCGCGAAATGGTCTTGGTCATCTAAGCGATAGCCAGGTTCACCTTTTGCTAAGTGAAGCAAATAGGTGCAAGTAGCGAGTACTTCAGAACGAGTTAAAACTGTTTGATCTTCTTTGGGTTTTTCAAGTTCAATACCAAAGAGATCTTCTAATTTTTTGATCTCAGGTCCTAATTTTCGATTTAACTTGTATCGCCCAACACGAGAAAGGTCATATCGTCGGGATTCGAAGAAAGCATTTCTTAAATAAGCGCGAGCTGCTTCAACAGAAGCTGGTTCCCCAGGGCGGACACGCTTGTATATCTCTAGTAGCGCTTCTTCCTCGGTTACATGGTTATTTTTATCTTTTTCCCACTGTCCTTCTAAGAAGTCAAAGTAATTTACAAGTTTTTGAAGAAAGCCTGGGTAATTTTCTTCTCCATATCCAAGTGCTCGTAAGAGAGTAAACATGGAGAGACGACGTTTTCTTGCGACTTTTGTGCCTGCTGTAACATCTTTTCCAGGTTTTTGTTCAACATCAAATTCGATCCATTCTCCTCTATATGGGTGAATGGTTCCTTTCACTAACTGATGCTTTTGAAGGTTTCTGAGTCGATATCTTTCGCCAGGTTCAAAAATAACTCCAGGTGATCGAACTAACTGTGAGACTATGACTCTCTCAGTTCCATTGATGATGAATGTTCCTTTTTCGGTCATTCTTGGGAAATCACCAATGAAGACTGTTTGTTCTTTGATTTCTCCTGTATCTCTGTTCATGAATGTTGCACGAACAAAAATTGATGAAGAATACGTCATGTCTCGTTCACGGCATTCTTCTACTGTGAACTTAGGCGGGGGACATAAATCTTCGTCTTTTGGATCAAAGACAAACTCAAGTGAAAGGGTTTCACTGAAATCGGTTATTGGGCTTATATCTTGGAACGTATCGGTTATACCGTGATTGAGGAACCATTGAAATGACTCTCTTTGGATCGCAATCAGGTCTGGAAGTTCATGAGTATCCTCAAGATTTCCGAACGAATATCGCTCCCGGTCAAAAGGGCGGACAGACACCTAACAAAACTCCTGGGCGGAAGACGGATCATGGGCAGCACCAGCCTTGCTGAAAAACAGTAAGGCCAGCAAAGGGATCATAGTCAGAATACTGGGGTCTCTGCAACCCCAGCTCTAAAGCTTCTTTAATTAAATTGAAATAGGTTTTAAAGGAATTTTTAGTATTTAACTGTTAATTCCTCGAACCCTCTCAAATTACTTAAGTTCTACTGAAGCTCCAGCAGCTTCAAGCGCTTCTTTAGCTTTCTCTGCATCTTCTTTTGATGCACCTTCAAGCACAGTGCTAGGAGCTCCATCAACTAGTTCTTTGGCATCTTTTAAGCCAAGGTTTGTTAACGCTCTTACTTCTTTGATCACAGGAATCTTATTGCCACCTGCATCAGCAAGAACTACATCAAATGAGTCTTGCTCATCGTCACCTGCTGAAGCATCTCCATCGCCTGCGGCGGCGGGGGCTGCTGCTACTGCTGCTACTGGGGCAGCTGCAGTAACTCCAAACCTTTCTTCAAATTCACTTAGTAATTCACTTAGTTCCAAAACGCTCATCTCTGCGATTGCGTCTAGAACTTCTTCTTTTGTAGCCATAATTAGCTCTCCTCGCTTTCTTCGGCCGTAGCCTCTTCGATTTCTATTTCTTGAACTTCTTCAGCCTCTTCAGCCTCTTCAGCCTCTTCAGCCTCTTCAGCCTCTTCAACCTCTTCAGCCTCTTCAGCCTCTTCAACTTCTGGTGTTCCTTCTGTTGATGCCTTCTGGTCTAAAAGAGCTTTTAGTGCATAAGCCATATTTTGTGGAAGTGCATTAAGCAACCCAGCCAATTGTTGAAGTGGCGCTGCAAGGGCTCCAGCAATCTGAGCAAGTAGTACTTCTCGTGGAGGAAGTTTGGCGAGTGCTTTGATCTGATCAGCAGAAAGAAGATTTCCTTCTAATAAGCCGCCTTTGACCACAAGAGATTCATTGGATTTAGCAAATTCACTTAATGCTTTAGCGACAGCCGCCGCATCGCCTTTTGTGCCATCTGGCTTTTCGGATACAAAAGCAAGGGCTGTTGGTCCTACCAAATGTTCTTCTAAATCTAAATTTAATTCATTGACAGCCAAACGAACGAGTGTGTTTTTGTAAACTTTGTATTCGCCCCCAACTGCCCGTAAGGCTTCACGCAATTCAGCAAGGGCAGGAACATCTAGTCCTCGGTACTCTGTAAGCACAAGCGCTTCAGTGTTAGCAATGCGGTCTCGAACTTCTTCAACCACTGCAGCTTTTCGACTACGGATCTCTCCCATGCTCACTTGCCTCCTTTTTGTTTCGTTATCTTTTGGCTGTATTTTTACTCGCCGAAGACCACACTTAACTGCATTGTCAAGTGAGAAACCTGAGGCTCTCCTACTCGGGAAGAAACATTTCCCAATGTTTCAGTTCTGTCTATTGACAACCCGGAGGTCTTTGGTGAGCAATTTAATTGTCAAGAAAGGCTAACCGAACCTTGACTCATCCACACCCTGTGGTGAAGAACTATTCAGTTAAATTGAGTGAATCAATCTGAATACTTGGTCCCATAGTCGAAGAAACTGAAACTTTTCGGAAATACCGACCTTTAGCCGATGAGGGCTTTAGCCTTTCAAGTTCTTCAACTACTGCCTTTAAATTGTTAAATAAGTCTGGTGCTTCAAATGAAGCTTTCCCGATTGGAACTTGAACATTTCCATAGCGGTCAGTGCGAAATTCAACCTTTCCCCCTTTGAAGTCTTGTACTGCTTTTGCTGGGTCATCGGTTACTGTTCCAGACTTCGGGTTGGGCATAAGGCCTCGTGGTCCAAGAGCTCGACCAAGTTTTCCAACTGTTGGCATCATTTCGGGAGTGGAGATTGCTACGTCAAAATCAAGCATTCCCCCTTCAACTTCTGCTGCTAAATCTTCTCCACCGACGAAGTCTGCACCAGCTTCTTTAGCTGCTGTTGCAGTCTCACCTTGAGCAAAAACAGCAACTCTTACATTCTTTCCGGTACCTGAAGGAAGGGCGACTGTTCCTCGAACCATTTCTTCAGACTTTCTAGGGTCCACACCTAATCGAATGACCAGGTCAATTGTTTCATCAAATTTTGCTTGAGCTAGTGACCGCACTAACTCAATTGATTCTTGTCCGCCATACAGATGTTGGGGATCATATTTAGTTAGCGCTTCGTTATAGCGCTTTCCTTTTTTACTCATTTCGCCATTCCTCCGGCTACCTCAATTTTTATTAATTTGAATAAGGTGAGGTGTTTCTTATCTCAAACCGTTCCCTTAACGGGAACTTAGAACTGTGACTAAGCGACGGAAATCCCCATAGATCGGGCTGTTCCTGCGACCTGTTGCTTCGCTCCTTCAATATCTAGGGCGTTTAGGTCGGGCATCTTGATTTCAGCGATTTCTTCAACTTGAGCCCAAGTGATTGTTCCAGCTTCTTCTCTACCAGGGTTCTGCGAGGCTTTTTCTAATCCGGCAGCTTGTCTAACTAGATAAGAAGTGGGTGGGGTCTTAGTTATAAATGTGAAAGATCGATCTTCATAAATCGTAATTTCTACTGGAATTATTTGTCCACGCTTGTCTTCAGTTTTTGCGTTGTATTCCTTGCAGAAATCCATGATTGCTACACCGTGCGGTCCAAGTGCAGTACCAACAGGTGGAGCAGGAGAAGCTGACCCTGCTGGGATCTGAATTTTTACTGTTGTTAATACTTGTTTTTGGGCCATCTTAATTTTTTACTCTTTCAAGTTGAAATTTAATCAACTGTATGAACGTTCAAGTCTGCGAGCAGGATGCCTATTTGGCAACCTCTTAATAATCAAAGTTGAGCTACTTGTGAAAACTCGAGCTCCACGGGTGTTTCTCGACCGAAAATATCAACTACTACTTTGACTTTGAGTTGTTCCTCATTTATCTCAATAATTTCACCTGAGAAATCGGCAAATGGTCCTCCCTTTACTCGAACAGTTTCTCCAACATCAAATCCAAGTTTTGCTTTAGCTTTTTTAGGAGCTTCGGGAGAGAACTCATCCTCAGCCATAAGGAAATTTTCTACTTCTCGTCTTCTGAGTGGCGAAGGTTTTCCGGCGGCACCGACAAAATTAACAATGCCAGGTGTTTCCCTGATTGCATTCCATGCTCTGTCATCAAGGCGACATCTAATCAGCAGATACCCTGGGAACACCTTCTTAGAAACATTTACTTTTTTACCGCTCCGGAATTCAACTACATCTTCCATTGGGATAACGATCTCAAGGATGCTTTCCTCTAGATGCATATTTGCAATACGTGCCTCAAGATTCTTACGGACTTTATTTTCGTAACCGGACTGCGAATGAACTACATACCATCTTCCTGGTTTGTCATATGGGCTGTCTGCTTTTTTGTTCTCACCTAATTCGTTTGCAACTTCTTCAATTAGGTCCTCAACATCAATGACTTCGTCAAACTGCTCGTCGGGATCTTGATTATCTTCAACCGCATCAAGATTAGCTTCTGGTGTTTCAAGCTGTTCCTCGGTTGATTCTTCAAAACCAGCGTCGTCTGTTTCTTCGGCGACATCAGCTGTGCCTATAGGTAACAAATCAGCGGCTTCGCTGAATGCATCATTTTGTTCTTCTTCGGTAGTGGAAGTTTCAGTTTCTTGTGGAGTATTCATTAGACATCAAACAATTCAAGTATGGAGTTAGAAAAAAGCCAATCAAGGCCAGCAATTATTGCAGTTAGAGCAACAATAGTGATAATTACAACTACAGCGTAATTTGTAGTTTCTGAACGTGTTGGCCACGCGACTTTACGCAACTCCGAGCGAATTTCTCTTACGAACTGGCGGAATCCAGTACGTTCTTCATTGCGCGGTTGTTGTTGCCGTCGTTGGCGAATTGGTTCACCATCGGCGTCTACTTCACCTTGCCGTTGAAGCATTCGTTTTTGTTCTCGGTTCATTGACATTGTCAGGCCTCTATCGATTTAGAAGATACAAACTAGGATATGGGACGTTTACCCATACTGCATCGCAGGGCAGGAGGGACTCGAACCCCCAACCGCCGGTTTTGGAGACCGGTGCTCTACCAATTGAGCCACTGCCCTATTTTTTTACTTCTTATTCAATCTTGAATTTAAAGTATTAATCTGTGGCAGGATACCAGCGAGGTTCTCTCATAGTGTCCAGTAACTGCATGCTATTTAATTAGCGAGTCTCCTTATGCGCTATATGGGTTCTACACCAACGACAAAACTTCTTCAGTTCTATACGTTCGCGTGAATTCACTTTGGATTTAGTTGTTATATAGTTCCGGCGTTTACACTCCTGACACTCCAGGGTGACCTGAACTCTTTTATCGGATGCCATTTGAGCCCCTCATTGTTCTCTATTTACTTTACTAGTAGCGACGGACAGATTTGAACTGTCGACCTCTCGATTATGAGTCGAGCGCTCTTACCTACTGAGCTACGTCGCCAGCGAGCTCCCTGACAGAATCGAACTGTCGACCTTCTCCTTACCATGGAGACGCTCTGCCGACTGAGCTAAGGGAGCATAACCAATTAGTGATCGTTTAGAAGGATGCCACAATAAACATACAATCACCAACATATTTCGCGATGTATGTAAGTTATCTGGTTACGATGCGCGCTATGGAAGATTCAATAATTATTCGTATTGCGTCTATAAATGATGCTGAAACGATTCGAAACATATATAACCATGAAGTTTTGAATTCCACGGCTTCCTTTGATTTAGTTGAACGCTCAGTTGAAGAGCAACGTATTTGGCTCAGTGAAAGATCAGGGGCTTTTAGTGTTTTGGTGGCTGAGATTGAAAATAAAGTGATGGGATTTGCGTCATTGTCTCCTTTTAACAAAAAAGACGGCTACCGAACTACTGTGGAGAATTCAATTTATGTTGATCCTGCTGCTCGAGGTTTAGGCATTGGAAGCAGACTGCTAGACGAACTTCTTTTAGTCGCTACTCGCAGTGGTTTCCATGCTGTCATGGCACGAATAGGCGGAGGCAATGACACGAGTATTACCCTCCACGAGAAACATGGATTCTTCTTGGTCGGTGTTGAACGTGAAGTAGGTCGGAAATTTGGGCGGTGGCAAGACGTAGTTGTAATGCAAAAGATTTTGTCCGCCGAGTCTTCTGACTAAAGACTTATTTTGTGGGCCGGGGAGGATTTGAACCTCCGAAGGCAATGCCGACGGGTTTACAGCCCGTTCCCTTTGGCCACTCGGGCACCGACCCAGAACTGAGAAGGCTAGCGCCACTGAAGGCTCCCACCACCAGTAAAATGATTGAATGCCTTCATTTGACATAGTTTCAGAAATTAATTTGCAAGAAATACGTAATGCTGTTGACCAAGCAGACCGAGAAATACGCAACAGATTTGACTTTAAAGGAACCGAATCTTCCATTGAACTTGGAGATGGTTTTATCAAATTAGAGTCTTCTTCTGAAGATCGTTTAGCGGCATTAGTAGTTGTCTTGGAAGAGAAATTAGTACGAAGAAAAGTTTCACTTAAATCATTAGATTGGGGTTCTCTTGAAGAAGCTAGTGGCGGTAGAGCCCGTCAAACCGCTGGGCTAAAAGCTGGCATTAACTCTGACAACGCTCGTCTCTTAAACAAAGCGATTAAAGATCTGGGTTTAAAAGGTGTTCAGTCTCAAACCCAAGGAGACCAATTAAGGGTTACTGGAAAGAAAAGAGATGTTCTTCAAGAGGTAATTAGTTCTCTGAAGGAATCTAATTTTGATATACCTTTAAATTTTGTGAATTTCCGAGACTAAAAATTTAAAACTTTCTTTAATATTTTGATATCAAGAAAAAAGCTCACCATCATCTAAGGTCTCTCCTCCTACGTCCCAAGATCTATCCCTAAGCCTTTTAACTCTTTCTTCGGTGGCCGGGTGTGTAGAAAACCATCTAGGGCCTCGTGATCCACGCGCTTCTGCTCGTAATGGATTGACGATATAAGAAGTTGCTTGGTTTAAATTGACTCCAGAGGGAACACGATGTGATGCATATTCAAGCTTCTCTAATGCCTGAGCGAGAGGTTCTCCGTCACCCATTAAACGAGCCGCAGATGCATCAGCCTGAAATTCTCGGCTACGACTGACTGCCGTTTGGATTAACATCACTGCTATTGGAGCCAGAAGAGCGAGAGCTATATCTCCAAGTGGATTACGGTCACGGCTACCACGTCCAGCAAACATAGCCCCCCACATCACCATGCGGGCTACGAATGTGATTCCTGTCCCTATGGCTGCAGCAACTGAACCAATGAGAATGTCGCGATTTCTTATGTGCATAAGTTCATGAGCAATAACTCCACGAATTTCATACCACGTCATATGATCAACAAGCCCTTGAGTAATAGCGACAGCAGAGTTTTTTGGATTTCTTCCTGTGGCAAATGCATTAGGTTGCGGAGAAGGCGATATGTACAAACGCGGAATTGGCAACCCAGCATCCGAAGCCAATTCAGTGACTGCTCGATGATATTCAGGGTATTCCTCTGGAGTGGCGAGAACAGCACGAGCAGATGAAATCGCAATTTTGTCACTGAACCAATACGACCCGCCTACAAGCACCAGCCCGATAGCTAGACCAATTGGTGCACCACCAAAAGCTCCACCGACTACTACGCATAGACCACCAAGTAGAGCAAGAAGGATAAATGTTTTGAAGTTATTAAACATGGATTTACCTCAATAGATTTATAACTAATGCTAGAGGATTAAGGTGACTCTAAGAAGTCAGAAGTATCAAATTTATTCGTAATAACCAGAGTGGATATAGACCGTAGGTATTCCCTCAGTTTGGTACATGACTAGATTTCTGGGATCATCATCAATCGCTAATTGAGGTTCGTAACCAAGAGATTGAAGGACATGTAGAACTTCACGTTTTACATCTGAGGAACTAGTGAAATTATCGTCTTCTCTCATTTCTAAAGCATCCCAATGGATACCGTTTTGATCCATCCAGTTTGTTGTTATTTCAGTGAGCCTTTTTGGTCTTGCTGTTACCAGAATCACTATTTGATTCTTAGTTAGTTCTTTAACAAGTCTGACACTTTCAAGAATGGGCGGATCATCTATTGCCGCTTCAAAGAAATTCCACCATTCTTTATTCTCGCCAAAAAGAAAATGTTGACGCCCTGAAGCATCGGAAAGCACACCATCTATATCAACAATTGAAACTGGGCCTGCCGCGGGTAATCCATCTTTATATATTCTTCGATTTACTAGCACTCAGTCTTCCTGTGGGTCAGAAGAAGCTCTATCTCTTATCTCTGCAACAACGCTGGCATCGGCAAGAGTTGTTGTATCACCTAAATCTCTTCCTTCAGCTACATCTCTAAGTAGTCGTCTCATTATTTTCCCGCTTCGAGTTTTAGGTAAATCTGGAACTAAAAAAACAGCTTTCGGCCGAGCCATCGGACCAAGTTTTGTTGCTACATGAGCACGAATTTCTTCTCCGAGACTTTCTGATGGCTCATTCCCTCCTCGCAAAATTACGTAGCCGATAATTGCTTGACCAGTGATCTCATCGGTGGCCCCAACTACAGCCGCTTCAGCGACTGAAGAGTGGTCGACTAAAGCCGATTCAACTTCTGCTGTAGCTATTCGATGTCCGGAAACATTCATAACATCATCAACTCGGCCAAGTAACCAGAGATATCCATCTCCATCAATTTTGGCGCCATCTCCGGCAAAATAACGATTTTCGTAAGTTGACCAATAGGTGTCTCGGTATCGTTCGTCATCACCCCAAATGCCGCGCAGCATTGATGGCCAGGGGTGAGTAATTGTTAAATAGCCTCCGCCTTGTTCTACGGGATTTCCGTCATCATCCACTAACTCTGCAAAAACCCCAGGAATTGTATGGCAGGCTGATCCCGGCTTAGTTGTTGTTACCCCAGGTAAGGGGCTAATCATGTGGCCCCCTGTTTCGGTTTGCCACCATGTATCTACAATCGGACAATTCTCATTGCCGATATTTTCGTGATACCACATCCACGCCTCAGGGTTTATAGGCTCCCCAACTGTTCCAAGAACCCTTAAAGAATTGAGATTATGAGCTTTAGGGTCGGCTGCTCCCCATTTCATGAAAGTTCGTATGGCGGTAGGTGCGGTATAAAGCTGTGTTACTCCATAACGCTCAACTATGTCCCATAGTCGATCTTTAGACCAATCTGCCCGGTCTTCTCCACTACGGAATTCTGGAAGCGGTGTATCTGGTGTTCCTTCATACATTACGGATGTGCATCCGTTTGTCAATGGCCCATAAACGATATAACTATGACCTGTTACCCAACCTATATCGGCTGCACACCAGTAGACATCTTCCTCTCGTTTAATGTCGAAAATTGTTTTGTGAGTGTATGCAACTTGAGTTAGATAACCCCCGGTTGTATGCATTATTCCCTTTGGTTTAGCTGTTGTTCCAGAGGTATAAAGCAAATAAAGCAACTGCTCGCTGTCCATTGGTTCAGCAGGGCATTCAGAAGAAGAATCTGCCATAAGTTCATGCCACCATAAGTCTCTTCCTTCGGCCATTACGACTTCGGTGTCACATCGGTTTACTACGACAACGTGCCTTACTGAAGATGCGCCTTGGTCTAAAGCAGCATCTACATTTACTTTTAAAGCTGACGGGACTCCTCGCCGGTATCCTGCATCCGCGGTGATAATTAATTTAGCCTCTGCGTCTTCACAGCGATCGATAATTGCGTCTGGAGAAAACCCTCCAAAAATAACACTATGAGCTACCCCGATACGAGTACAGGCCAACATGGCTACTGGTAGTTCTGGGATCATTGGCATATATATCGCTACACGGTCACCTTTTTGTAAACCCAGTTGTTTTAATACATTGGCGAATCGACTTACTTCATCAAGTAACTCGGCATAACTAATTTCTCTAGTGTCTCCAGGTTCCCCTTCCCAAAAGTAAGCGATACGTTCGCCATATCCAGCATTAACATGGCGATCTAAACAGTTATAAGAAACGTTTAATTTTCCTCCTAAAAACCACTTTGCATAAGGAAGATTCCATTCAAGAGTCGTATGAAAATCTTCATCCCATGTGAGCAATTCCCGTGCTTGACGAGCCCAAAATGCTTCATAATCTTCTGTCGCTTCTTCATAATGTGATCTATCCGCAACTACAGCATTCTTTACGAAATCTGCTGAGGGGGGAAACGTACGGTCTTCAACGTAATAATCTTCAATCGTTGGTTCGCTCACAACTTAATCTTTCTGGTTGGTTACTTTAATTGAAACTTTAAGAAGAGAAATCGTTCTCATTGGTTGATAAGCCACTCTAGAGTCGAGAAGGAACCTAGTCCATTTGGGTCAAGTAGCGCTTCCGCCTCAACAATTCGACTTCGTGCTCTAATCGCTTCTAAGCCTCCCGTAGCTGATTCTTTTTTCCAGATTTCTTTACCTTCTTCAATAAGATCTTTTATTCCGTTGGAAGTTAAAAAGTCAGCTTGAGAATTAATGTTAAACCCGTCTGGGAGCTGATCTACAGCAACATTTACAGTTATATCTTGCGTTCCTGGGTGTTTCGTAACAATTGATCCTTCTTGATGTTTTCTATAAGTTCGTAGCCATTTTTCTCGAGGCTCAGTCGCCATTTTGGGTGTAGTTGAACAATAATCAATGACTAGGATTGCCCCTTCGTTAACGATTCCTATTGCTTGCTCTACCCATTTATGGGCTTCTATCTGAACTGGGATTTCTGAGCCGCTTTGAGGTGGTAGCGGCATGGGAGGTTCAACTTCGCGTCCTTTTTCTTCTTCAAATTGGCCTGCGATCATAGTTTCATACCACTTCTCTCCATCTGCGGAATACAAGTGAAACGGTAAATTGTCTAAAAGTTCGTTTGCTATAACAACACCAGTTATTGCGTCATTTGGGAAATCGGCAACCGACTCCACTTCTTCTGGGTGAATTTTTCTTTGAGCCTCTGAACGTTCAATTGCTATGTATCTTCCATTAGTGAGGCTCTTAGGTTTAGCGGCGAAAATAGATCTCGCTAACGTACCCGGACCTGCACCAGCCTCTAGGACAACAAAGTTTTCTGGTTTCCCTAAATCAGTCCATCTGTTGTCAATCCAATTGGCTAACACTGCTCCAAAAAGTGGGCCAACTTCTGGGCTAGTAATGAAATCTCCTCTACGTCCGGCAGAACCGCTAGAAGAATAAAATCCGTCTTGTGGGTCATAGAGACACGCTTCAACCCATTGATTAAATGAAAGAGGTCCTTCTGCCCGTATACGGGCGGCCAACCTTTCTGGAAGGCCGTTAATCTCAGCCTCCTAGAGTTAAAAGAGTGACGTCGGCAAATCTTCCTACGATTTGCGGTACTACTCCAAATGCCAGCGTAACCGTTGCGCATATGACTAGTGCTGAAACTAGTGATGAGGTTGTAGATACTGGAGTTAGATCATTTTCTGGTGCTTCATCAGCCCACATACGTCGAGCAACACTTGCGTAGTAGTACAAAGCAATTACTGAGTTGATTGCTGCTATTACTGCTAGCGCATAGCCCCATACATCATCTGAAGATGCGAGGACACTAAAGACTTCAAATTTGGCAAACCATCCCCCTAGTGGCGGAATTCCAGCTAAGGAAAATAAGAAGAATGCCATCGCTACTGTCATGGCAGGGGCATATCGAAATGCTCCACTAAATGACGTGATTTCTGCTGATCCAGTTTTTCTTGAAAGTGTGATGATTACTGCAAATGCACCTAAGTTCATTGCTGCATATATTGCTAGATATGTCAGAACTGCAGATAGGGCTTGGTCTTCTAGTCCAGCATGTCCGGCTACCGCTAATGGGGCCAGTATAAAACCAGTTTGGGCGACTCCGGAATAGGCCATCATTCGAACAATGTTGGTTTGTTTGAGTGCTACTAGATTTCCGAAAGTCATTGAAGCTGCTGCAAGAATCCAAATAAGTGGCTCATAAACAGCTGACTGATTGTGGAACCCAACATAAATTAACTGCAATAAAGCTACGAAACCAGCTGCTTTTGAGGCTACAGAGAGGAAAGCGGTTACTGGAGTTGGGGAGCCTTCGTAAACATCTGGAGCCCAAGTGTGGAATGGAGCAGCTGATACTTTAAATGCAAATCCTGCGACAACAAAGACTATGGCCAGTGTGACTGCAGCTAGTGAAGACGAGGCATCGCTAACTAGGTAACTAGAGATATCAGATAGTTGAGTCGAGCCGGAAACTCCGAAGAGTATTGACATTCCATAAAGCATCACGGCGGATGCAAATACGCCCATTAGGTAATACTTCAAACCAGCTTCATTTGAACGTGCATCTCTTTTTCTCCAAGCCACCATCAAATAGGCGGGGATAGATAGAAGTTCAAGTGCCACAAAGATAGAAATCAGATCCCGTGAAGAGGACATCATTACCATGCCCATTAGCGAGGCGAGGAGTAGACCGTAATATTCGTTCTCCCAATAGTCGCCTTCTGCTACGTAATTGGTTGATAAAAGAATTATTACGTATCCCGAAATTAAGAAAATTGCTTTTGTGAATAAAGCAAAGTCATCGACTACGTATGCGCCATCAAAAAGCACCCTATCGACGCCGTCTATGGCGAGGGTGATGATCGGGATTGCTGTAGCGAGAACCCCTAATCCTGCCAGTGTTGCAGTGTATGGGCGAGCTTTTTCTAAAAAGACTATGTCTATGAGAGTTATTAGACAGCCGACAGCTAAGAGCGTTATTTCAGGAGCTACAGCGTGCCAGTCAATTGCTGGACGTTCAAAAGCTAGGGTCAGGAGTTGGGTGGTCACTGATTAGTCTCCGCTGCATGTTCATCATGGTGTGACATTTCGCCAAGACCATAAATGGAGTCACACCCAAGAGCTTCGGCTTGTTCTGGTGTTAATTCAGAGGCACTGACTTGTAGGCAATCATCTAAAGATGCGTCTACTGCGCCATCTGTTACTCGGAAAACTAAATTCGGATAGATACCGATAGCTACGATAAGTGCAAGGATCGGAGCCCAAGAAATCCATTCGTGCTTAGTCACATCTGTGATAGCTGGGTCATCTGCAAATTCCTCTTTTGGTGTTCCAAAAGCTGCTCGCTGGAGTAGCCAAAGTAAATATCCGGCTGCAAGCACTGTTCCAAGCGCCGCTATCACCATAAATGTGCGGAAAGTTACTACTGAGAGCCCATTGCCTGGGTTGTAGGCAGAAAGGATCGCGGGGAACTCTCCCCAGAATCCTGCAAGACCTGGGAGACCTAATGAGGCCATTACACATAAGCCAAAGATCCACCCCATTCGTGGTGCTTGGACTAAAAGGCCTCCGAGACGTCCAATGTCAAGCGTGTGATACCGCTCTTTTACTGATCCTGCGATAAAGAAGAGCATTCCAGTGATTAGACCATGAGCGACCATGCCCATGATGGCTGCGTTGATGCCAAAATCCGTCAATGTTGAGATCCCAAGCATGACAAAACCCATATGGGCTACAGAAGAAAACGCTATAAGTCTCTTCATATCGGTTTGTGCTAAACAGCCAAGTGCGCCATAAATGATGCCAATTACCGCGAGTAGCCCAATCCAAGGAGCCCATTCAACTGCGGCTTCGGGTAGAACTGGAATAGCGATTCTAATGAACCCATAAGTCCCAAGTTTTAATAGGACTGCAGCCAAAATTACTGACCCTACTGTTGGCGCCTGTGTATGAGCATCAGGTAGCCAGGTGTGGAAAGGGAACATGGGGACTTTGATGCCGAATCCTAAGAACATTCCAGCAAAGATCCAGAGTCCAGCAGTTCTTGAGATTTCGTTTGCAGCCACTGCTTCAATAAGATCTGAAAGAACGAATGATTCTGATCCTGACAAGAAGTAAAGGGCTAGGAAACTTACTAACATCAGTGCCGAGCCGAACAGGGTGTAAAGGAAGAATTTAAGTGACGCGTATCGTCGGTCGTCTCCTCCCCATACGGCAATCATGAAGAACATAGGCAGCAGTACAACTTCAAAGAATACGAAGAAAAGGACTAGGTCCTGAGCCATGAACGTTCCGATCATTCCTGTCTCTAAGACCAGAATAAGTATAAGAAAAGCCTTTGGATTCTGTGGTTCAGGGAAGTGGTTCCATGAATAAACAATGCACAAGGGAACTATCAAAATAGTGAGTAGCACCAGTGGTAATGACATCCCGTCAAGACCCATTGCGTAATGACTGTTAATCACGTCTATCCACACATGATCGACAGCAAACTGAAGCTTGTCAGTCGCATCAAAGTCGAACTCAGTCAAAATGAGGACTCCCATGACAGCAACGAGAAGTGACGTTGCTAAAGCCATCCTTTTGTGAAGTTCTTCTTGTGCCCTTGGTATAAGCAGCATTATTGCTACTCCCACCAGTGGGATAAATGTGGTGACTGTTAGTCCCCAATCGTTAATGAAATTTTCCATGCTGGCCGTCTCCTAAACGATGACGATCAATATTCCGGCGAGGACTGTAGCTGCTGCGAACAAAATTGCTGCATAGCTTTGGACCTTTCCGGACTGAACTTTACGTAATTCTCCACCCGCCTCTGAAGAGAGACGTCCGGAGGTGTTGACTGCTCCATCAACCACGAGTTGGTCGATTTTGTCATAGACAAACTGTCCAGACTTCACCGCTGTCTCTCCGACACGATCAACTGTTCCGTCAATCACTTGTTGGTTGAAGCGATAGGCCACGCGAGCTAGCGGGCCTTTTGTTCCACCGGCAATTATTCCGGTGTATAGGTGATCTAAATAATATTTCTTATCAAGAAGGTTATGTATAAGTTTCGCTAATGGGTAAACCGTTGTAGGCCCATTTGGTAATTCTGTAAGACTTTTACCGGCGGCTTTGGAAGCTGCTTCTACTTTTACGAAGTAGTACCACCATGCTGCAGTTACTCCTCCCAAAACTATGAGAGTTGAGACTATAGCTAGTGACCATGATGGGGTTGCGTGAGCAATTGTTGGAAAGTAACCAGCAACTGGTTCAACATAATGTCCAAATCGTTCTTGGAACGAATCTGGTACTAATTGGAAACCTTTTGGAAGGTTGAAAAGCCCAGCGATTACAGCAAATCCGGCCAAGATCCATAGTGGTACTACTATTCGTGGCCCGGATTCATGCAAGTCTCCATGTCCTCTAAATTCTCCAAAGAATGTCAGGTATACACATCGAGTCATGTATGCGGCGGTTAGAGCCGCAGTGATCATTCCCATGACAAGCATCAGCGTGTAAGCACCGTTGCCTCCTGTGCCGCCAAATAATCCCCATCCACCAGTGCCTGCCAATATTTCATCTTTTGACCAGAACCCGGCGAGTGGAGGTAACCCAGCTAGTGCAATGGAGCCGATAATAAAAGTTCGGTAAGTGTGAGGCATCGCTTTTCGCATACCACCCATGTCTGATTTCATGTCAAAGCTATGTACGGCATGTGCTACAGAGCCGGAACCAAGGAATAGACATGCTTTAAAGAAGGCATGCGTGAACAAATGGAATACCGCTGCTGTCCAAGCCCCTACTCCTAAGGCAAGGACCATATAGCCGAGCTGAGAGATGGTTGAGTAGGCTAGAACTTTCTTTATGTCCCTTTGAACAAAAGCTAAAGATGCCCCAACGAGTGTTGTTATACCTCCGACAAGGGCCATGAGGTTGATAGATGAGCCACCTATTGATAACCCTTCAAAGAAGACTCCGTAGAGTCGAGCGATCATAAATACGCCCGCTACTACCATTGTTGCGGCGTGAATAAGCGCTGAGACCGGAGTGGGGCCTGCCATAGCGTCTGGCAGCCATGTGTGTAGAAAAAACTGTCCAGATTTAGACATTACTGCTGCCATCAAACAGGCGGCTGCGACTAATAATGCGGTGTGTGAAAGTAGTCCGTTATTTGCGACTGTGTTCGTTACTGCTATTGAGAACGACCCAAATGTGTCTGGTAAGACCGACCCTACTGAGAAGAAAAGAATAGTTACCCCAACCAATAGACCCATATCTCCAACTCGATTTGTGAGAAAGGCCTTAAGTGCAGCATCACTATTTGGTTTCTCTTCCCACCAATGTCCAATGAGTGCGAAGGAGCAAACCCCTACAAGTTCCCAGGCGACTAATAGTTGGAGAGTGTTTTCTGAGATAACGAGCGTAAGCATTGAAGCACTGAATAGAGAGAGGAATGCGAAGTAGTGGGTATAACGACGATCTCCTCCCACATAGTCAGTGGAGTAAATATGAACAAGAAGGGATATTAAAGTGACTACAAAAAGCATCATTACAGAGAGTCCATCAACAAGAACCCCTACTGATAGATCTACTCCGTTGGTTTGGAACCAGGTAACAGTGTTGGAAACTGCCAAAGATGAGTGCCCATGGCCATGGTCATAATCGGAATGTTCATCATGTTCTTTTTCGTGATCTGAATGGCCTTCTTCAGCATGATGCTCTGAAGCAGCAACCGCTAAATGTGCTTCTTCGCCATGGTAATTATCTCGATGATCGAACCACGCTATGCCAGTAAGTACTGCTAAAACAAAGGCTGCGCCGACTGCTGTTATTCCTAATTCAGCTCCCTTCTTTGGCATACGTTTACCAAAGAAAAGGATCCCTAAAAACGAAAGTGCGGGCAAAAGAGGGATTATCCATGCATTGCGAAGCAGCCAAGATCCCCCTGAAGTGATTCCGAGTGGTATGCCGCTTTGTGAAGCAGATTCAGCAATGATAAAAAATTCCGTCATCACTTAACCCTTCATCAGATCGATCTCGGTGAGATCAATATTTCTACGATTACGGTAAAGGAGAAGGATCATCGCTAACCCAACTCCTACTTCTGCTGCAGCTACTGCAATAACAAATAGGGCAAACACTTCTCCTGGAATGGACTCTCGAAAAGCTGCAAAGGCCACAAGATTTATGTTTACCGCGTTAAGTATTAGTTCTATTGACATGAGTACTAAAACACCATTTCGGCGAGCAAGTACCCCATAAACCCCTATTGCGAATAATACGGCGGAAAGGAGAAGGAATTGATTTAGATACATCTCAATCCTTCCTCGCTACCACAATTGCACCAATCAGGGCTGCAAGAAGGAGTACGGAAACAGCCTCAAATGGGATAATAAACTGACTGAAAATACTGTCACCTACAGTGGCAGTTGTGCTTGGAGAACTACGTGCTATTTCTGCGTCGGAGAAGGTGTTGATTAGTGCGCCACCCGTTACTACCGCTAGTAAACCTGCAACTAGAATTGACATTTTTCGCTGCTCGGCTTTCTCTTCTAAATTAATACCCCCAAATGCTCCTCGAGTGAGCATGATTCCGAAGAGAAAAAGAACGACTATTGCTCCGATGTAAACTAAGACTTGTGTGACACCGACAAATTCTGCACCTAGCAAAATAAAGATTGCCGCTGCACCCGCTAAAACAATCACAAGATACAACGCAGCATGAACAACATTGCGAGTAGTGACCATCCGAAGAGCACTGAAAATCATAATTATCGCAATTAAACCAAAGGCGATATTCTGAGCCACCACTACTTCACCGCTTGTAAGAGGATCAAGCCCTGTCATCTCTGCATAAACGTTCATCGAGGGACCTTTAATACCTTTGCTTCACTACCGGCCTCATAGTCTTCAAAATCTGGAACTGTTTCCATCCATTGGCTAAGCAAGGTTTTGTCATGAAGAAGGTCAGCGATTTTTAATTCTGAGTATTCGTATTCTGGTGTCCAGAACAATGCTTCAAATGGGCAGACTTCAACGCATATTCCACAAAACATGCAAAGAGAGTAGTCAATATCGAATCGATCAAGAGCATTTTTCTTTCTTGGTTTTCCACCGGGTCGACGTGGAGGTGCTTTGTATTTATGTCCTTCAATGTAAATGCACCAATCTGGGCATTCTCTGGCACAGAGCATGCATGCGGTGCAATTTTCTTCGTGAAGCGCTATTACCCCTCGAGCTCGGGTTGGTGGAGATTCCTTAACATGCGGGTACTGAACAGTGTGAGCACCTTTTGTAAGTGTTCTTATAAGAGTCTTAAATGTAACCCCTAAGCCCTTAATGAGTCCTGGCACTTTGATTTTTTTAAACATTAGAAGACCACCTTAAGTACACCGGTTATCACGATATTGATCAATGACAGCGGAATGAGAACTTTCCATGCCAATTGTTGGAGTTGATCCTCGCGAAATCTTGGATAAGTGAACCGAAACCAAAAAATAAAGAATGCTATTAATAAAGTTTTTCCGAGCAAGATGATAGGCCCAATGACGTTAAATAGGTTATCTGTGACGTCAAGACCGGGGACATACCATCCTCCGAGGAAAAGAGTGGCAGCTAGAGCAGAAAAGATAGCGGCAGTAGCAAATTCTCCGATGAAGAACATTAAGAACCGCAATCCTGAATATTCAGTTAAATATCCAGTTACTAATTCAGATTCGGCAACTGGCATATCAAATGGTGGTTGTGTGAGTTCTGCTTGGACTGCAATCAAGAAAATTAAGAAACCTAAAAATTGTGTGATTACAAAGGGATTACCTATTCCGCCGAATCCAAAAATTTCTCCGGTGGCTTGGGCGAGAACGATGTCTTGAACATTAAGAGTTCCCGCCTGAATGATGACCCCGACTACAGCTAGAACCATTGGAAGTTCATAAGCGATAAGTTGTCCGGTTGCTCGTAGTGCACCTAAAAGTGAATATTTTGATGACGAGGCCCATCCGGCCATAAGGATGCCGATAACTGAGATAGATGAAACGGCAAGGGCGAGGAATATGCCGGTGTCTACATCTATGAACCAGAGGTCTGGACCTGCTGGAATAACCAGAATAAGAAGGAAGGTAGATATCAGTACAACGAATGGGGCGAGTTTAAAGACAAGACGATCTGCAGCTTTTGGCAAGATGTCTTCTTTTTGGAGAAATTTGCCTACCTCAGCTAAAAGTTGCAGGGAACCATACGGTCCTGCTTCCATAGGGCCAAGTCTGCTTTGCATGAAACTCATCATTTTGAATAGGAAAAGATACACCAGTGTTCCAGCTGGAAGAAGTACTGCTAATAAACCGACAACCAAACGAATTGTCGTTTCCTGCCAGTAAGCAAGGTCTGCTAATACCACGCTCATCGATCAATATCTCCCAGGATGAAATACAAACTGGCCAAGATAGAGATCACGTCTGGTACATAAACTCCTTTTAAGAGCCAGGGTGTAATAGACACATTGTTGAAGGAGGCTGATCTAATCTTTACGCGAAATGGAGTTAGGTCTCCCTTAGAAACAATGTAATAGCCCATTACCCCAAGCGGATTTTCAGTTTCAACATATGCTTCACCTGCTGGGACTTTTATGATTCTCGGAACTTTAGCCATAACAGGCCCTGCTGGTATTCCGTCAAGTATCTGTTCGATCATCGTGCACGATTCACGTACTTCTTGTAAACGTACCCAGAATCGTGCAAAGGAATCTCCGTCTGGATGCGTCCAAACTTTCCAATCTAATTCATGATGGACAAGGCCTACTCCACCGTCTCTCCGTATATCCCAATCAACTCCGCTTGAACGAATATTTGCTCCTGATAACCCGTAAGAAAGTCCAACATCTGGGGGTATGACCCCAATATTTCTTGTTCGAGATTGAAAGATTTCATTCCCAACAACAAGTGTTTCAATTTCATCACAGAAGTCTCGTATTCTCTTTAGAACTCCTTGTGTTTCTTCAATCCATCCTTTTGGTAGGTCATCTCTTAACCCACCGATTCGATCAAAGTTGGGGTGAAATCTTCCACCTGTTACTGCTTCTATTTGATTAAGAATGAATTCTCGATCACGGAATGCAAAAAATACGGGGGTAACAGCTCCAAGTTGAACTCCCATATCGCCAAGAAAAAGCACCACATTTGCGATACGTGACATTTCAAAAAGTGCGGTGCGTATCCATTGTGCACGAGGAGGAGCTTCTACTTCCATTAATTGCTCTGCGGCTAAAATAAAAGGAACTTCGTTGGCGAAACTTCCTAGCCAATCAATACGATTTACCAGAGTGGTTACCTGCGGATATGTTCGTACTTCAGATAATTTCTCATAACCACGGTGCATGTATCCCATTAGTGGTTCAGCTGAAATAACTTGTTCCCCATCCAGTTTTACCACTATTCGCAAAGTTCCATGAGTAGCTGGATGCTGTGGCCCGATGTTGAGGGTCATCCCTTCGGTTTCAATTTCAAGGTTTACTCTCGCATCTGCAGCTTGTGCCGCAATGTAAGCCATTTGTTTGGTGTCAGTCACGTCAGTCATGCCTCCACCTCTTCATCTTCAGATTCCTCTCCTGGCATGTCTTCAACATCAACTATTCCGGGCCATGGTTTGATTCGTCTAGACAACAAAGCAAAATCTTTTCTAAGTGGATACCCCTCAAAATCTCCTGGAAGATAAAGGTTCACCGGATTTGGATGATTTAGGAAAACGATTCCAAACATCTCGGACGTTTCTCTTTCATGCCAGTCTGCTCCAGGGTAAATTGGCGACCAAGATTCAATAGAGAGATCGCTTTCTTCTAGATCGGCTTTTATTGAAATCCCTAAATGATTTTCTGGGTCATGAACTCGCGCGAGCATTTGAAATCTTGTTTCTCCCCCAGTTATTCCCCAAGACATTTCTTCTGGGGTAATTGGTTCAGGCTGGTCAACTTGAGCATCTAAATCTCGTCCATATGGTGAAGGCATCCAATCGATTGCAGAAAGAAAATTGAAATATTTCATATTGCAGCGATGCAGAAGAATTCTGGCAGTATCAAGCCAGGCTTCTTTTGTTACGCGTGCCCAAACGTCAACTTCTGGGGTAATTTCTGTAGCGATAAGCGCATTACCGAGTTCTTTTTCTATCTCGGCCACTAACTCTTCTCGAGCTTCATCACTTTGAGGAATTTCAGTTTCCTCTTCTTCTGGTTGTGTATCTTCAGGAGACGACAATTGGATCACCGTTCCATCGTTCGGTCATATCTTCAGATGCAATGCGTTCTTGAAGGAGCACTACTCCCTCTAACAGGGCTTCTGGTCTTGGTGGGCAGCCTGGCACATAAACATCTACCGGAATTATCTGATCGACGCCTTTAGTCACGGAGTAACTGTCCCAATAAGGGCCACCACTATTTGAGCATGAGCCCATAGATATCACATACTTTGGTTCAGGCATCTGTTCATAGAGTCTTCTTACTACTGGTGCCATTTTGTCAGTGACTGTGCCTGCGATAACGACCATGTCAGCTTGACGTGGGCTTGCAGGAAATGGGATAACCCCGAGACGCATTACGTCATACCGTGGAGAAGCAAATGCTGCTCCCATTTCAATTGCGCAGCAAGCTAATCCCCATTGATACACCCAAAGAGAATATTTACGACTGACATTCAAAATTGATGTCAGCGGCTTAGGTAGTTTGCCATTTTCTACTAAACCCATCGGAGAAGACCTTTCCGCCAAGCGTAAAACAAGCCAAGTGCAAGAATAAAAATGAAGATAGCCATTTCCACTAACCCGAACACACCGTATGTTTCGAGTCTTGCGGCCCAAGGAAAAATGAAAACAGCTTCAACGTCAAATAAAACAAACATAAGAGCAAAAACGTAATAACGAATGTTTGATTGGCTCCACATATCTCCTTGTGGGTCCACACCGCTTTCATAATTCATGTTTTTTTCGGGAGTATTTCGACTAGGTCGAACAAGGCTAGCTAAACCTAAAAAAGTGCCTACGACGAGAACTGCTAAACCACCAAAAAGTACTAGGGTCAACCAACTACGAAGGAACTCTGACACGGAATTAGAACCTAACTATTTCAAGGGGTAAAGACCAACACCAATAGGAAATATTTGGCATTAAATCAAGATTATCTGACGAAATACTAGGCAACGGGGAAATTAGAAGAGATTTAGACATTTATCCTCCTACCAAAATCGGTATTGCATTATTTGCGAGATCAACTAGGAACGATGGGAACACCCCTATCACGATAGTTAATGCTGCTGATACGGCAATTACTATTCGCGATCCAAGATCCACAGATACAGAACCTTCTTGGGAAGGTTCTGAAAGATACATGCTCACTATGATGCGTAAATAAACAAACGCTGCAATTGCAGTAGCTAGCATCGCTACGATGGCTGGTGTCCATGATCGGGCTTCAACCGAAGCTGCAATAACACCGAACTTTGCTATGAAACCAGATGTAAATGGCACTCCTGCTTGTGCAAGTAGGAGAACAGTAAATGCCCCAGCTAATACCGGCTTACGTGTTCCTAGTCCCTTATAAGTTTCGAGAGTGTGTTTATTATCTCCCTCATGACCTAGAACCGAAATAACCGCAAAACTTCCGACTGCGAGAAAAGCATAAATCGCTAAGTAAGTGAAAGTCGCTGTTGTGCCACGTTCGGTCGCTGCCTCCACGCCTATTAATAAAAACCCGGCATGAGTTATAGATGAATAAGCCAACATACGCTTCACATCTTTTTGTACAACGGCGCCAATAGATCCGCCTAATACAGATGCGATAGCTAAAGCTGCTAGGGCCGGACGCCAGTCAGCTGAATAAGAGCCAAATGTAGATACAAATACTCTTAATAAAGCCGCGAAACTTGCTGCTTTTACCCCAGCTGCCATCCACCCGACAACAGGACTAGGCGCTCCTTGATAAACATCTGGGGTCCATGCATGAAAAGGAACTGCAGCAACTTTAAAACCAAGACCTGCTAGCAGCATTGCAAATCCTGCTAGAAGTAGTCCGTCTTCGAAAAGAATATTCTTTGAAAGCCATGCATTAATTTCGACTAGGTTTGTGGATCCAGTTGCTCCGTAAATCAAAGCAATTCCATAAAGTAAAAATGCCGATGCGAACGCACCAAGTATGAAATATTTAAGTGCTGCTTCTTGAGATTCAATTCTTCTTAAATGGTATGCCGCTAATACGTAAGTAGCGAGTGAGAGTATCTCGATTCCAAGGAATAGAACTATTAGACCATTAGCAGAAGCCATTACTATCCCCCCTGCCGCAGCGAGGAGAAGGAGAACGTAGAGCTCTATTTCCGGCAGATCTTCTCTTTGTAGATATGAATGCGAAAGTAGTGTTGTCGCGACAACTACCAGAATTAAAATTCCTGTGATGAATAACGAACTGTGGTCTATACCAACAGCGTCAGCAAGAAATGTTCGCGGTCCTTCTTCTGAAATTCGGTTCCAAATTGGAAACAAAGAAATAAAGGCGGCTGTTGAGATGCCAATTACCCACGTTGTAGAAACCCATCTTGGGAGATTAGCTCTAAGAGAAGAAAGGGTTAAAAGAAGTAATCCGCCTCCACTAAGGAGAAGGAGTGGGGTTAATGCCCACCACAGTACTTGTGGGCCAGGAATCGTCTGCAACTCAGCAAACATTATTCGTGCCCTCCATGGTCTGAAGAATCATCCACTTGGATAGATGACCCCTTTTGTGTGATTGGTTCATTGAATCCTTCAACATGGACTTCAATATGTTCGATAAGAGCATCTACTGCTGGTTCCATGCGCTCTATCACTGGACGTGGGTACACGCCCATAAAAATTATTAACCCAATTAATGGCCCAAGAATTAACTTTTCTTTGAGAGACAAATCTGGGATATCTGCTTTCGTTTCGTCTTGAGTTTTACCGTGAAATACACGCTGGTAAGCCCAAAGCAGATATAGCGCTGCTAGTACAACCCCTACTGTGGCGACTAAGGCCCACCATCGGTGAGCATTGAAGGCTCCAAGAAGAATAAGAAATTCTCCAACAAACCCATTAAGACCTGGCAATCCGATGGAAGATAGCATCACCAAAGTAAAGACTCCTGCCATCACTGGTACTGATTTTTGAAGACCACCAAGATCTTGTATTTGTCGAGTGTGCGTCCGTTCATAGATCATCCCAACAAGCAAGAAAAGAGCACTTGTTGATATTCCGTGATTAACCATTTGCAGAAGCCCTCCTTCAATACCTTCTGTATTGAGGGCGAAGGTTCCTAAAACAATAAAACCTAAGTGGGCTACTGATGAATACGCCACAAGACGCTTAAGATCTTTCTGCATTGTTGCAACAACTGCGCCATAAAGAATCCCTACTACTCCTAAAGTAAGAAATACTGGAGCAAAATAATGTGATGCTTCTGGGAAAAGATAAAGTCCAAACCTTAGAAATCCGTAAGTTCCGAGCTTGAGTAAAACACCGGCAAGAATCACTGAACCAGCTGTTGGGGCTTCCGTATGAGCATCTGGCAGCCACGTGTGCAGAGGAAAAATTGGAACTTTGACTGCGAAGGCAAGAGCAAAAGACAAGAACACCCAACGGGCGGTAGTTGTTGCCAGGCTTTGTGACTCAGCAATTTCTACAAGGTCGAATGTAATTGCATTACCTGTTGCATCTGCATGTAAAAATGCTAAAGCAAGAATTCCTACCAGCATTAACGCTGAACCGGCCATGGTGTAAAGGAAGAATTTCGTTGCAGCATAGGTCCGATTGCCATGACCCCAGCGACCTATCAGGAAATACATTGGTACTAGTACGGCTTCAAAGCATAAGAAGAACATAACTAGGTCCAAACTGATGAATACCCCCATTACTCCAGCTTCAAGAATTAGTAACCATCCGTACCATGCTCGTCCACTATGTTCAGGATCGGTAGCGAGAAGTGCAAGTGGAAACAGAACCCCTGTAAGGACTACTAGAAATAAAGAAATTCCATCAAGACCAAAGGACCAAGAGATCCCAAGGTCGGATAACCATTCATGATGACTGGTGAACTGAAAACCGTGAGATTCATGACTCGAATCAAATGCGGTTAAAAGCCAAATCGAAATAGCTCCAGTCGTTATGGAAGTAATAACGGCTATTAATTTCAGTAGTTCTGGTCTTTGACGTGAAGTAACTGTTATCAGGAGTGCCCCAATAAGCGGAATGATTATTAATGAAGGAAGTACAGGAAAGGTACTTGATGCAGCTAAAGCAAAAGATGTGGTACTCATCAGATATTAGACCTCACGAGGAACCAACAAAGCAAAGCAACTACTCCTAACCCAATCAGAGCAGCGTAAGTTCGTATTAGCCCATTCTGTATTTTCTGTAGACCCTTCGACTTCCATTCGACAAGACGAGCTACACCATTAATTGTTCCGTCTACTACTTGACTATCAAATGAAGAAATTGCTTGGAATCCACGAGTACCAGGTCCTCCCATAAAGTTTGATACTCGACGGTCTATAGTCCACGCGTCAGCAAGGAAAGCTTTTTCGAAGACTTGAGGACGAATACGCTTCTTCTGATAGACGAATGTTGCAAATAAAACGCCAAAGAGTCCACTTACTACGGCTATTACGGCTAATAGCCACATTGTCCCACCGCTAATTGTCAGATGAACCTCGTTATGAAACAGGGTTGGTTCTAACCAATGCTCAAGTCGCTTAAGGGTGCTTGAGAAGGGAAGCTGGATAAGACCTGCAACTGTTGCGAGTCCGGCAAGTATGACTAAAGGAAGTGTCATAGTCCATGGGGATTCATGGGGATGATGCTCAACTCTTTTTTCAACTTCGGCCGGTAAATACTCTTTAACTTTGTTGACATCTGGAATATCGTCAAAAATAGAATCAAGTTGCTGAGACTCTTCATCAGCTTCACTCTTTATTTCTTCAATCTCTCTTTTAGTTGTTTCATAATTTTCTTCTGCAAGTTGTAAAGCGTTTTGGAGTTCGAGAAGTTTATTTTCAGCGCTAACTACCTGATCTTCTGCTTTGATTACAGCTTCTGCCAAAGCTTCAGAATCAGATTCGGCATCATCATTCGGATCTATTTCTGTTGCGGCTTGTTGAGTTTCAGTTAAGTGGGTTTTTGCTGTTTCAATTTCAGTTTGAGTTTCTCCTATTTCTTTTTGAATTTTTTCAATTTCAGCAGCAATTTCTTCGGCCATCTCAACAGTTCTTCCAATACGCGTTTCCCATGCTGTCGCTATTTCTTCTGGCCGAGCATCAGCGAACCTATATCGCCCAAAGAAAGTAAGGATCACTTGTCTTGTCATGTAAAAAGCTGTCAAGACAGCAGTTACTAAGCCAACTGCCCATAAGGCGGGTGATTCGTTCCAAGCGAAAGCTAGGATTTCGTCTTTTGACCAAAATCCAGAAAATGGCGGTACGCCTGCAATAGCTAGCCAGCCAATGATAAAAGTGATGCTGGTAATTGGCATTAGTCGGCGTAAACCTCCATAATGCCGCATGTCTTGGTCTCCATCCATCCCATGTATTACGGATCCTGAGCCTAAGAATAAAAGTGCTTTAAAGAATGCATGGGTTATCATGTGGAAAATTGCAGCGACATACGCGCCGGTTCCTACTGCTAAGAACATGTAACCAAGTTGACTGACTGTTGAGTAAGCCAAAACTTTTTTAATGTCGTTTTGCGCCACGGCGACGGTGGCTGCAAATAAGGCTGTCCCTACACCCACCCATGCGATCATTGTCGGAACCCATGAGGCCGCATCTGCAAGTATTGGATTTACTCGAGTTAAGAGATAGATACCTGAGGTAACCATGGTCGCTGCATGGATTAATGCTGAAACTGGAGTTGGGCCGGCCATAGCATCAGGTAGCCACAGGTATAAGGGGAATTGTGCGGATTTTCCAATCGCTCCAATAAATAGCATGACGGCTATTAACGTTGCTGTGGATTCAAGAACTTGGTTCGATGCAGCTGTGTCAAGAATCTCTGCATAATTTATAGAACCAAAAGTAAAGAAAGTTAAGAAGATCGCAATCATGAACCCCCAGTCACCGATGCGATTTGTTATAAATGCTTTTTTCCCTGCTGAGGCATTTTTTTCATCTGTAAACCAGAAAGAAATAAGTAAGTAGGAACAAGCCCCGACGCCTTCCCAACCTAAAAATGTGAGTAGTAAATTATCTCCAAGCACAAGCATCAGCATTGAGAAGGTAAATAGATTTAAATAAGCAAAAAAGCGACTGAAGTCAGGATCTCCATGCATATATCCGATGGAATAAAGATGTATTAATGTCCCGACTCCAGTTATAAATAAGCACATTGTTAGAGATAGAGGGTCAACAAGAAAACCTATGTCTACAGAAAAGTCTCCAGCAGGAATCCATGTAAATAAAGTTGAAGTAAAACGGCGATGATGCTCATCATGAGATAGGACATCAAGATAGACAATAAATGTCAGAACAAAGGAAGCTAGAACGTAAGAAGTCGCAATCCATCCTGATCTAGGCTCCCCTATACGGCGACCTGATAACAACAAAATCAACGAACCGAACAGAGGAAGTATGGGAATTAGCCAAGCTAGATCAGACATTCATTAACCCCTCAGTGTTGAAAAATCATCAATAGCTGTAGTTGGATGCCTACGCGCTATAGCCACAATAATTGCTAACCCAATCACCACTTCAGCAGCAGCTACAACGAGAGCAAAGAAAACTGCCATTTGGCCGCTTAAGCCTCCAAGAGCTGATCCGAAAGCGACAAACGTGAGTGTGACTGCATTTAGCATTAGCTCAACACACATAAATAGAACAAGTGGGTTTCGTCTTATTAGAACACCTACTGTTCCAGTCGTAAAGAGCGCTGCTGCAAGAACGAGATACCAGGTTGTGGTGACTTCCATTACTCCACATCCTTAGTTTCTTGAACTTCGATCTCTTCATCACTAACCGCTTCAACGATCGGTAAAGGTTGAAGAGGTCCCTTTATTCGCCGCGCTAGAGAAACTGCTCCGACAACAGCAACTGTGAGTAAAAGCGCAGTAAGTTCAACTGCAAATAAGTGATCGGTGAATAACATTTCACCAAGGTTTTTTGTATTCGTCGTTGGTTCCGGTGTCGGTGCCAAAGTACCAGTAGGTCCATTGACAGAAATCAAGAGGGTTGTGAGTACTAAACCAAGGATTGATGTTCCAATGATTATTGTCAACGGTCGTTGGCCAGAAATCGGTTCAATTCCGAGGTCTTCGGCTTTGTCAACACCGAGGAGCATGATGACGAAAAGAAAGAGGATGACGATAGCTCCTGCATATACCACAACTTGAACTGCCGCTAAGAAAGTTGCGTCCAACATTATGAAGAGAACAGCTATCCCAAATAATGTCTCTACAAGAAAGAGAGCTGCATGAACCGGATTTCGTGCTATTAAAACACCAAGCGCTCCTGAAAGGACGATGACGCTGCAGATAATGAAAACTGTGACTTCCATCATTCACCGTCTTCAATCTTGTTATCTTCAGGGGCTCGTATTCCATAGCCGAGTTCACTATCCCAAGCGACTTTTCCGACATATTCGCTGGAACCATTTGGAGAAGTTGCTCTCATCCATGCTGAAGTTTGTAAATCTTCTCCAGGTCGCCAATCTTCCCAGGGAAGATGCTGAGGCAGCCCTGTTGTCTCATCAACAACTAATTCATCTTTGGTATAAACAGCGTCTTCGCGATTAGTAAAAGAGAATTCAAAAAGTTTTGTCTCAGTGATTGCTTGTGTTGGGCAAGCTTCAACGCACAAGTCGCAATGAATACACCTGAGATAATTGATTTCATATATAAATCC
>QCKS01000011.1 GCA_003215175.1 Acidimicrobiales bacterium AG-410-I20
GAAACAAAGTGGAAAACAACGAATCCGATACTCCCGAAAAAGCGAAACCGGTTTCTCCTAAACGACGTGTAAAAGATAGCCGTCCTTGGTGGGACACATTTCCTTGGTGGGGTGTAATCGTTCTGGGTTTACTCGGCTGGATGACCTGGCAAATAATATTTAACAGCAACTACGAACTTGCTTGGGATCGAATTTGGCCCGGCCTAAGAGTAACAATTCGAGCCACGTTCCAATCCTTCGGTATTGCCTTAGTAATTGGTTTATTAGCCGGAATGGGACAGCTATCTAAGAATGTTCTCTTACGAAACATTGCACGCACTTACGTTGAACTCGTACGCGGCATTCCGATACTTCCACTTATTTTCACCGTGGCCTTGATTCTCATACCTTTTCTAAAACTTGACGAATTCTTAAATTTTGAAATGCGCGCAACAGTTACTCTGTCAATTATCTACGGCGCGTACATGGCAGAAATTTTTCGTGGTGGAATTCAGTCAGTTCCTCCTGGGCAAACTGAAGCAGGACGTTCGCTAGGTTTATCCAGACGTCAAACAATGAATTCTGTTGTATTACCTCAAGCGATGCGAGCAATCATCCCTCCCCTTGGTAATGACTTCATCGCAATCTTAAAAGACACATCACTTCTCTCAGTGCTCGGCGTACTTGAAATCACTCAACGTGCGAGACAATTCTCTGCCAGCACTTTCAAATTCCGTGAAGGATATTTCGTCGTCGCCTTCATTTATTTAATTCTCACTCTGAGCCTTTCCGTTCTTCTTTCCGTCCTGGAACGAAGAATGACCCGTGACCGGAAAGGAGAACGATAAATGATCTCCGCACGTAATCTCACGAAGACGTTTAACAGAACCATCCATGCCGTCAAAAACGTTGACTTGGAAGTTGATGCAGGAGAAGTAGTAGTAATTGTGGGTCCAAGCGGATCCGGTAAATCAACTGTGCTACGTTGCCTAAACCTTCTTGAAATACCCACTGAAGGAGAAGTAATTGTCGATGGATTTGATCTAACCAGCCCTGCGACCAACATTGACAAAGTTCGAGCAGAAGTTGGAATGGTCTTCCAGCAATTTAACTTGTTCCCACACTTAACCGTAATGGAAAACATCACTCTGGCCCTTAAGAAAGTAAGAGGAAAGAGTAAAAGCGAAGCTTCTCAAATTGCGATGAAACAACTCACCAGAGTCGGAATACCTGAAAAGGCTGAGGCTTTCCCTCGCCAACTCTCAGGCGGACAACAACAACGTGTCGCCATCGCCCGGTCTCTAGCCATGGAACCAAAAATTATGCTCTTTGACGAACCTACCTCTGCGCTAGACCCCGAAATGGTTAAAGAAGTGCTAGATGTCATGCTTGAATTAGCAGCTGACGGGATGACAATGGTGGTTGTCACACATGAGATGGGATTTGCAAAAGCCGCAGCTGATCGATTGGTATTTATTGACGAGGGCGAGATAGTTGAAATGGGACTACCTGAAGAAATCTTCAACAATCCATCACACCAACGGACTAAAGATTTCTTTGACAAAATACTGTACTGACAATGAACCACGATATTTTGAGCCAAGCCCCAAAAGTTGTTCTCCATGATCACCTTGACGGTGGGCTTCGCCCAGAAACGATCATTGAATTAGCCCAAGAAAATGGCTATCCAGATCTACCAACAACCAACATTGAGGAACTTTCTGAATGGTTTCACCGAGGAGCCAATCGCAGAGACCTATCGCTCTATCTAGAAACTTTTCAACACACAGTAGGAGTCATGCAAACTCCCGATGCTTGTTATCGAGTCGCTGCGGAGTGCGCAGAGGACCTTGCCGCAGACGGAGTCGTTTACGCTGAAATTCGTTACGCCCCTTCGCTGATGACAGAAAAAGGATCTTCTATCGATGAGGTAATTGAAGCCACAACTGCTGGTTTTATTGAAGGAAGCAAGAATTCAAATCTGACTATTGGAACTTTAATTACTGCAATGAGAACTGCTGATGATTCCACTGAGATAGCTGAAGCCGCTGTTCGTCACCGAGATCGCGGTGTCGTAGGTTTTGATATAGCAGGTAGAGAAGCAGGATTTCCTCCCACTCTTCATCTTGAAGCTTTTCAATATTTGAGGAGAGAAAACTTTCATTTCACAATTCATGCTGGTGAAGCCTTCGGCGTGCCTTCTATTTGGGAAGCAGTGCAGTTCTGTGGTGCGGAGCGGTTAGGACATGGTGTTCGAATTGTTGATGACATCTCCTTTGATACAAATGGGAAACCGCAGTTAGGTCGTTTAGCTGCTTACATTAGAGACCGTCGGCTACCTCTGGAATTATGCCCTACTTCTAATGTTCATACCGGCGCTGTAGGTAGCATCGCTGAACATCCAATCGGTTTACTGAGAGAGCTAGGGTTCCGAGTTACTTTAAATACTGACAATCGTCTTATGAGCGATGTTTCTATGACTTCAGAAATGATGGCTCTTCATCAAGTATTTGGTTGGAACTTGGAAGACTTCCAATGGATCACTGTTAACGCGATGAAAAGCGCTTTCTGGCCCTTTGATGAACGCCTTCGGATAATTAACGAAATTATTAAGCCGGGATATAAGAATTTGATAGATCAGTCTGCGGCCAAAGAAAATTCCTTGTAAAGATTGTGGTTTTGTTGTGTCGCTTGAATTAACTTCCGATGATCTTGAAATGTTGAATGGGCGTGATGGTGAAGCTGTAAGTATGGCGATGCGTATCATTGTCCGACTAGCCGAAACCGTTAAAGCTGAGAATCTTATTGACATAACTGGGGCCCATATTGATTCTTGCCTTTACCATGGCTTATCTACTATTGATTTTGCTGACCGCTTGGTTCAACTTGGCGCCAAGGTCAAAGTTCCTACCACGTTAAACGTTTCATCAATGGACCTTCTCCATCCCGATCTTTATCGCGGTGATCCTGAAGAAAGTGAGAGAGGACGTCAACTTGCAGATTTATATGAGGCTATGGGATGTAAAGCCACATGGACTTGCGCTCCCTACCTACTTGAAGAAAGACCCTATTTTGGAGAGCAAATTGTCTGGGCTGAATCAAATGCAATAGTTTTTGCCAACTCTGTTCTTGGCGCCCGAACAGATAGATATGGAGACCTAATCGATATTTGTGCAGCCATCACAGGGCGGACTCCAGCGGCTGGACTTCATCTAGATGAAAACCGTTATGCAAGTTGCGTTTACGAAGTCGAAAAATTGCCACCATCTTTGTTAGATCGAGATGAAATTTTCCCCCTCCTTGGCGCTTTCATCGGATCAACCACAGGAACTCAAGTTCCTGTAATCAACGGGCTAAAAGCAAACCAACCAGAACATCGCCTGAGAGCACTCGGCGCTGCAGCTGCTTCAACGGGATCTGTAGGCATATTTCATGCGGTTGGTAGCACACCTGAAGCGCCAACTTTGACTGCTGCTCTTGGTGAGAGAGAGCCACTTAACTCAATAAGCGTCTCCGTTGAAGACCTTCAAGAGATGCGTTCAAAACTGACTTCTGCCACCGGAACAGACTTAGGCACGGTAGCCCTAGGAACCCCCCACTATTCAATTGAAGAGTTCAGCATTTTACGTTCGTTGGTCAGCGGGAAAAAGAAACACCCAAATATTGATTTTTATGTATCTGCAGGACGAGACGTTCTTTTGGAGCTGGAATTAAGAGGATGGGCTGATGAACTGCGCTCTTTTGGAGTTTCTCTAGTCGGAGATACATGCACTTATTTCTCCCCGATTCTCTCAAACACTTTGGATCCCGCAATGACAGATTCAGGGAAATGGGCTTATTACGCTCCAAATAATCTTGGGGTTGAAGTAATTTATTCAAGTACTTCTGACTGTGTCGCTTCCGCTATTGAAGGAAGAGTTATCCTTGACGAAAGTATCTGGACGCATGAATAGCGAAGCAATGATTTCAGGTCCAATATTGCATTTGGAAGAACCTTTGAGTTTCTGGGGAGGTCTAGATCCTGCCACGGGGGTGATAACTGATATACACCATCCACAGGTTGGGGTTTGCGTTACTGGAAAAATACTTGTTATGGAACATGGGCGAGGGTCAAGTTCCTCTAGTTCGGTGGTTCTAGAATTGATCCGAAATAAAGCTGGACCTGTTGCAATCATTTTGTTGGAAATGGATACCCATATCGTTCTCGGATCTATAGCAGCTGAAGAACTCTATGGTTTATTAATGCCGATCATTGTTGTTTCTAGAGATATTTTAGAAAGCCTTCACACTGGGGACATTGTCAACATTGACCCAACAAATGAACTGGTTTCGTTTAGTTAAGACGTTTCTTCGGGAATCCAGGATTCAACCGAAATTCCTAATCCATCTGCGACACGATTTGCGTAAGCGTAATAGGAAACAACTTCAACGATGTCAAGAATGTCTCGGTCAGTGAAACCGACGTGACGGAGATTTTCCACATCATTTTCTTCCATATCCCACGGTGTAGCCGTCAGTTTGAAAGAGAAATCAAGCATGGCGCGGTGTTTCTCTGAAATGTCAGCGTTTCGCCAATCTTCTTCCAAGGATCGAAGAAGTTCTTCTTCTTTCACCAATTCGCTTAAGTCGTCTTGTAGGAGGCGACGCAGACCGCGTCGATGATGATCCACTCAATAATGACACCGGTTTTCAAGACTCACGATTAAAGCGATCATCTCTCGTTCCATTTTTGGAAGAGTTTCTGTTCCCGACATTGCTGAGGTATAGACACCTAGATGAGCTTTTAATCCTTCAGGGTTCAAAGAATGCACCCCCATAATGTGGTCCACTTTGCCATATTTAGGGTCTACAACTTTTGGGAAAAGGTCCGATAACGGACCTTCCTGCCATTCTTCTTCAGGAACTGTTCTAATCCAAGCCATAATGGAGTTTCGCATAAATACACTTGATGTATCTAATCCCGTTTATATTTATTACCTATATTGACTTATGCCTACTCTTTCTGAATCCCGTTCCCGTCTTTTAGTTTCGGAAGCAGGTATTCCTGTTTCGAATTGGGAAATAGCAAATTCTGCTGAAGAAGCCGTCTTAGCCGCAAAGAACCTAACTTCTCCTGTTGTAGTGAAACTCTGCGGAGACGCGATTGCCCATAAGACCGAAAGGGGTCTCGTAAGACTCAATCTTGATACAGAAGATGCGGTTAAGGAAGCCGCTAATGAGTTACTTTCATCGGCAACACCAGAAGATGGTGATGTTGAACTTCTGATCTCAGAACAAATTCGCGGTAACCGAGAACTGATTATTGGCTTGATTCGCGATGAGCAGTTTGGCCCATGTGTGATGCTTGGAGTAGGTGGAATACTTGCAGAAGCTTTAGCCGATGTAGCTTTTCGGCTGGCTCCTCTAAATAAAGCTGAAGCAAATGATTTAATCGACGATATTGCAATGCAATCATTGCTGGAGTCTTTTAGAGGGGAACCACCTGTAAACCGAGAAACACTTGCCGATATTTTGTGCTCAATAAGCCGATTAGGTGAAGACAGCAACCTTCTTTCAATAGATTTAAATCCTCTAATTATTTCTGATGGTGAACCAATAGCGGTAGACGCCCTTGTAGAGATTGCTGAAGATAAGTAATGGTCAGAAACCTTCTTCCGCTCTTTGAACCTAGAGGCATAGTTATTGCTGGGGTGTCGAGCCATCCAGGAAAGTTTGGTTTTGTAGTGCTGCACAACATTTTGTCTTGTGGGTATGAAGGAAATGTTTTCGCGGTAGGACGCGAGTCTGGTGAACTTTTAAACCAACCTGTCCTCTCTTCTATCAAAGATGTCCCAGAAGGATCAGCAGATCTCTTGATTGTCTGCACACCAGTTGAAGCTAATGAAGAGTTGATTCGATCAGCAGCTCAACTCGGCATAAAAGCAGTGTTTATGGTTACTGGCGGATATTCGGAAGCCGGCGAAAAGGGAAAAGAGGCGGAAAACCGAATTGTAAGTTTAAGTAATGAACTTGGCCTTGTGATTGCCGGACCTAACGGTCAAGGTATTGTTTCAACTCCAGCAAATCTTTGCGCTCAAATAGTTGCTCCATATCCACCGAAAGGTCGGATAAGTGTTGCATCTCAGTCAGGGAACTTCGTTTCAGCTTTTCAAAATTATGCAAATCAGTATGGCGTGGGAATAAGCCGGGCGGTATCAGCAGGTAATGCAGCTGATACTTCTATCGCTGATTACCTTGAATGGTTCGCTGACGATGAAGAAACTGATGTTGCTCTCTGTTACGTTGAAGGCGTCAAAAATGGACGTGAATTCTTTGAGCGAATAAAAAATGTCACCAAGAAAATGCCGGTCATTATGGTCAAGGGTGGTTCCACTAGTGGTGGGCAACGTGCTGCTGCTTCACACACAGGATCATTAGCGAGCGACGGTCGAGTGTTTGAAGGCATGGCGAGACAAGCGGGTATAACTCATGCGAGAACCATTGAATCCGCTTTTGAAGCTGCCGCTACTTTCGCTACTCAGCCTCTTCCTTCAGGTGGAGATACTCTAGTGCTCACTACCGCTGGAGGCTGGGGAGTTATCACAGCAGATGCGATCACTAACCATCGTGACCTGAACTTGATTTCATTACCTGAAGATCTTATGAATTCGATAAACGAAATGCTTCCCCCGCGTTGGAGCCGCAATAATCCTGTTGATCTTGCTGGCGGAGAGACTCGTGACACAATCCCTGATTTGCTTGAAATCGCTGCATCCCATCCTTCAATCGATGCGATTATTCAATTGGGATTAGGAATTCAAGGAAATACTGCTTCTTTAACTCGATCTGGACCTTTCTATCCTGATCACGGGCTTGAACGCATAGTTGACTTTCACGAACGTCAAGAAAAGCGTTATGCCGACGCGACGGTAGAAGCCTCTCAACGTCATGGGACCCCAGTTCTCGTTGCTTCAGAATTAGCTACCGCTGATCCGATGAATCCAATGGTGGCGGCTATACGTGAGTCTGGAAAATTATGTTACGCATCTGCAGATCGTGCCGTTGAATCTTTAGGCCACTTAGTTCGTTATAGCCATTGGTTAAGTATTCAACAATAACTTCTTATCTAAGTGAATTATTGTCGAGTTACGGTAACTGGCAGATTCGCATAGCCGTGAACGAAACTTGAAAAAACTCGTTCAGGTTCGTCTTGAATTTCTATCTTTTTAAAGCGTGGCAGAATTTCTTCCCATAGAACTCGCAACTGGAGCTCAGCGATTCGGCTACCCATGCAGAAATGGATTCCATATCCAAAAGAGAGTTGTCGATCAGCGTTGTGTCGTTCTACATCTAAAACGTGGCCGTTTTCAAAAACATCTTCGTCTTGATTAGCTGACACGTACCACATAAGCACCTGATCGTATTTTTTGATTTGTTTTCCACCAAGTTCAGTGTCTTTGGTGGCGGTACGACGCATATAAGACAATGGTGTTTGCCAACGAATAACTTCTGGAACAAAATTCGAAATCAGGCTTGGATCAGCCATGAGTTTTTCATATTGATCAGGATATTTGTTGAGTCCATAAACGCTGCCTGTCATCGTGTTACGGGTTGTGTCATTACCTCCAACAATCAACAACAGCAAATTCCCTAATTGCTGAGTTGGAGGAATGTCTTTAGTGGCTTCACCATTAGCAAGCATTGACACTAGGTCAAATCCGGGATTTTGACGACGCTCTTCGAAAAGTCCTTCAAAGTAGTCCACACACTCATTTAATTCATCAATTCTTTGCTGCTGACTGTCTACCACACCTTGTCCAGGGACAGCGAAAACAATATCTGACCAGCGAGTAAGTTTCCGGCGGTCTTCCATCGGGAAATCAAAAAGAGTAGCCAGCATCAATGTGGTGAGTTCAATTGAAACAGTATCAACCCAGTCAAACGTTTCCCCTTCTGGTAGAGAATCGAGCAAATCAGCAGTACGTTCGCGTATCATCGGTTCAATATTTCGCAAGTTACTTGGCGCCGACACACCTCTTACCGTTTTACGTTGCTCTGTGTGCCTTGGGGGATCCATTGCGATGAAGGTTGTTACCCCCTGCTGATGTCCGGTTCTCTTATCTTCGATTGCTCCTGTAAATTCTTGGCGCCCTAAAGAAATGCCGCTAGCTGATGAGTACGTTTCCCAGTCGCCGTCAACAGCTCGAACGTCATCATATTTTGTAACTGACCAGTAGCGCCCAGCTGTATCTAACTCATTTAAGTGCACCGGATCTTCGCTACGGAGTCGAGCAAAGTGTTCTTGCCAACGATCTTCCTTAAAGAGATGTGGATTCGCTGGATTAATCTCCGAAATATCCAATTCAGAGGCTTCTTTAACACCGGCTCCAATTTCAGTCATTTCCATTTCTGGTGTACGAAGAAGGCCATTGGCTTCTAAATCGGCTTTATCCTCAACTTCGTCGTTTTTCTCAGCAATATCGGTCATGAGATTTTCTCCTCTTCTCTCTTTACTTTACATCCTTCAGCCATTACCTTGCCTAATCGATTACCTGAAGAGAACGGTAAAGCAATTCTTGAACTACTTGTTTCAAAAAATCTATTAAGTAGTCCGTACATTAATGAGTTTGGTTGAAAGATTTCCACGTCGACGTACCACTATTTCTTTCAATCCAAGAAATTTTTTCAGCCGGTTTAGTTCAATTGATAATTGTTGTGCGACTCGATCTGGATTAGCTGTTTTTTCTATAAACGAGCCTTTAACAATAAGTTGAGAAGACGATCGATCAGCTTTTAAATCAACTCTGCCTACGAGTTCATCACCGAGAAGAAACGGTAAGACGTAGTAACCAAATTCACGTTTTTTTTCTGGAACATATATTTCTAAACGGTATTTGAAATCAAATATTCTTTCTGTCCTAGGTCTGCACCAAACCACCGGATCAAATGGCGAAAGTAATGCGCGTGCTTTGACTCGACCAACATTACGGAATTTTGGATGCAAATAGGCTGGTTCGGTCCATCCTTGAACTTCAACTAATAATAATTTCCGGTCTTCAACTAATTCTTCTAGACGAGGTCTCACATCCGATATTTTCATTCTAAAATAGTCCGCGAGGTCAGAAGCAGTGCCTATCCCATGGCTGCGGCCAGCAATCTCTAATAAGTCTCGGTGGGCTTCATCATCAACTGGTGTGGTTTCATGGCGAATCTTTTCAGGAATCAAGTTGCTGAAAGGCTCGTACATTCTGTTGAAATTAGATGTTCTACGTATGCCTACTTCACCAGTTCGGAATAACCAATCAAGTGCTCTCGTTCCGTCTGAACGACCGTCCCACCATTGACCTTTTCTTGGCCGAGGATCTCTAAGCGAAGAAGCGTTGATCGGCCCATTTTGCTGCACTTCTGCGAGCACTCCAGCGATATAACCAGATTTTTGTTTTGCCATTTTGTGCAGGCCCGCCCAGGTAACACCTTTGCGCGCTTGACGTTTCATCCACCGTAATGATGGTTCGAGTTCTACTTGCACTACCGAAGCTTCATGTGACCAAGTTTCAAATGTTTTACCTGAGTGCCACAGCCAATGATCCAAATCATCTCTTTCGTAGAGTCCTAATCTGCTGTACATCGGCAAATAGTGTGAACGACACACCGCTTGGACCGAATCAAGTTGAATGACGTTCATTTTTGACATCACTCTCTTGAAATCTTTACTGGTTACTGATCCTTTCTTTGGAGGATCACCAAAACCTTGCGCATGTAGAGATATTCGTCGAGCTTCCCGCGTCGATATTTCAAACATATTAATAGTTTGTCTTATTTTCCTATGCGAGATGGAGATACCACCTATAGGGGCTCTTACGGTAGTGAAAATGAACGCCTAAACGGCGATTTTACTCAAGGACTGCTTACGCCATTCCTATATGGAAGAAGATCCTCAAATTCAGGTGCTCTTTTTTCTGCTTGTGCAGTAAACGCCTCTTTCATGTCTCCGCTTCGGAACATGCCTGCATTCCAAGTTGCTATGTGGTCTAAAGAGTCAGATGTTGAGTGGTCTCGTGCATAGTTAATCATTTGTTTTGTTCCCCAAACAGCTAACGGGGATTTTTCGGCTATTTCTGTTGCTACCTCATGCACGGCATCAAGCATTGTTTCTTGATCCGGAAACACTTCATTTACAAGTCCGACTGATTTAGCCTCTGCTGCTGGCATTCTCCGTCCGGTATAAGCTAACTCTCGGCAAACTCCTTCTGGAATAAGCTTTGGAAGCCTTTGAAGCGTGCCTACATCTGCTGTCATACCAATGTTTATTTCTTGTATGCAAAAGAATGCGTCTTCTGTTGCATAGCGCATATCTGCTGCAGTAACCATATCTACTGCCCCGCCGACGCATCCTCCTTGTATGGCTGCGATTACTGGCATTCTTACTTTTTCAAAAACTGAAAAAGTTTCTTGGAGGTGGAGCACATTCATTCTTAAATTAGCTCCTATACGACCAGCGTCTTTCCCTTCAGAAACTACCGCGTCTCCCCCACCAAATGCAGCGAGATCCATCCCAGCAGAAAAATGCCGGCCGGTTGAAGCCAAAATAATAGCTCGTACTTCTCCGCTGCTATCTATATCTCGGATTAGTCCTGGTAATTCTGTCCAGAATTCAGGAATCATTGAGTTGAGACGTTCTGGTCGTTTCATTGTTACTGTGGCTATACCATCAGAGGTTTCCACATCAAAGCATGTCATTTGTTCAGTCATAAGATTAATTTACTTCCATCTGGGTAAAAATGTTTGATCGGGTTAATTAAGATTTTTCTCTACAAGCTCTACTAAGTCAATCTCGGGTCGAGGCCCAAGGTGACTAATCACTTCAGCGGCAGCAATACTGCCTATTTTTCCTGACTTCTCTAAGGAAAACCCTTGGCTTAGTCCAAAGAGCACTCCGGAAGCGTACAAGTCTCCTGCTCCTGTTGTGTCTACCACTCCGTCAAGTTCCTCTGCAGGTATTTCTATTCGCTCGTTTCCGGCTATAACTAAAGAGCCCCTTGGCCCAAGAGTTACAAACGCGACATCAACCAAATTTGAAAGTTCTTGAACCGCTATTGAGAAGTCTTCCGTTTCGAATAGAGACTTGGTTTCTGATTCATTTGAAAAGACGATATCAACTCGATCTTCTAACAAATCCAACCATTCTTGACGGTGACGATCTACACAAAACTCATCTGAGAGCGTGAGCGCTACTTGACGAGATGATTTCTTGGCTACACCCATTGCAAAACGAATTGCTTCTTTAGCTACGTCTCGATCCCATAAGTAGCCTTCGCAATACAGCGTGCCTGATGATGTAATGAGGTCTTCATCTATCTCGGTTTTGTCTAGCAAAGAAGAAACTCCGAGGAATGTGTTCATTGTTCGTTGAGCATCAGGGGTTACTTGGATGAGGCAGCGTGCCGTAGGGATGTCTCCTACTTTTATCGGCCCTCGGAAATCAACCCCAGCGTCTCTTATGTCTTCACTGAAATAATTCCCAAGAGGGTCATCATTGACTTTGCCGATATAGGCAGCGAAGCCTTCAAGACAAGCAACCCCGACCATCGTGTTGGCTGCTGAACCACCACTTACCCTCTTACCAGGCGGCATTGCTTCATATAACTCTTGTGCACGATCGGCATCTATTAGAGTCATATTTCCTTTTACGAGTTGATGCTCTTGAATAAAACTTTCTTCTACTGGAGAGAGGACATCAACTATTGCGTTACCTACTCCCACTACATCAAACTTTTTTTCGTTTTTCTTTCTATCCATTGCTAGTTCCGTGTATCAGTTGTAGATCTAAATTTCCTAAAGAGTCGTTTACTTTGACAGTGAACACGTGTGTGCCTTCTGAAGGATCTGTGACAATACAAGAGAAACTCTGCCCTTCTTCCGCGACTCTTACTTTAGGGTCGCATACAACTTGATGACTAATTCCGAGATCAGAATCAAGTTGTCCCTTCAATTCTTGAGATACTTCCTCTGCCCAAATAAGACCAAATTCCGTTACTACATTGATGCCCCCTGAGCTATCTGGGCCTTCAACTATAAAAGAGACTTGAGTGTCTCCAATGTTGGCGGTGCAAGTGCTTTGGGTTTCAATAAGAGCCGGGCATTCAATAGCAGTGATAAGTCCGGGATCTTCTGGAATCAATAAGGCTGGGATCAGTTCCTCGAATGTTTCTTGATTGAATTCAGTTGATGTATCCGAGGAGCAACTAAACGAAATAGCCAAAAGAGCCGTGAAAAGAAAGCATAATTTCTTGTACTTTTTTCTCAGCATGAAAGCTTTCTAATTGTTATCAACTAAATGCAGATTTGAAGAGTAATTACTCGATAATTGAGATGGCTTGTTTGGGGCATCTCAAAACTGCTTGCTCTAGATCACTTCTTTGCTCTTCAGAAGGTGTTTCATTGAGTACATAAAGAAAGTCGTCGTCCCTTACTTCAAAAAGATCTGGAGCGATATCCATACAAATACCATTGCTTTCGCATTGATCGTAATTCACAGAAATACGCATATTTTCCTCCCAACAATTTAGATTTTTTTATCTTAGATGATTCTGTTGAGTTTTTCTTTTCAGAAATCTATGACCTGACGAATGATGTCTGCATCTCCCATGCACGCCATAGCATCGTTGACTTCATCAATTTTGATTCGTCGTGAGATCATTCCTTCAAGGTCAAGTCGTCCGGCTTTATATAGCCTCAAGAATCTATTGAAGTCTGAACGAACATCAGCTCCGCCATAGTACGAGCCGACCAATATTTTTTCTGCGAAAAAAAGTTCAAAAGCGGAAAGTTCAAAGGTTTCTTCCATGCGGCCAACCCCAACAACGCACGCTGTTCCCCCTCGACGCGTAATGTCAAAGGCTTGACGCATCGTTGAAGGCAAGCCTATACATTCCAAAGCAAAGTCAAATCCATCACCACCGGTGATCTCTGCCATTGCCGCAGGAAGGTCATCTGGTAGAACTGCATGTGTAGCTCCGAAGGCTTTAGCTCGATCCAGTTTTCCTTCATGTAGGTCTACAGCAACGATTTCAGATGCTCCCGCAATCGCTGCACCTTGGATAGCTGCCACTCCGACTCCTCCTGCTCCTATTACTACCACAGAGGAACCAGGAGTAACTTTTGCTGTGTTTAATGCTGCTCCCACTCCTGTAGTGACACCACAGCCAACCAAAGCAGCAACATCTAATGGCACATCATTATCTATTTTGATCGCCGCCATTGCTGGAACAATTGTCTCTTCAGCGAATGTTCCAGCGTTAGTCATAGCGCGTACGACTGTGTCACCTTGCATGAACTGTGGCTGAGTTAGGAAACCTGCCATGCAGAGATTCGGTTGTTTACGGTTAACGCAATAGTTGCAATTTCCACAAGGCGGAGAGAAAGCGATGATGACGTGGTCTCCTGGTGCTACATGAGTCACCCCGGGGCCTACATCTAACACAACACCTGCGCCCTCATGCCCCAAGACTGCTGGTGGCTGTAAAGGAATCGTTCCATTCATTGCCGAAAGATCTGAATGGCAAACGCCGCTGTGGGCAATTTTGACGCGTACATCACCTGGTGCGATATCACGAAGCGTGATGTCATCAGCGATGACGAGTTCATCTGTTGGGACTTGGGTAAGGATGGCTGCAAGCATTTTTTCTCCCTTATGTAAGTTCTTTTTATTACCGTAGCGGTTTATTTCATTCTAAGGAAAGGCCGGTAAATGAAACTTGTTTTTTAAGAGTTGTTTAACTCAAGTCCGATCGCCAGTAATCCAATCACTGTCTTTGCATCAGTGATTGTCCCGTCCCTAGTTAACTTCAATGCTTCCTCTAAAGGCAGTCGAATTACCGTCAGATATTCCTCTTCAATGCTCACTGCTTTAGCTTCGGTCGGTATCAACTCTTTTGCGAGATAGATCGAAGTGATTTCATCTGTAAACCCCGCAGAGTTATGAAACTCCAAGAGAAGTGTTAGTTCGATGCAGTCATGTCCTGTCTCTTCTATTAACTCACGGCGGGCAGCTTCAGTTTTCGCTTCCCCAGGCACATCAAGTTTTCCTGCAGGTATTTCAAGGGTGTTTCTCTCTAATGCCGGGCGATACTGATTAACAAGAATCACTTCACCCTTGTCTAGGGCTACTACTGCGACTGCGCCTGGGTGACGCACTACGTCTCTTTCTAGAACTTCTCCTTGGGGTCCTTCAAAAACTGCTTGATTGTAGGTAACAACAAAGCCTTCATGGAGAGTGGTTTCGCTTACTTTTCGAAAATTTTTTTCTAAATCATTCACTAATTAACGTTTCATCGCTTAACAACGGAGAACCTTGTTTCATTGATCGTTCAAGTGCTGCTTTTACAAACCCAAGAAATAACGGAGCGGGCCTTGTTGGTCTACTTTTGAATTCCGGATGTGCTTGAGTAGCGACCCAGAAAGGGTGATTTTTTAGTTCTATAAACTCCACTAAGCGACCGTCTGGTGACTCACCTGAAATAAAGAAATCACTTTCATCAAATTGGGAGCGGTATCTCGGATTAAATTCGTACCTATGGCGATGCCGTTCAGAAATTACTTCCTCTCCATACAGCTCTGCGACCTGAGATCCATGGGTTAGTTGAGCCACGTAAGCACCTAACCGCATTGTTCCGCCTAAGTCTGTTACATCTCGTTGAGAATCCATAAGGTCTATAACCGGGTGCGGAGTAGATGCGTCAAATTCTGTGGAATGAGCACGTTCAAGACCAAGTACATTTCGAGCAAATTCGATTGTCATGCACTGCAGCCCTAAACATAATCCAAGGCAAGGAAGGTCATTTTCTCTTGCATAACCCGCAGCAGATATTTTTCCTTCTATTCCTCTTTCTCCGAACCCTCCAGGGATAACAATTCCGTCTAGATCCTTCAGCCGATCTGAGGCTAGTAATCCTTCAATATCTTCTGCTTGAATCCAGTCAATCTCAATATCCGCTCCGAGTTGAACAGCCGAATGATTCAAAGACTCAACTACTGAGAGGTAGGCATCAACAAGGCTTACGTACTTTCCGATCAAACCTATTCGCACCGGTTGGTTAGCTGAACTTACTTTGTGGCTTAACTCGCGCCATTCTTCCAAATCTGGTTCTTTAGTTTCTAGGCGTAATAAATCACAAATTACATCATCTAGTCCCTCATCATGGATAACAAGAGGGATTTCGTACAGACTTCCAGCATCGGGAGTATTTATAACTGCTTCCGGTGGCACGGAGGAAAGATTAGCTATTTTTCGTGCAAGATCTTTCCCTATCGGCTCATCGCTTCTACACACGATTGCATCAGGTTGAATTCCTCGTCCTCTAAGTTCAATAACAGAATGCTGAGTGGGCTTTGTTTTGTGTTCTCCTGAAGGAGCTATAAACGGAATCAAAGTGACATGGATATAACAAACGTTGTCACGCCCAACATCTAGTCGATACTGACGAATTGCTTCTAAAAACGGAAGGATCTCAATATCCCCTACTGTTCCACCAACTTCAGTTATAACGACGTCCACTTCGTCAGTTGCAAGCATACGTATACGTCGCTTTATCTCATCAGTAATATGAGGAATGACTTGGACTGTGCGACCTAGGTAGTCGCCCCGCCTTTCCGCTGCAAGAACTGTGGAATAAATTGATCCAGTGGTCGCATTAGATTCTTTGGTGAGATTCTCGTCTATGAACCGTTCATAGTGCCCAAGATCTAGATCAGTTTCTCCCCCATCGTCTGTAACGAAAACTTCACCGTGTTCGTAAGGGTTGAGAGTTCCTGGATCTACGTTGATGTAAGGGTCAAGTTTTTGAATAACTACTTTCAACCCTCTTTGTTTAAGAAGTCTTCCAAGAGAGGCTGCTGTGAGTCCCTTACCTAAGGAACTTGCCACACCACCCGTCACAAAAATGTGTTTCGTCACGGAATATCAATCTATCGGGAACCGAGGGGTGATGCGCGGAACATTACGACTACTCTCAAATTCCTTGGAATTTCTCATCGATCTTCGAGTCCAAATTTACTTTTTAGAACATGAGCAAAGTGGCGATTTCTAGGCACTACCAATTGTGTTACTTGGCCGCTAGCTGTCACGATGACTTGATCGCCTTCTTCAACCACCGCTAGTTCACGTCCGTCAGCATTACAAAGAGCTGTTCGCCCTCCCAGTACTTCTACTCGAATTTCTGTTGAAGGGGCTAGAACCATAGTTCGGTCAAATAACATGTGCGCAGAAATGGGGGTTACTTGAATTGATTCATGAACGGCATCGACTATTGGTCCTTGAGCGGAGAAGGCATAAGCAGTTGATCCGGTCGGAGTGGCTACGATAAGACCATCTGCTGCGTAGGAAGTGAAAAAAGATCCATCAAGTGTTACCCCTACCCGAATTGTTGGCCCTCTTCTTTCAACCACAACATCGTTCAAGACGTGCGTTTCCCCAAGTAGGGTTCCATCGGATTTAGATACTTTGACCTGCAACATCATGCGTTTCTCTATGCTCTGTTGCCCATCTAGAACTTGGGTAATTAAGTCTTTTACTTCAGATGGTTCGCAAGCTGTCAAATAACCAAGGTGGCCAAAATTAACTCCAAGTATTGGAACTTCTGATTCGCCTAATAAATCGACCGCACGAAGTATTGATCCGTCGCCTCCAAGGCTGACAACTAAGTCAAGAAGTTGTGACTTCTCCGCTATGAGCGGGTGATGGACTTCATGCCCTTCTTCGGACAACCATTGCGCCAGTTCGGCGGCTTGGTCTATCGCTTCTTGCCGTAGTTCGTGTACAACTAAACCGATTACTGCCATCTATTTCTTCCCATCGCCATGAAGACCTATTGCTTCTTGTATAAGTGATGAAACTTCTAATTGTTGACAATCTGAACTCTTAACAACGTGTATGAAGAATTCTACGTTTCCTTCTGCTCCAGTTATTGGCGAGACCATACCTTCTATGATGGCAGCTTTATTCCCGCGAACCGACATCTGCACCTTGTTAAGGACATCGTTCCAAACTTCTGGATCTCTTATGACTCCTTTTCCTTTATCCACTTCATGCTTTCCGGCTTCGAATTGAGGTTTAACTAATAGAAGCATCGGAGAATCATCTTTGATTAAATCAAGTAATTTATCCAAGATGGCTGTTAGAGAGATGAAAGATAGGTCTGCCACAAGAAGGTCAAACGGCGCTCCTAGTTCTTTTGAGTCAGCGTGACGGATGTTTGTTCGCTCATGAACTGTGACCCGTTTGTCTTGAGAAAGACGGTTGTGTATTTGGCCTCGTCCTACATCTATTGCTGTTACGGAAGTTGCTTCGTGTTGAAGAAGACAATCGGTGAACCCTCCAGTGCTGGAACCAACATCAATTACCTTTAATCCGCTTACATCAATATTAAAAAATTCTAAAGCTGCTTCAAGTTTGAGCCCTCCTCGACTTACATATCGAGGGGGATCCCCTGCTACAAATAGCGTTTGCGACAGAGCTACCATGCGGGACGGTTTATCAGCTGGGGCGCCATCAACAGTAACTCGGCCTGCTTTTATTACTTCTTGGGCCTGTGATCTGTTTTCAACAAGTCCTCTTCGGACCAATTCATTATCTAGCCGTTGGCGACTCACCCTAAATACTCTTTGACTAAAGTGGGTAAATCTAGGTGAATGGTGTCTGGAACAGGATCTATAGGTAAATCCGATTCATTAGTGACTCCGCTTAGAACTAAAGCAAACTTCCAGTTCAAAGATTTTGCTAAAAGCCCGTCAGTGTCTGGACGATCTCCAACAACTATCCCTTCAGTGCCGCCCCTTTCAATCACTAAATCACAAATTGGCTGATGAGGCTTACCTGCGACTTCTGGCTTTACTTTTGTCGCTGCTTCTAATGCGGCGACAATACTTCCTGCTCCTGCGCGAATTCCGTCTTCAGCCGGGTAAGTGACATCTTGATTTGTGGCTAACAAGCGAGCCCCACCGAGTATGGCCTGTATACCTGCAGTTAGTCCCCAATAGTCAAAATTTTCATGAAATCCAACAACTACGGTGTCGACTGGTCCTTCATCAACCATTATTGCCCCTTGAGATTCAAGTTCTTCCCTACAACCCGGTCCACACATTCCGAGCACTCGTTCACCAGGCTCTACCATTCGTGCTGCGGCCATTGCTGAGGTTATGACTCCCCCTTGGGCGTCAATCCCGTGACTGAAGAGTTTTTGCTCTACATCGATTACTCGGCGACCAGAGTTATTGGTAACAAAAAGTACTGTTTCGCCGGCATTTTGAAGCGCTGCTACAGCTTCTGCTACCCCGGGTATTGATTCAGTGCCTAGCCACACAACACCATCAAGGTCTAATGCCCATCCCATAAATTCTTCTCTTACTGAAAATTAGACTTCCCAAGTGGGCAATGAGTGAAGGAGGTCCTTTAACTGTCCTCTACCGCGCTCTTCTGTGACTCCCATAACTTGATCGCTCATTGCAGAAGCATACTCTTCTCTCTCTACTGCTCTAAATACACCAACGGGCGTTGCTGTATTTGGACGTGATGCTAGACGAGAAAGAGCAAAGGCTGTAGAGGGATTGCTTCGTGTTTCATCATGTACAAGCAAAGATTCAACCCCTACATCACTTACGTTAACTATCTCTACGCCATCTACGCTTTGAACAACTCCGAACTGTCCTTCGCTTCCAAACTGTATTGGTTCTCCATGAACCAGATTTATGAGCATGTCGTCTCTTGCATCTTTTTTTGTTATTTCCGCAAAAGCTCCGTCATTAAAGACATTGCAATTCTGATAGACCTCTACAAATGAAGCACCAGAATGTGCATGCGCGCGAGCGAACATTTCTTGAAGGTGTTTACGATCCATGTCATGGGTTCTAGCGACGAAACTCGCTTCTGCACCTATTGCAACGCTGATTGGATTAAATGGCTCAGAAATCAGACCCACCGGAGAAGACTTTGTTATTTTTCCGGTCTCACTAGTTGGAGAAAATTGTCCTTTGGTTAATCCATATATCTGATTATTAAACAAAAGGATGTTCAAGTTTGTATTTCTTCTAAGAGCATGAATGAGATGATTTCCACCTATAGAAAGCATGTCACCATCGCCGCCAACGACCCAAATGTCAAGATCAGGTCTCGCTAAAGCCAACCCAGTAGCTATAGCGGGGGCACGACCATGGATGCTGTGCATACCATAAGTATTCATATAGTAAGGGAATCGAGCAGCGCAGCCTATGCCAGAAATAAATACTGTTTTTTCCCTACGCACTCCAAGATCAGGTAGAAGCAACTGAAGGGCTGTCAAAATTGAATAGTCCCCACAGCCTGGACACCACCGAACTTCTTGGTCGCTTTGCCAATCAGCTCGAGTAGTTTCAGGAACGGCTTCTGAATCCATTACATCGGTCATGATTTACTCTTTCCTTCAATATATTCCAGAATAGTCTGTTCGAGTTCTCCTGCAGTAAAAGGCTGCCCTGCCACCTTGCTTATTGACTTAGCGTCTACAAGGTACTCTGCACGTAGCATCAAACTCAACTGTCCCAAGTTCATCTCTGGAACGAGGATATGAGTTCGACCTTCTAAGACTTCCCCAAGATTTTTAGGGAAAGGATTGAGATGAGATAGGTGTGCGTGAGCAACTTTGTGTCCATTGGATCGCACCCGTCCCATTGCGCTAGTTATTGAACCCCATGTTGAACCCCAACCGACTACGAGGATCTCAGCATCAGGGTCACCTGCTACTTCAATATCAGGGACTTTCACACGCTTTACACGTTCCGCCCTGACTTCCACCATGTGAGCATGATTAGTTGGGTCATAACTGATGTTTCCTGACCCATCTTCTTTCTCAATGCCACCTATCCGATGCATCAAATTAGGTGTTCCTGGGATCGCCATTGAACGTACGAGATTTTCATCTCTCAAATAGGGCCAATAACCTGCTTCGCCATCTTCTCCGATGTGGTTGTACTCGGTGTCGAATTCAATGTTTATCGGTTCAAGACCATCTACATCTGGCAATAACCACGGTTCTGACCCATTGGCTAGGTAACCATCTGAAAGAAGCATCACCGGGGTGCGATGTTCAAGTGCGATACGGCAAGCCTCAATAGCTGCAAAGAAACATTCTGAAGGAGTTTTTGCTGCAACTATAGGCATTGGGGATTCTCCATGCCTTCCATACATAGCCATCAGTAGATCTGCAGCTTCTGTCTTCGTTGGAAGACCAGTAGATGGCCCTCCACGCTGGATATTTATGATCACTAATGGAAGTTCAAGCGAAATCGCCAACCCCATTGTCTCTGATTTGAGAGCAACACCTGGACCGCTAGTGGTTGTGATTCCAAGATGCCCGCCATATGAAGCTCCTAGAGCTGCGCCAACTGCTGCGATTTCATCTTCAGCTTGGAAAGTTGTCACCCCAAAAGCTTTATGTTTTGCGAGCTCATGAAGAATGTCACTTGCTGGAGTTATTGGATAGGAACCTAGAAATAGAGGTAAGTCAGCTAATTGGCTAGCAGCAATCAGTCCCCAAGAAAGTGCAGTATTTCCATTTATGTTTGTGTAAGTACCCGAAGCGAGAGGAGCCGCTTTCACGACTACTCGTTGGTCTCCTAGTTCGGCGCTCTCTCCGTATATATGTCCGGCAGAAAAGGCTGCTTTGTTCGCTGCAATAATCTGGTCTTTTCCGGCAAAACGTTGGTCTATCCAATCCAAAGTGGGTTCAATTGGGCGACTATACATCCAAGAGACGAGACCTAGAGCGAAGAAATTCTTTGATCTTTCGGCATCTCGAGGTTTGACACCCAGTTCTTTACACGCTTCTTTTGTTAACGAAGTCATAGGTACAGATATTGTTCTGTACCCAGAAAGGTCATCACCTTCTTCTAGAGGGTTGTAGTCATAGCCAGCTTTAGCAAGATTGCGTTCTTCAAAAGTGTCATTGTTGACAATCAAGGTTCCACCAGGTGTGAGCAAGTGAAGATCTGATTTGAGTGCCGCTGGATTCATAGCCACCATTACTTCAGGTGCATCACCTGGAGTCATTATGTCATGATCTGATATCTGCACTTGGAACGCTGAAACGCCCGCTAAAGAACCGGCAGGCGCCCGAATCTCTGCTGGATAATCAGGAAAAGTTGCTAAATCGTTTCCATTAATAGCACTAGCCGTCGTAAAACGATCACCGGTAAGTTGCATCCCATCACCAGAGTCTCCAGCAAATCGGATAATTACCCGATCCACTGCTTCTAGTTCGGATTGTTCTACCACGTCAGTCATCTAACTCTCACTTCCTTAAGTGTTTGAAGCGTTGAAAATTTGTTGAATTGAAGAATCAAGGAGCGTATCAAACTCTTCTTGTGTTTGATTTGCAGAAAGTCCTTCTGTCAATGCGCGCGAGAAACTTGCGACCAAACCATTATTTCTGGACATGCGATTATTAGCTTCTTCCCGGCTGTAACCGCCTGACAAAGCTACTACCCGAAGAACACGATCGTCATTCACAAAGCATTCATAGAAGTTGTCTTGTTCTGGAAGGGTAAGTTTGAGCATGACAGATTGAGAATCTTCAAGCCCACCAAGGTTTCGTTCAATCGCTGAGCAAAGCAATTCTTCTGACTCTCTTTTGTTCGTACTATTTATGTCTACTTCTGGTTCAATAATCGGTACAAGTCCAGCGTTAAGTATTTCTTTTCCTATATCGAATTGTTGATCAACTACTCGATTGATACCAGCAGAATTCGCTTCTTTAATTACTGAACGCATCTTGGTTCCAAATATTCCGGATTCTTTGGCCTTATCCAATAGAGCTTCAAGTTCTGGCATTGGCTTCATGACTTGTACCCCGTCATTTTCGTCAGAAAGACCTTTATCGACTTTGAGAAATGGCACAACTTGTTTAGTTTGCCAAAGATAATCAGCCGTACTTTGGCCAGAGATTTCTCTGTCCATCGTATTTTCAAACAGGATTGCGCCGAGTATACGACTTCCTCCGAAACTAGGGCTCGTCATGATTCGTGTTCGCATTTGATGTATTAGGTCAAACATTTCGCTTTCGCTTTCATAAGCGTCACCTTCTAGACCATAAGCTTGCAGTGCTTTCGGTGTGCTACCGCCACTCTGATCCAACGCAGCGATAAAGCCTTCCTGGTCACGAATCTTTGCCATTTGTTCAATATTCATTAATATCTACCCGTACTTATAAGTGTGCTTTATTGCGTGTACCACATTAGGCGCGAAAACCTTCAATGTCTTTGCTTTCAACACGATTACAAGACCTAAATTATTCCTCATTGAGACGTTATTGCAAAGCCTGAATCCGAGAAGCAACATCTCCATAATTTTTGTCTTGATGAGCAATCCAAACAAACAAGTCACGGGCCTTAGGAATCTTTCCAGACCGCTCATATAAGTCTGCTAATGCATACGCTCGACGAAGATGATAATCCTTGGCGCGTTTTGGAAATCTCCACCCTCGCTCTAAAAGATTAATAGCGCCAGAAACTTTACTCTGATCGGCTAAGGCACCTGCAGCAACTATCCTTCCTTCGGTGACTAACGATCCCGAGGGTGATGCATCTCGTAGCTCATCCCAAAGTTCTTCAACATCTACCCACCATTCCAATGCACGGTAACAATCAGCAAGAACCGGATTTTGTTCAGTTCCACCAGAAATTTCTCTAAATTTTTCAAGTTTTTTTGCTGCTTCACGCCAACGACCAAGTCGATAAAGGGTGAGGCCAGACATCTCAACTATTTCTGCAACCTCCGGGGCTTGTCTTTCTAACGGGATAAGAATTTTGCGTGCTTCAAAAAAACGTTCTTGTTCGAACGCTTGGCTTGCTTCAACTAAACGTCTTAAAGCACGGCGCCCATCTTTATTTCCTAAAATTCTCACTAATGATGCTTCTGCATCAGGAAGTTTTCTCGGGCTTGCTGGTAAAAGAGATCTTTTTACGACCGCACTTCTATGTGTTCTTTTCTTAGCTCTGTTAACAGCAGCGTCTGCTTCATAACGTACTTTGTCTCTAGTCGGTTTCTCCTCAATAGCTCTAGCTCGTCTATCTTCATAAGTCGGCTCAGGCCGTGCGTAAGCGGTATTTCTATTTCGCTCGGGAGTCTCTATTTTTTCTGTTACCTCTAACCAGCCAGCACCACGACGAGCAACCCCTCCCCAAGAACTCGGTCCGGCGTTATAAGGTTCACGACGACGTCGATCGACTTTTGGTTCGCTTTCTCTTTCTCGACGACGCCGATCTATAGAACTTGATTCTTTAGAGTTTTTATTCTTGGACGACCGGTTATTTGAGTTCTTCTTATTTGCCGGAGAATTACTCTTCGACTGAGGACCATTTCTCTTCTGGGGGCGTCGCTCACGAGAATTTCCTGAAGAAGACATGGCTCAAATCTACTGTCTAGATATCGAGTTAGTTGTCTAGATTCATAGTTGGCTGAAAAAATGAATGAGCGGGACCATTGGTCCCGCTCATTACTTGAGAAATCCGGCGACGTCCTACTCTCCCAGGGCATCTCTGCCCAAGTACCATCGGCGCTGACGGGCTTAACTTCCGTGTTCGGAATGGGAACGGGTGTGTCCCCGTCGCTATCGCCACCGAAAAAATTTGCAATCTCACTCCTTGGAGCAAGTTCACGATCAATTGTCAAAAAATAAAGTCCTCTATGAGTACTCCACAGCAAACACGAACATCAGAATCAAGTATTGATGATAATAACCAAGCCCTCGGCCGATTAGTACCGGTCGGCTGAACACGTTGCCGTGCTTACACCTCCGGCCTATCAACGTGGTGGTCTGCCACGGGCCTTACCCGGTTTCCCGGTGGGAAATCTCATCTTGAAACGGGCTTCCCACTTAGATGCTTTCAGCGGTTATCCCTTCCGTAGGTAGCCAACCAGCCATGCTCCTGGCGGAACAACTGGCACACTAGAGCTACGTCCATCCCGGTCCTCTCGTACTAGGGACAGCATTTCTCAAATTTCCTTCGGCTGCAGAGGATAGGGACCGAACTGTCTCACGACGTTCTAAACCCAGCTCGCGTACCGCTTTAATGGGCGAACAGCCCAACCCTTGGGACCTGCTTCAGCCCCAGGATGCGATGAGCCGACATCGAGGTGCCAAACCTTCCCGTCGATATGGACTCTTGGGGAAGATAAGCCTGTTATCCCCGGGGTACCTTTTATCCGTTGAGCGACGGCGCTTCCACACGCAACCGCCGGATCACTATGCCCTGCTTTCGCACCTGCTCGACTTGTAAGTCTCGCAGTCAAGCTCTCTTGTGCCATTGCACTCGACGTCTGATTGCCAACCAGACTGAGAGAACCTTTGGGCGCCTCCGTTACCTTTTAGGAGGCGACCGCCCCAGTCAAACTACCCATCTGGCACGGTCCCCAGCCCGGATTACGGGCCTAGGTTAGATGTCCGTCAAACGCAGGGTGGTATTTCAAGGTTGATTCCACGTTAGCTAGCGCCAACGCTTCAAAATCTCCCACCTATCCTACACAACGCATAACAAACACCAATACCAAACTGTAGTAAAGGTCCACGGGGTCTTTCCGTCCTTCTGCAGCTAACGAGCATCTTTACTCGTACTTCAATTTCGCTGGGTCTATGGTTGAGACAGTAGGAAAGTCGTTACGCCATTCGTGCAGGTCGGAACTTACCCGACAAGGAATTTCGCTACCTTAGGACCGTTATAGTTACGGCCGCCGTTTACCGGGGCTTAGGTTCAGAGCTTCGCCCGAAGGCTAACCCTTCCCCGTAACCTTCCGGCACCGGGCAGGCGTCACAGGGTATACGTCGTCTTAGGACTTTGCACCCTGCTGTGTTTTTAGTAAACAGTCGCTTTCCTCTGGTTTGTGACACCTCTTCGAGCTTCTAGGCGTAAAGCCTAATACTCTATTGAGGTCATCCTTATCCCGAAGTTACGGATGTAATTTGCCGAGTTCCTTAACCATAGTTCTCCCAATCGCCTTAGTATTCTCTACCTGTCCACCTGAGTTGGTTTGGGGTACGGGCACCGATTGCACTCGCTAGCGGCTTTTCTCGACAGCATAGGATCAATGACTTCGCCTTGAACGGCTCGGCATCGCGTCTCAGTCTTAATGGGGAGCGGACTTACCTACGCCCCGACCTACACGCTTGCCCCAGGACAACCATCGCCTGGGTTCACCTACCTTCCTGTGTCCCCGCCTCACTCGTCTTGCCAGAGTGGTTCAAGTTCCTCCTGATCCCGAAGGATCAGACATCCCCTTAGCACTTTGGGTCGACGTTTTACGCGCAATCCGTGGTACCGGAATATCAACCGGTTGTGCATCGACTACGCCTCTCGGCCTCGCCTTAGCTCCCGACTTACCCTGGGAGGATTAGCCTTCCCCAGGAACCCTTGGACTTCCGGCGGAGGGGTTTCTCACCCCTCTCTCGCTACTTATACCAACATTCTCACTCGAGCTCGCTCCATAACGGTTTCCACCGCCACTTCAACGCAAACTCGACGCTCCGCTACCACTCCTGCTAATGCAGAAGTCCGCGACTTCGGTGTAAGACTTAGCCCCGTTACATTTTCCGCGCGGGATCACTCGACCAGTGAGCTGTTACGCACTCTTTTAATGGTGGCTGCTTCTAAGCCAACATCCTGGCTGTCTGGGCAATCCCACTTCGTTTTCCACTTAGTCTTAACTTTGGGACCTTAGTCGGCGGTCTGGGCTGTTTCCCTTTCGTCCATCGAAGCTCATCCCCCGAGGACTCACTGCCGCACTCTTGAGCCATGGCATTCGGAGTTTGGCTGGGGTTGGTAAGCTTGTAGGCCCCCTAACCCATCCAGTGCTCTACCTCCATGGCTGAACACGCGACGCTGCACCTAAATGCATTTCGCGGAGAACCAGCTATTACCGAGTTTGATTGGCCTTTCACCCCTATCCACAGGTCATCCGCCCAGTTTTCAACCTAGGTCGGTTCGCGCCTCCACGGAGTCTTACCTCCGCTTCACACTGCCCATGGATAGATCACTCGGCTTCGGGTCTACGGCATGCGACTGAACGCCCTGTTCAGACTCGCTTTCGCTCCGGCTTCCCCTCACGGGTTAACCTTGCCACACACCGTAACTCGTTGGCTCATTCTTCAAAAGGCACGCCATCGCGGCCTTGAGCAAGCTCAAGACGACGCTTTGACTGATTGTAGACCAACGGTTTCAGGTACTATTTCACTCCCCTCCCGGGGTACTTTTCACCTTTCCCTCACGGTACTAGTTCACTATCGGTCGCCTACATATACTTAGCCTTACGAGGTGGTCCTCGCAGATTCACACCGGCTTTCCCGGATCCGGTGTTACTCGGGAACACATGTCAGAGTCTGTTCAGTTTTCACATACGGGGCTATTACCCTCTACGGCATGCTCTTCCAAAACATTTCCGTTAACTGACAGATTTGTAACTCTGTGAAAGGTCTGACGCCCTCTCCACATGGTCCCACAACCCCACTTTGGCAACGCCGCCAGGCTTTAACACCAAAATGGTTTAGGCTCTTCCCTCTTCGCTCGCCGCTACTGGGGGAGTCGCTTTTGCTTTCTTTTCCTCGGGTTACTTAGATGTTTCAGTTCACCCGGTTCCCTCAACCGACCCTATGTATTCAGATCGGTGTGATATTCAATTACGAATATCGGGTTTCCCTATTCGGACATCCACGGATCGAGGCTAGATAGGCAGCTCCCCGTGGCTTTTCGCAGCCGTCCACGTCCTTCTTCGGTAGTAGGCGCCAAGGCATTCACCGTTGGCCCTTAGTAGCTTGGAATTATTCAAAATTTAAATACATCAACAATAATTGATTGAAGATGCTCGTGTTCGCTGTGCAGTTCTCAAAAGGCACTTGCTGACTACTCAGTCAGCTACTGACTTTCTTATAAGAAGAGGTCAAGAGTGAGCACTAAGTGCTCTCTCAAAACGAAACAGAGGACGGAACGAAACATTGTTTCTATTTGGTATTCCAAATTTCCATAATGATCAAACTAACCAGTGCACTAACTGAGAGTATTTTCGTTTGGCTGAGAAATTCTCAGCCTTACGAGATACATACTCCTTAGAAAGGAGGTGATCCAGCCGCACCTTCCGGTACGGCTACCTTGTTACGACTTCACCCCAATTACCAACCCCACCTTCGGCAGCTCCCCCTCAAAGAGTTGGGCCACTGACTTCGGGTGTTGCCGACTTTCGTGGTGTGACGGGCGGTGTGTACAAGGCCCGGGAACGTATTCACCCCGGCGTTGCTGATCCGGGATTACTAGCGACTCCGCCTTCATGGAGTCGAGTTGCAGACTCCAATCCGAACTGAGACCGGCTTTATGGGATTCGCTCAACCTCGCGGTCTTGCAGCCCTCTGTACCGGCCATTGTAGCATGTTTGCAGCCCTGGATATAAGGGGCATGATGACTTGACGTCGTCCCCACCTTCCTCCGAGTTGACCCCGGCAGTCTCCTACGAGTCCCCGGCATAATCCGCTGGCAACATAGGATAAGGGTTGCGCTCGTTGCGGGACTTAACCCAACATCTCACGACACGAGCTGACGACAGCCATGCACCACCTGTGTAGGGCCCCGAAGGACACCATATCTCTATGGTTTTTCCCTACATGTCAAACCCAGGTAAGGTTCTTCGCGTTGCCTCGAATTAAGCAACATGCTCCGCCGCTTGTGCGGGCCCCCGTCAATTCCTTTGAGTTTTAGCCTTGCGGCCGTACTCCCCAGGCGGGGCACTTAATGCGTTAGCTACGGCACGGAATTTGTTAGTTAAATCCCACACCTAGTGCCCAACGTTTACGGCATGGACTACCAGGGTATCTAATCCTGTTCGCTCCCCATGCTTTCGCTCCTGAGCGTCAGTACCGGCCCAGAGTGCCGCCTTCGCTGCTGGTGTTCCTCCTGATATCTGCGCATTTCACCGCTACACCAGGAATTCCACACTCCCCTACCGGACTCTAGTCACAGCAGTTTCAGGTGGCGTCTCGAGGTTGAGCCTCGAGTTTTCACACCTGACTTACTGAACAGCCTACGAGCTCTTTACGCCCAATAAATCCGGACAACGCTCGCTCCCTACGTGTTACCGCGGCTGCTGGCACGTAGTTGGCCGGAGCTTCTTCTGCAGGTACCGTCATTTTCTTCCCTGCTGAAAGAGGTTTACGACCCTAGAGCCTTCATCCCTCACGCGGCGTGGCTGCGTCAGGCTTTCGCCCATTGCGCAAGATTCCCTGCTGCTGCCTCCCGTAGGAGTCTGGGCCGTGTCTCAGTCCCAGTGTGGCTGATCGTCCTCTCAGACCAGCTACCCGTCGTTGCCTTGGTGAGCCGTTACCTCACCAACTAGCTGATAGGCCGCGAGACCCTCCCGAAGCGCCGGAGCATTTCCTCAACTAACCATGCGATTAGTTGGGGGTATCCGGTATTAGCCCGAGTTTCCCCGGGTTATTCCAGTCTTCGGGGCAGGTTTCTCACGTGTTACTCACCCGTTCGCCACTCACTCATATGACCCGAAGGTCGAGTGCGTTCGACTTGCATGCATAAGGCCCGCCGCCAGCGTTCGTCCTGAGCCAGGATCAAACTCTCCATCAAAATCTCAAGAAAAACTGTAAACAGTTTTTCCCAGAAATCATTTGTGCGGAATCGTTTTTCAACGAAACCGACGCGAGTGTGTGTCGACCCAAGAATACCAATATTCTCGGTCGACTGGCTTCAGGTCAAAGATGATCACCGAAGTGATCATCGCTGTCCGTCAGTGCTTGAATTGTTCAGGGTCTGACCAGAAACGACTCGCGATCGTCTGTGGCCAGCCCGCACTGGCTTTTTCGTCCTCTGTTCCGTTTTCAAAGAGCACATGATGACTTACGTGTCATCCGGCAGCCGGTCTCCTTGAAGACCGGTAGTGCCCGTCGCTGCAGCATTACTATGGCCTTTAACCATTGAATTACAGCAACTACACACTTTTCAGCAAAAAAAAATTCCTGAACTTGTGCGCTCCGCAACGCTAGCGCTCAAGCACGTCTACATCAACCTTTTAGCCCTTATTTCCGCTAATTTTTCCAATATTCAAATTCAAGAAATTATTAACAAATGACGGGAACGTCTTCCTTTTTGCAAAAGGATAAAGTGTGCGTCCTCTAATAGCTCTTGAGATAGCTCTGAATTCTCTGGATCCTGGCGAATTCCGTTAACAGATACTCCTCCACCCTTGATTGTTCGACGTGCATCACCTTTCGATTTACAAAGACCACTTTCGGCTAACGCATTAACAAGAGACTCTATTTCTTGGAGTTTTTCTCGAGAAATAGATGTTTCAGGGATAATGCCGCGAACTGCTTCAAGATTCTCATTTGATGGCAAGATTTCTCCAAAAAGTATTTCTGCCGCTAAAACCGCTTTCTCTTTTTCTTCAACACCGTGCACAAGAGTGCAAACTTCATCGGCTAATCGTCGCTGACCTAGCCTTAAAGAAGGATCTTTCTGATGCTCTGTCAATACTTCTTGGATTTCTTCTACTTTCAATAAAGTAAGTTGTAGAAGCATTTTTTCTACATCTTTGTCGTCAGTATTCAAAAAATATTGGTGCAGTTGATACGGGAGCGTCCGTTTGGGATCTAACCATATTGTCCCCTCAGCTGTTTTACCGAATTTGCCTCCGTCTGATCGTGTAATTAAAGGAACAGTAAGTCCGTACGCAGTCCCTCCAATACGTCTACGTATGAGGTCTATACCCGCAGTAATATTTCCCCACTGATCAGAACCCCCTACCTGCATTTCACAGTCATAACGTTGATACATCTCATAGAAATCATTTGCTTGCAAAAGCATGTAACTGAACTCAGTAAAAGAAATACCTTGATCACTTTCTAGACGTGCCCTAATTGATTCTTTTCCAAGCATCGTCCCTACTGTCACATGCTTCCCTACATCTCGAAGAAAATCGAGAACGTTTACGTTAGAAGTCCACTCAAGATTATTGAGCAACATCGAAGCTCCTGTGGCTGAGCTAGCTCCATCTTCTAATTTGATAAACGACTTCATTTGACTAGCTATGGCTTCAACATTATGTGACAGGGTTTCTTCATCTAAGAGATTACGTTCCTCTGATTTACCACTTGGATCACCAACCATTCCTGTTGCTCCCCCAGCTAGTGATATAACCCGATGGCCAGCATCTTGAAATCGGCGAAGAAGCAATAAAGGCAAGAGGCTTCCTACATGCAGACTGTCGGCAGTGGGGTCAAAGCCGCAATAAAGGGTAATTGGTTTCTCTGAGAGCCTCTGGTCTAAAACTTCTCGATCTGTGCTATCAAAAATGAGGCCTCTGAGTTCAAGATCATTTAAAAATTCATTACTTGCCACCCCACAACGATGGCCTATATAACGGCTCAGGTCCAACCTTTTCACATATATTGTCAAAACCTTCTCTTAGTGACATCTTTTTTGGGCTCTCACAGGCCAAAATAGAGAGTAATTATGGGAATTTTTATCCGACGTGTTATTCCAATCTTTTTTGTTTTGTCTTTGACTGCTACCGCTTGCTACCGATCAGAGTCTCAAGAATTTGAAATAAGTATCCCTGAGCAAGCGCAGACTTCTGTAGTCGTATCAGCAGATGGAACTTATATAACTTCGCTTGTCGCTCCTGAGAATCGCTCAATCATAAGAGAGATTGAAGAAATCCCAGAAATGGTTCGTAACTCCGTAATCGCTATTGAAGATGAAAGATTTTATAGTCATGACGGGATTGATCTTCGAGGCATTATCCGAGCTGCTCGCACGAACCTAGAAGCCGGAGGCATCAGTCAAGGAGCTTCAACTATCACTCAGCAATATGTGAAGTTAGCCATTATTGAAAACTCTGAAAGAACAGCAAGTCGAAAACTGGAAGAGATCTGGTATTCAATGCGACTTGAGGACCAATACAGTAAGGACTTCATTCTCCTGCAGTACCTAAACACAATCTATTTTGGACATGGCGCTTATGGAATAAAAGCAGCCGCCTTGACTTACTTCAATAAAGATGTTCAAGACCTTTCTATTGCGGAGGCAGCGATGCTTGCGGGAATCATTCAAAGACCTTCTTACTATGACCCTCTCTTGAACTACAGCAATAGTCTCCGTCGAAGCCACATGGTTTTGAATCGAATGCTGGCTAATGAATTCATCTCAGATGAAGAATACGAAATCGCTTTAGATACTCCGCCTGTTCTTGAAGAATATTCTGCTCGCCTTGACACAGTATATGAAGCTGGACATTTTGTGGAAGAAGTCCGTAGATGGTTCTTAGAAAATGAAGATATTGCGGACACGCGGGCTGAACGCGAAGCTCTTTTGTTTGAAGGTGGTCTTCGCATAGAGACAACTATCGACTTAGCCCTTCAATCTGAAGCTGAAGCAGCAGTTGAACGACATCTTCCTGGAGGAATAGGACTCCCAGATGCTTCTGTGATCGTCATGGATCCCCAAACCGGCTTTGTTCTTGCAATGGTTGGCGGACGAGACTTCTTCGCTGAAGATGAAGATGCAAAAGTAAATCTGGCTGTTGGCAATGGAAGACAAGTTGGTTCTTCAATGAAACCAGTGGGATTAGCTGCCGCCTTAGAAGCAGGGTGGAGTGCTACTGCTGTGTATTCCGCTCCAAATGAAACTGAGTTTGATATTCCAGGTGCAACTGACGAATTTGCTACTTGGAAAGTTAGTGGAGGAGCAACCGGGTATCGCCTTCCTGATCCAGATCCAGTGACAGGAGAAATTCCAGATCCTGAAAATGTCACCTTAATTGAGGCGATGTGGGGTTCCTACAACACTGTTTACGCCCAATTAGTGATGGGAATTGGACCAGAAAGACTTGTTTCTATGGCTCGTCGTCTAGGAATACAGAGTCCGATTGAAAATGTTTACTCAAGTATTTTGGGCACCTCTGACTCAACGATGCTTGACATGGCTTCTGCCTACAGCACCTTCGCAAATCGGGGTGTATCAGTTCCTCATACTTATGTGCAAAGAATTACTCGGGCTGATGGAACAACGTTGTGGGAATGGGAGCGTGAACAAACACGAGTATTGAGTGCCTCCTTAGCCGATCAGATGACTTGGATACTTCAAGGAGTAATTGAGAATGGAACAGGTTGGCGAGCTGATTTCGGAAGAGTGGCAGCTGGGAAAACTGGAACTACACAAAATTATGCTGATGCTGTCTTTGTTGGCTATACACCACAAATCACAACAGCAGTTTGGGTTGGTTACCCTGACGCCCAGATCTCTATGGTTCCTCCTCTGACAGATAGAAAGGTGTCAGGAGGAACTTTCCCAGCGTTGATTTGGCATGATGTTATGGAATCAGCACATCTCAGTCTACCTATAGTTGATTTTACTGAACCGCCACCTTCACTGCCGCCTACAACTACTGAGGAACCTGAAGTAATTGTTGCCACACCAGAATTACTTGGACTGACTCTAGAAGAAGCGACTCAATTTCTTGTTGATTCAGAAACAGGAATAACTATTCTTGCTGCTATTGAAATCGAAACCACTGATTACGATCCAAATGTGGTGATAGGTCAATCACCTACTATCGGATCAACCATGCCAGAAGGGGGTTCTATGGTGCTAGAAATTGCAGTTCCCCCTCCACCTGTTGTTGTAAGTGATTTACTTTCTCTTACCATCGAGCAAGCACAGACCTCTTTGGAGTCAAGTGGGTTGGCTCTCATATCAGTCATAGCTTCGGATCCTGATAATCCTGAAGCTCCTGCCGGAATTGTCTGGTCGCAAGATCCACTTCCAGGAGTGGAACTACCAGTTGGCTCTTCGGTTACAGTTCAAGTTACACCTGAACCCGAAGAAGAGCCCGAAGAAGAGCCCGAAGAAGAGCCCGAGGAAGAATGATTGAAAGCCCTAATCAAGATTGGTCCCGAAGTGTTGTTCGCCTTGGTCTAAGCACCCTAGTTATTTGCCTTATTGCTTTTTGGTTCTGGGCGTTTTTCTTAGCTCCTTCTGGAAACCCAGACCGTATAGAAGACCGAGTTTGGGCGTCCAATGCGGAGAATCTCTGCGCTGAATTCAGATTAACCATTCAAGATCTTCCGTTGGCTTCTACCGCAACTACCCCTAACGCACGTGCAAACATGATTGATGAGATAACCGTATTGGTTGGTTCCTTGGTTAATTCTCTTGAGTCGCTTGGTGGAGGAACAGAGGATGATCGCTTTCTGATAGAAAGTTGGATTTACGATTGGCGTATCTATATCCAAGACCGAAATAACTATGCAGAAGAACTAAGGACTGAAGGAGATGTTGCTCCTTTATTGACTTCGTTACCATCTGGCTCAGGCTCACATCTTGATCGTCAAAATGGTTTTGCTCGTGTTAACGATTTAGATTCCTGTCTTGATCCAGGCGATTTTTAAGAAGATAGGTTTACCTAAATTTCTTCAAACCGATCTAAGGCACGCTTAGTAAGTCGATGAACACTTGAGTCAACTTTCAAAAGATCTAAGTCCTCTACATCTATCCACCGCAATTCTTGTGACTCATGGTTTCCCTTGGGGGTTGTTCCCTCAGGAGCTACTACAAGAAACCGAACATCGTAATGTTCATGCCGGTCTTCTTTAGGAGGGCTTACTTCATGGATATCAAGATCCACTACTTCGTCCAGTACACGTAAATCTGGAATACCTGTTTCTTCGATCGCTTCTCTTAAAGCCACTCTTGCTAGGTCACCATCTCCATCAGCATGACCTCCAGGTTGTAGCCATTTCTGAAGTTTGCTGTGAAACAGCATCAGGATTTGACCGGAGAATGGATCAAATACTAAAGATGACCCGGTTAGATGCCCTGGTCGGCAAGTTCTTATAAGCGCATCAGAATAATTGTCGAGAAGATGCAGAAACCTTTCTTTCTCAGAACTTTCTGGTGCAGATTGAATTACGGCTCTTGGTTCAATCCCAACTCTTGCATTGAGTTCTTTGATTGTTCTAAATGTCACTCTTTAGCCGTTCTCGTTGAGAATCCAGCTGAATCTGGAACTCTTTTATCTGAACCTTTACTGCTTCTGGTCCAGCGCCTCCAGGGCTAGTGCGCCTATTCACGGCAGCACCCGGAGCTAAAAGAGCAGCAGCTTCAGGCCCTAGTCTCTCATCGGAAGAAACTATGTCTGCTAAATCTGTACCTTCTTCTATTGATGCTGCTACGTGACTTCCAACTATGGCATGTGCTTCTCTAAAAGGTATACCTTTAGCCACAAGATATTCTGCTAAGTCAATAGCTGCAGAATTTGGATTGTCTGCATGCTGCTTCATGACTTCAGAATTGAACTTCATCGTGTCAACCATCCCATTAAGAGCAAGAAGCAAGAGCCGGACTGTGTCGCAAGCGTCAAATAAAGGCTCTTTGTCTTCTTGTAGATCTTTGTTATAGGCCAGCGGAAGACCTTTAAGAGTGGCCAGTAAACCAGAAAGGTGTCCTATCAGGCGACCAGCTTTTCCGCGAGCTAATTCTGCAATATCAGGATTCTTCTTCTGAGGAAGCATTGATGACCCTGTTGAAAAAGCATCGTCTAATTCAACAAATCCGAATTCAGTGCTTGACCATAAAATAAGTTCTTCCCCGATGCGAGATAAATGGACCCCCAAAAGCGCCAAGGCATACAAAGCGTCAACGACAAAATCTCTATCTGATACTGCGTCTAAAGAATTATTAAATCGGTGACTGAATCCTAAATCTTCTGCCACTCCATCTGGGTCTAGAGGTAGAGAGGAGCCTGCTAACGCGCCAGCACCTAGAGGTGAAATATCAGCTCTCGTTAGAGCTTCAAATAAGCGATCTAGATCGCGACTCAAAGCCCAACCATGGGCTAATAAATGGTGTGAAAGTAAAACCGGTTGAGCCTGCTGCATGTGGGTATAACCCGGAAGATAACTATCTTTCGACTGCTTAGCATGGGTAAGTAGAGTTTCTTGAAAATCAAGAACTAGCCCAGATATTTCTTTCATTTCACGTTTGACCCACAAACGAAGATCAGTGGCGACTTGATCGTTTCGGCTTCTTCCTGTGTGTAAACGAGCGCCTGCATCTCCAGCGATCTCTGTCACTCTTCTCTCTACTGCTGTATGGATATCTTCGTCGCTAGATTCAAAAACAAATTTCTCTTCATCTATTTCTTTTTCAGTTTGATCCAGTGCGTCAAGAATTTTTTCTCTATCAGATTCACTGATGAGACCTACCCGCTCTAACATGCGGACATGAGCTCTTGAGCCTTCAATATCTTCTTTATACATTCTGATATCAAAAGAAATACTGTCATTTAGGGCCTGCAAAGCTTCAGCAGGGCCTCCTTTGAAACGTCCGTGCCAAAGCGTCGTCATGGTTTCTCCTGACCTGATTGGTTCCTGCGAGCAACGGTACGTAATCTAAGCGCGTTCAGTTTTATAAAACCTTCTGCATCTGCTTGGTTATAGGCACCTTGATCTTCCTCAAAAGTCGCTACTGCCTCGTCAAAGAGAGTGTCATTGGATTCCCTACCAACAACTTCAATGTTGCCTTTATAGAGTCGAAGTCGAACTTTACCGTTCACCCTAATTTGGCTGTGATCTATCGCTGCTTGGAGCATTTCTCTCTCCGGACTAAACCAAAAGCCGTTATAAATTATTTCGGCGTAGCGCGGCATAATCTCATCTTTAAGATGTGCGGTGCCTCCATCAAGTGTGATGGACTCTATAGCTCTGTGTGCTTTAAGGAGTATTGATCCTCCAGGAGTTTCGTAAGCGCCCCTTGACTTCATCCCCACATAGCGATTTTCTACGATATCCGTTCTTCCAATACCGTTTTCTCCGCCCACTTTATTCAGTGACGTCAGAACTTCAGCAGGTGTCATTCTTTTGCCATCGAGTGCTACTACATCTCCCTTTTCATAAGTTAACTCGAGGTATGTTGCCTCATTTGGCGCCTGTTCAGGGCTAACTGACCATCTCCACATCTCTGTAGCTGGTTCATTCCATGGATCCTCTAAGGGCCCTCCTTCATAAGAGATATGCAGCAAATTAGCATCCATTGAATAAGGCGACTCTTTACCTCTTTTCATTTCTACTGGTATGTCATGCTTGTCCGCATATTCCAGAAGACTTTGACGAGAACCTAATTCCCACTCTCTCCATGGTGCAATTACTTCAATATCAGGGTTGAGCGCATAGGCTCCTAATTCAAAACGAACTTGATCATTGCCTTTTCCAGTAGCACCATGACTAATTGCATCTGCTCCTGTTTCAGCTGCAATTTCTACTAGACGCTTAGCTATAAGTGGACGCGCTATAGAAGTACCGAGCAGGTACTCACCTTCGTAAATAGCATTTGCTCGAAACATCGGAAAAACATACTCAGAGACAAATTCCTCCCGGAGGTCTTCGATGTAAATTTCTTCCACGCCCATTGACTCAGCTTTTGCGCGTGCTGGTTCAAGCTCTTCCCCTTGACCTAAGTCTGCTGTGAAAGTTACTACTTCACAGTTATAAGTCTCCTGCAACCACTTCAAGATGATTGAGGTGTCTAGACCTCCAGAATAAGCCAGAACCACTTTTTTTATTTCAGATTTCTTTGTACTCATTTTCTCTCTCGCTAATACTTTCCTAATTCAGAGACCTGCTAATTGCAGAAGATTCTTATTCAAGGATTTTCCAGCTTCACTACTAGCTGCCACAACAAACAAAGTGTCATCTCCTGCCACCGTGCCTAGAACTTCAGGTAAGCCAGCACGATCTAACGCGGAAGCGACTACGTGTGCAGAGCCAGGTGGAGTTCTCAACACAACTATATTTTCCGATGTCTTGATTTCGACTACCCACTCACCCATTACCCGCCTTAAATGATCTTCTGGAAGGACACGATCTACTGGATACTCGGGAATCGCATAAATAAGCTCCCCATTCGGAAGCCTCACTTTCACTGCGCCAAGTTCCTCTAAGTCTCTAGATACCGTGGCTTGAGTTGCTGGTATTCCAACGTCTTCTAATTCCTTTACTAGATCTAGCTGGCTTGATATGGGTAAGTCACAAAGCAGTTGAGTTATCTGGTGATGTCGTTGAACTTTACTCATATCGTTTCCCTCCCTCCTAGATGTTTTTCAATTAACCAAATTAAAAGGCCTCGAGCCGCATGCATCCGATTTTCAGCTTGAACCCAAACTCGGCTAGCTGAACCATCTACTACTTCATCTACGACTTCCTCGCCTCGATGAGCTGGAAGACAGTGAAGGAAAATAGCTTTTTCGCTAGCCATTCCCATCAATTCTTTATTTACTTGAAACCCTTCAAATGCTTTATGGCGCTGATTTTTTTCTTCTTCTTGGCCCATAGAAGTCCAAACATCTGTATAAACCACGTCAGCATCTTTTACGGCTTCCTCAGGTTTGTCGTACTCAGTGACATTGACTCCCGCGAAATTTAACCGGTCGCGATCTTCGTCACTTATGAAATATTCAGATGGTCCTGAGAATCGAACCTCCATGCCTAGAAAGCCACTGGCTAAAGCTAAGGATCTAAACACATTGTTTCCGTCTCCTATATAAGCGACAGAACGTCCTTGTAAATCTCCTAACTCTTGTTGCATCGTCAACACATCAGCTAAAGCTTGTAAAGGATGCGCTTCGTCTGACAACAAGTTGATTATGGGGACTTGGTTTTCTTTCGCCATCCGTTCAACTGTGGAATGCTTAAAAACCCTTGCCCCAATCATGGAGTGAAAGCAAGAAAGTGTCTTAGTGACATCTTCTACTGATTCGCGTTTATCTAAACCAATTTCTTCAGCACTTATATAAATTGGGTGGCCACCTAGTTGTATAACCGCCATTTCCATTGAGTTACGTGTACGTGCTGATGGTTTTTCGAAAATTAAAGCTACTCCCTGTCTGTCAAGAACTTTGGGGTATTCTTTGGTGCTTGCGAGTTCTAGAACCTCTACGACTTCAGCCGCATTCAAATCATCTATTTCAAGAATGTGTCTCATTTTTTTCCTCCCCAATCGCGCTAGCCAAAACTTCTTCCAGGAGAGCTACGCCTCTAATCAACTCTTCAGAACTAACGGTTAATGGTGGAGCTAACCGCAAAGATGTCGGAGTCACTCCGTTAACTACAAGTCCAGCTTCTAAGCATGCTCGAGCAATTTCAGGGCCAGTATGTTCCTTCAAAATTTCTGAGTTAAGTTCAGCAGCAAGAAGTAAACCTTTACCTCTTACGCTTTCAATGCCAGCTGTTTCATTTAACAATTTAGTTAATTCTTCACCTCGACTTTTAGCAAGTAACGGGGCATCAATTTCTATCATCGTTCTTAGAACTTCTCGTGCAGCTGAGGCAGCGAGAGGCTGTCCGCCAAAAGTTGACCCATGATCTCCGGGATTGAAAGTTGAAGCGACATCTTCAGTAGCCCAGACCGCTCCAATAGGTACTCCATTACCAAGTGCTTTTGCACAAGTAACTATGTCTGGGTCTATACCTGCATGTTGAAATCCAAACCATTTTCCAGTTCTTCCTAGACCTGCTTGAATTTCATCCATGATTAACAAAACGTTGTTTTCATCGCAAAGATCTCTGATTCCTTTTAAAAACCCTGGATCTGCTGGATTAACCCCGCCCTCTCCCTGAACCGGTTCAAGAAGTATGGCTCCTACCGAGGAGTCAACTAAGGAACTGAAACTTTCTAGGTCATTCCAAATCGCATGTCGGAATCCTTCTGGTAATGGTTGAAACTGTTGATGTTTTTCTGGCTGGCCTGTAGCTGCCAATGTGGCCAAAGTACGTCCGTGAAATGACCGCAAAGCAGAAAGAACTACATGCCGTCCTGGCCCCTGATATTTTCGAGCCAACTTGATTGCTGCCTCATTGGCCTCTGCGCCTGAGTTTTGAAAAATTACTCTTCCAGGTGTCTTGATACCAGTTTCTTTTCTTATGAGTTCATCAAGACATTTAGCTACCTCAAGATGTGGATCTGTATCAAACAAGTTTGAAACATGAAGTAGAGTCTGGGCCTGATTTGCTAACGCTTCCGCAATTTTTGGATGGCTATGACCAAGGCTGGTAACAGCTAAACCACTCAGAAAATCAAGATATTCTTTCCCATGCTCATCCAAAAGTAAGGTTCCTTTGCCGCTTATGAATTTGACGGGTGGGGTTCCGTAATTGTTCATCAGTAAACGATCAGGTGACATTTTCATTCTCCTGATCGGGAAGAACCATTGTTCCAATACCAGAATCTGTAAAGAGTTCAAGCAGGATGACGTGAGGTACACGTCCGTCAATCATGTGCGCTGAACCAACTCCAGCATCTATTGCTTCAAGACACGCCTTTGCCTTAGGAATCATTCCTCCACTAATAGTTCCGCTTTCAATCATCTCTTTCAAATTTGAAGTTGTAATTTTCGAAATATGACTTTCAGGATTCTCCATATCCGCACGCAAACCTTCAATATCTGTCAGATAGATAATTCGTTTGGCTTTTAATGCCGTAGCTAAAGATGAAGCCACTGTGTCCGCATTTATGTTGTATGACTGCCCATTCCCATCCGCTCCAATACTGGAAATAACGGGGATGTGACCTTCTTTTAGTAGCCCTTCTATAAGTGAAGGGTTGACGTCTTGAACTTCTCCTACAAAACCTAATTCCTTACTGTGCGACTTAGCAGTGATAAGGCCCGCATCTTCTCCAGAAATACCTACAGCCAACGGTCCGTGAATATTAATGCTGGACACTATGTCTCGATTCACTTTTCCAACTAAAACCATGCGTGCTATATCAAGGGTGTCGCTATCAGTCACTCTAAGCCCATCAACAAATTGTGATTTCATTCCTAATCGATCAAGCATGCCTCCAATCTGGGGGGCTCCTCCATGAACAACGACTGGTTTTATCCCTACTGAATGCATCAGCACTATGTCCTGAGCGAACTGTGTTGCTAACTCATCATCAACCATCGCATTGCCGCCGAGTTTGATTACAACAACTTCTCCGGCAAAGTGTTGGATGTAAGGCAGTGTTTCAACTAGAACTGCTGCACGTTTCTCTGGTGAAAAATTTTCTTCAACGTAATTCATCTTTATTCCTTTAAGAAGTTCTCATGTTTTCGTCTATATATGCGTGGCTGAGATCAGTTGTAACGATTTGGGCTGTGCCAGAACCCTGACCTAAGTCCACATCAAGTTTGATTTTTCTTCCAGCCATATGCTCTTTCAATAGTTGTTGGTCAACTGTTTGAGCTTCTCCATCTGCGTAAACAACCTGGTCTCCATACGAAATCGTTATCGTTTCCGGATCAAAGGCAATACCGGCAGCTCCCATTTCTGCTGCGATACGCCCCCAATATGGATCTTCTCCATACCATGAGCATTTGACGAGTTGACAATTTGCAGTATCTCTTGCTCCTTTGAGAGCTTCTTCATCAGTCGCCGCACCTGTCACAGTAAGGAACACTGTCTTTGTTGATCCTTCGGCATCATCAGCCATTTGAATAGCAAGAGATTTGCATGCCTCATTAAGAGCTTCGGCCAAGGCACTTTTATCTACTGGACCCGATTCTCCAGAAGCTAATAATAAAACGGTGTCATTAGTGGATTCTGCTCCATCAACGGTTAAGCAGTTAAACGAGGCTGATACCGCATCTTGGAGCATGCCTGTTGCAGACAGTGAATCTATTTCGGCGTCAGTTGCTATAACTGCCAGCATTGTGGCCATGTTGGGCTCAAGCATCGCTGCACCTTTAGCGATGCCTCCTATGGTGAAGTTATCTTTCTTGATCTCTACAGTTTTTGGAACAGTATCAGTGGTCATGATTGCTTTTGCAGCATCAAGTCCTCCTTCAGAGCTAAGAGATTCGAAGGCATTTGGAATGCTTGACTCAATTTTCTCAATGGGAAGGGGGTAACCAATCCAGCCTGTAGAGCAGACAAGAACCTCTTGTGTCCGGCAACCAATTTGCTCTGCAGTCAGTGATGCCATCGTACGGGCATCTTCCTTCCCTCGTTCTCCGGTGGCTGCATTCGCATTACCGCTATTTATTATGACTGCAGCGGCTTGCCCTCCAGTTTCAAGTAAGAACTCTTTACAAATCTGAACAGGTGCAGCGGTCATTTTATTTGAAGTAAAAACTCCGGCTGCCGTTACTGGTTTTCCATCAGCGTGTGCGATTAAAGCGAGATCAGGAGCTCCAGAGAGCTTTATTCCAGAACTCATACCGCTAGCAAGAAAA
>QCKS01000012.1 GCA_003215175.1 Acidimicrobiales bacterium AG-410-I20
GATGGCAGGAGTCGAAACTGAAAGTGGCATTCCCAAGCACAGTCGGATTTTCCTGTCTCCCCTATGAATAAAAGGGGTTACTTCCCGAAGCGTGATCTGTACTGTCAATAACTTCGGTTATTTCTGGGATTGCTTCAAGAATTGCTGCTTGAATTCCTTCTGTAAGCGTTGCTTGGCTCATAGCGCATCCTTGGCAGCCTCCTCCCATAGTTATGTAGGCTTTTGAATCGTCAACACCCATTAGAGTGGCAAATCCTCCATGAGAAGCAAGAGCCGGATTGATTCGCTGTTCCAATAACTGTTGCACTCGTTCTGGTATGTCTCCTGTGAGTTCTAGGTGCTCTATATCGCCCAATGGGTTGGGTCGATTTGGATTACGGATTACCAGACCACCTTGTGCAGAATTTGAAGGAATGTCTAATGTTGCCCCAACAAGTCGAGTATGACTATCTTCCGGGACAACAATAGTTAGTCCGTTAGTCTCCCATTGCAAGTCAGAATCGGTTAGATCTTTCGAGTGAATGAATGCCAAATCGTAAGAATAGTCAATCCCTTGAACCCCAGTCACTGAGATACGGAGTGCTAACTCTTCGGATTCTTCTTCTTCCGCCCGTACTTCTATGACTTTCTCCATAGCTTCCGGCGTGATACTCATTACCGCACCTTCCGGGGTTTCTATCGTGGTTTCCTGTGTTACTTCACTCATGATTTAAAGTCTACCGCTCACCTATTGTTGTGTGACTATTAGCAAGTAAGTTGTATTTATGAGCAATTCCTTAGTCACAATAAAAACTGAAGAAAATGTAGCAACACTCTATTTAGATGACGGCAAAGCTAACGCTTTGGGTTACGAAGTAATAGACGCACTCCTTGCAGCTTTTGATGAAGTGGAAGCTTCGGACGCTCATGCCCTAGTTCTTGCTGGACGTCAGGATCGATTCTCTGCAGGATTTGACCTTTCAGTAATGAACGAAGGAGCTGAAGCCGCCCGAGGGATGCTGTCTAAAGGAGTGGATCTGTTTCTTAAGATGTACATGTTTTCTCGTCCTGTAGTAGCTGCTTGTACCGGCCATGCTATTGCTGCTGGATCTATCCTTCTGCTGAGTTCAGACATCCGAATAGGAGCTAAAGGAGATTTTAAAGTAGGTCTACCTGAAGTAACAATAGGAATGGCTCTGCCTTTCTTTGCCACAGAATTAGCTCGAGACCGTTTATCTAAACGGCATTACACAAAAGCCACGGCACTCGGTTACATGTACACCCCAGAAGATGCTGTTGATGTTGGTTACCTTGACGAAGTCGTCCCGCAGGAAGAAGTTATTGCTACGGCACAAGAAAGAGCGAAGAACCTTTCCGAGGTAGGGCGAACTGAGCTCATTCGGACTAGAAAAACTACTCGTGGTCAAATAGCCCAAACTATTCAAGAAAGTTTGAGCAAAGATCTGTCAAAATTTGATGTTAATTCCTAGACTCAGTGAACCATGGCTTCTAAAAAAGCACCTAACGCGATACTGCTTGTAGGTTTTGGCGGCCCTGAAAGCCCTGAAGAAGTCTTTCCCTTCCTTGAATCTGTAACAGCAGGAAGGAACATCCCTGCTGATCGGTTGCAAGAAGTCGCGGATCGTTATTTAAGCCGTGGTGGCCTCTCTCCAGTGAACGGACGCATGCGATCTATTTTGGAGTCTGTCAGAAAGGTCTTGAGCCAAGAGGAACTTGATATTCCAGTTTTTTGGGGAAATCGGAATTCAATTCCATTCATTGAAGATGTAATTGAAGAGCTAGACGAAAAGGGTTTTGATGAGATTGTTGCTTGGATCGCCTCCCCTTACCGTTCTTATTCAAGCTGTCGACAATACCTAGAACAGATAGAAGCCGGGGCCGAAAGGGTAAATGGTCGCGTTTCAATAACTCGGTTAAGGCCTCATTTCGACCATCCCGGTTGCATTGAAACAGCTGCGGACCGCTTATCTGAGGCGCTGAGTTCTTTACCGGAAGATAAGCGAAAGGAAGCTCGACTACTTTTTTCAGCCCATAGTCTGCCGATCTCTGCTGCTGAGACTTGTTCTTATGTAGAGGAAATAAATGAAGCGTCACGATTGATTGCTGAAAGAGTGGACCCTGAAGGTAACCATCCCTGGGAGGTAGTCTGGCAATCGCGTAGTGGCCCGCCACAAGTACCTTGGCTTATCCCTGATGTTTGTGATCGAATTGATGAACTAGCGGCTGAAGGAGTTTCAGCAATAGTGGTCTCTCCAGTTGGTTTCATTGTTCACAACTTTGAAATTGAATGGGATTTAGATGTTGAAGCAGCGGAGTGCGCAGCTAACCATGGAATAGCATTTGCCAGAGCTGAGACGATAGACGACGACCCACGATTTTCTCAAATGATTGTTGATTTAGTAAAAGAAAGTTTCGGTGATCAACCGGAATATCTTGCTCTTGGAAATTTAGGCATCGCTCCAGCCCCCTGTCCAAAAGATTGTTGTCCAGCTCCAAGCCACTCTTCTCGTTGATTCCACGACTTGCTTAGATATTCAGAGTACGGTCACAACCTATAGATGCACTGCATATGTCACTGCCATGGTGCAATATAGATATAACAAATCAAAGAAATTACTTAAATTACCGTGACTGAACAACAAGAACTTTTACCAAAAGACGAAGGCTTCGCTCGAGACATCGTTGAAGTTTCTGTAGCCGAAGAGATGCGCGAATCTTTTCTGGCTTACTCTCTTTCAGTAATCACTTCGCGGGCCATACCAGATGTGCGGGATGGCCTAAAACCGGTTCAACGCAGAATTCTTTATGCGATGCTCCGAATGGGTATCCGGGCAGATACTCCTCATCGCAAGAGTGCTCGAGTAGTTGGTGAAACTATGGGGCGCTATCACCCACACGGTGATGCTGCAATCTACGATGCCCTCGTGCGCTTAGGGCAAGATTTTTCCCGTGGGGTAACTTTCGTTGATAAACAGGGCAACTTTGGCTCTCTTGATGACCCACCAGCGGCAGCAAGGTACACAGAATGCAGATTGACTGAAGCCGCTATGGCGATGGTGGGAGAAATTGATGAAGATACTGTTGATTTTAGGCCCACATATGATGGGGAATCTCTCGAACCGGTTTGCTTGCCGGGGCTTATCCCGGGACTTCTAGTAAATGGAACCACTGGGATTGCCGTCGGCATGGCTACAAACATGCCGACTCATAATCTTGCTGAAGTTGCAGCTGCTATTGAGTTGGTTATGAAGAAAAGAAGACCGAAACCCACAGTTGACGAGTTGATTAAAGTACTCCCTGGTCCAGACTTTCCCGCAGGTGGAATTATCGTAGATGATGGACTACGAGAGGCCTACGAAACTGGTCGTGGAACTATTCGAATAAGAGCTCAGGCTCATGTTGAATCCCTAGGTAGAGGCAAACAGGCAATAATCATCACAGAGTTGCCCTATATGGTTGGTCCCGAAAGAGTGATCAGCAAATTGAAGGACCTGAACGAAACAGGAAAAATTCCTGGTGTTTCTGACTTCAAAAACCTCTCAGATCGACACACTGGCTTACGTATTCAGATAACAGTGAAATCTGGGCACAACCCTCAAGCACTACTTAACGATTTGTACCGCGCTACTCCATTAGAAGAGTCGTTTAGTTTTAACAACGTTGTTCTAGTGGATGGTGAACCCAAAACCCTGAATCTTTATGACCTCTGCAACCATTACATTCAACATCGACTTGACGTGGTAGTAAGACGAACTAAATTTCGACGCCAAAAAGCAGCGGACCGCTTGCATATAGTTGAAGGCTTACTCGTTGCGTTAGATGCGATAGACGAAGTTGTTGCAATCATCAGAGGCTCGGAAGATACAGCCGCTGCCCGTAAGGCCTTGATGAAGAAATTCAAATTGAGCCAAATCCAAACCGACCATATTTTAGATATGCCTCTTAAACGCTTGACTGCTCTTGAGAAACTAAGAATTGAAGAAGAAAGAGACAACCTTGTTGTAGATATTGAAGAGTTTGAAAAGATTTTGAAATCAGAAGCTAAACGACGGACTTTGGTGTTGCATGAACTTAACGAAGCAGTAGAAAAGTTTGGGCAACCAAGACGAACAGAAATTATAAGTCCCGACGATATACCAGTATTTGAAGTAACTGAAGAGCCAGAGGATGTCGTAGAGGAACCTTGTGTTGTCACTCTTTCCACTTCTGGGCAAATTGGCCGAACTCCAGTAGACGGAGCACGTCGAGCTACTCCGGGCCGACATGACATACTTTCAGCGGCAATACTTACCCGCACTACTTCGAAAGTTACGGCCATCACTTCCGAGGGGCGCGCTCTACAAATCTTTGCTTCCGAACTTTCTGATGCTTCAAATAGAACGCGTGGCTCATCAGCGGCACAAGTATTTGGAGCAAATCGAAACGAAACTCTTCACACGCTCGTAGCAGATGGGAAAGAACATGCCGTTCTTATTACTTCACAGGGAGTCATCAAGCGACTTACGCTTGATGAAATTCGCGAAACTCGCTCCCAGCAAACTCTTATCAAACTCAAGAACGGTGATTCTGTCGCTGCCGCATTTTGTGCTCCAGAAGGAGTGAATATCCTTTTAATATCTTCTGATGGTCAGGTGCTTTGCACTCCTGTTGCAGATGTAAGTGTTCAAGGCCGTGGCGCTGCGGGAATCGCTGGAATGAAGTTGAAGAACGGAGCGAAAATAGTCGCTGCCGGAGTCGTACTTGCAGATGATGTTTTGTACACGGTGACAAATGAAAGTTCAATCAAAGCAACACCTACCAGTGAGTTCGAGAGCCGTGGACGTAATGGTGTGGGCGTAAGAGTTAATAAGTTAAGCGAGGGTGAAGAAATTACTTTTGCTTGGGTCGGTCAATCGCTTGGGCTGCTCGCCACGATGTGTAAAGACGACGATCCACAAAAAGCTGATCCCAATCCAGTTCCTCTCATGGTTGAGTTAACGAAGAGGGATCTAAGTAGTACTTCAACTGAGCGTCAAGTTTTAGCACTTGGTCCTAGTAGGTGGTAACGGTGGCTTCTGCGAAAACAAAAAACACTACAAAGTCTTCTGCAAAAAATAAGAATGGCTACGATGCTGATGCGATAGAGACACTTGAGGGTCTTGATGCGGTTCGTAAACGCCCTGGAATGTATATAGGCGGAACCGGAAGTTCTGGACTTATGCATTTAGTGTGGGAACTAATTGATAATGCTGTCGATGAAGCTGCTGCCGGATTCGCTAAACAAATTACGATTACTCTTCACCGAGACCGGTCTGTTGAAGTGGCCGATAATGGTCGCGGTATTCCTATTGATAAACACGCAAAACGAAAAGTCTCTGCCTTAGAGGTTGTATTCACTGAACTACACGCTGGCGGCAAGTTTGGCGGAGGGGCTTACGGGGCATCTGGTGGACTACACGGCGTTGGCGCTTCGGTAGTTAATGCACTGTCAACAAAACTGACCGCACAGGTTGACCGTGAAGGCTACACCCATGAATTGTCATTCAAAGAGAGAGTTGCTGGTCAATTCAATGGTTCAAAATTTACTAAAAGTCATGAGTTAAATCGATTAAAGAAAATTTCTAAAACGAAATCTGGAACTCGAGTGAGGTTTTGGCCCGACTTCGACATTTTCGACAAAGACGCGACTATAGACATCCAAGAAATCTGCGACCGAGTTACCCAATCCTGTTTTTTAGTCCCTGGGGTAAAAATAAAAGTCATTGACAAACGTGCGGGAGGATCAAAAGAACCTTTTGAATTCGTTTCGCGAGGAGGACTAAAAGACCTTGTTGACTATTTGTCTAATGGAGAGAACGTCACGGAGATAATCACGATTTCTGGCATAGATACTTTCACCGAACGTGTACCTGTTGATGGGAAAATGACCGACGTTGAGCGTGAATGCACAGTAGAGGCAGCTCTACGTTGGGTTCATTCCTACGACACAACACAAGAATCCTTCGTTAATACAATTCCTACCAGTCAAGGCGGAACTCATGTTGCCGGATTTGAAAGAGCTCTAACACGAGCAGTCAACGACATCTTGCTCAAAGACACAAGAAAGTTAGCGAAATTAGCAAAAGAAAATAAACACCGCGCTGCAAAAGATGACATCAGCGAAGGTTTAGTCGCTGCAATAAAAGTTACTTTTCCTGAACCTCAATTTCGTGGACAAACAAAGCAGGAACTCGGAACTCCTCCAGTAGAAAAAATCGTTTACAACGTCATCAAACAGAACTTGACTGAATGGTTTGAAGGAAACGGCCCTAAAACCCATATAAACGCTATTCGAGACAAGATCGCTACTGCGATCATAAATCGTGTCAGTTCAAAACAAATGCTTGATAATAAAAGACGAGCGGCAAGTCTGGGGTCGACAGGCATGCCTGACAAACTTGCAGATTGCCGAACTCACGGCATTGACTCTGAACTAATTATCGTCGAGGGAGACTCAGCAGCGGGCCCAGCAAAAGCCGGACGAAACTCTGCCAATGTCGCAATCCTCCCACTCAGAGGAAAAGTGGTTAACGCGGGAAAAGCTACTCTCAAACAAGTACTTGATAATGCTGAAGCTCAAGCTTTATTCACTGCGGTAGGAGCTGGATCTGGAAAAGATTTCAATCTTGATGATGCCAGATATGGACGGATAGTCATTCTCTGCGACGCCGACGTAGATGGAAGTCATATACGTTGCTTACTGCTAACACTTATTCATAAATACATGGGCCCGATGCTTGAAGATGGTCGTGTATTTGCTGCACAACCCCCACTTTTCACCTGCAAAGTAGGTGACACAATCCATCGCGCATTTAGCGAAGAAGAACGAGACGCTTTGACTGAGGAACTCACTAAAGGCAGACGCAAAGTTGAGAACCTTCGTTGGAACCGCTTCAAAGGCTTGGGAGAAATGAACGTTGAAGAACTAGCAGAATGTGCGTTAGATCCTGAAACAAGAATTTTGAGAAAATTAACTATGGACGACGCTAAAGAAGCAAAGAAAGCAATTGATTTATTTGAAATACTTATGGGATCTGATGTTGGACGCAGACGCGAATACCTTGTGAAGAACAGCTCCCTTCTTGACCCATCAGTCTTAGATATCTAATGGCTAATCTCCCCCGCTCTTTTTCTGTTTCTGCAGCGGGAATGTATAAACAGTGTCCTCGAAGATGGAAGCACCGCTATGTGGATAAGATCCCAGACCCGCCTGGAGAAGCTGCTTTGATTGGCACTTTCGCTCACCACGTTTTAGAGATGCTCTGCGAAAAAGATCCAGAAAAGCGAACGATAGAAGAAGCAAAAAAAATTGCTCGGGATACTTGGCCTGAAACAGAAAATAATTCAGATTTCAAGTCCCTTAATCTAAGCGAAGCGGATCAAAAAGAATTTCGATGGAAAGCTTGGACCGCCATTGAGGGACTATGGGGACTTGAAAACCCTTCAGAAGTAAACGTGCTTTCCACAGAGAAAAAAATTTCTGCCACTCTTTCAGACGTTCCTTTCTTTGGAATTATCGATCGTCTTGATGAGACCAGTGCAGGCACCGCAGTCACTGATTACAAGACCGGAAAACCGCCAGACCCTTCTTACAAAAAAGATGCGCTTAACCAAATTGTTCTTTATGCGGCAGCTGTTCAATTCGAGACGGGGAAATTGCCTGCGAAAGGTCGGCTTTTATATCTTGGAAAAAACTCAGTTGAGTTAGAAGTTGACATTAGCGAAGAATTAATTACGAAAAGCACTGGTCAATTTGCTGAAACTTGGGAAAATCTAAGAGGTAGTTGCGAAGAAGATACTTTCGATACTCAAGTTGGCCCACTCTGTGGATGGTGCCCCTATGCAGGAATATGCGAAGACGGGCAGAAAGAAATAAAGAAAAGGCTTGCAGCCGGAAGAATGCGTCCAGACGCTCCTGCTCTGCAATTAATCTAGGTGCTGTTTTTCTTTCTTCGAATAAGGAGAAGGACAATGGCAACCACCGCAGCAAAAACACCAATTCGGTACAAACGATCTACTCTTTCATCAGTCATTTCAACTGGAGGGGTATCAAAAGGTTTGGCGATAGATTCTGAGTCTTGAGCATGAGCGTGTGAGGAATTATCTTCAGAGCCGACAACAGGTGATTCGTTTTCGGCAGAGGCACCTTCAAGCAGGGTGTCAACCGGACTTATATCCGGCGGCCCGTTTCGTTTTCTACGCGACTGTGGATTATAGCTACTCACCATTACCTCCAATTAACACGCTATCGAGAATCTTGTCGAACTCTGCTGAAGCTTCAGCGGTTCCTGGGCGCTTCCCTAATGCATGTATCGGCATTGATTGGGCAGCGGCTTCAGATACTGCTGCTCTCTGATGTATCGGGGGTAGACATTTACCTGGATAGGCATCCTGAAGTTGTTCATGCCAGTATCTTGCATCACGTGTACGAGCTAGACGATTAACAGCTATTCCAATCAGTTTTGGTTCTCTTTCGATTCTTCGTGCTTGTATCCGATCTATTGTTTGCAACATTCGAGCCACGCCATCAACTGCCCACGCGCCGGGTTCAGTGACTAGAAGCACACAATTAGAAGCAAAGAGACCATTGATCGTCAGAAGTCCCAGCGAAGGTGGACAATCAATAATTTGAAGAGGGTATTGAATAGTGTTCTGCCCTCCTAATGCAGAACTTAAACGTTCTTGCGCTCCTAAAGGATCAGTTGCAAGCTGAGGTTCGCGAATAGCGAGATCAGGAGAAGAAGCTGCAACAAGTGGAGCAAATCCATTCTCATTTGGCCAACCAGACTCTTCAATAGCCAAGTGAATGCCTTCAGGTCTTTCCTCTTGCAAAACAGTGTCAATCCCACGAGTTGGCTCAAAGAGTCCTAACCCTGTCGTAGCATTGCCTTGCGGATCTAGATCTATAACTAGGGTTTTTATGCCTCGATTCGCTGCTGATGATGCTAAACCGAGGGCAACAGTAGTTTTACCTACTCCCCCTTTTTGATTAACTATTGCAACTGTTGTCACTCTGCCAAACTAACTCAAACTCAGCTAGAAAGATATGCATTAGTGTCAATCATCTTTCTATAGTTCATAGACCAAGGGTGCCTCACTTTGATGCCAGAAACCATCTACGCTCGTTATATGCACAAGCGCTCCCTCTTGATATCTCTGATTTTTCTTGTCCTAGGCGCAATTCTTGCAACTACTGCTGTTGGAGCACAAACATTTCTTGAACAAATTGACGAAGAAGAAGAGTCAATTATCTCTTTCGAGACAGAAATAGAAAATTTAGAGGAACAGATCACTAGTTATGAAAAACGATTATCTGATATTGCTGATCTTGTGGCAGAAACTGAAGCCCGAATAGCCATTGAGGATGAAAAGTTGGTGCTCATCCCAATTTATTTAGAATTGATGGCAGACAACTTGATTGATCGTTATGTCTCTTTAGAAGAACCAACAAGCGTCCGGCATGTCATGGCTATTGATGCTTATGTAAGAAACGATGAACACATAAATGCGGTTCTTACTCAATCCATTCAGTTATCTGAGGAGGCTCTTGAACAAATACGCGCAAGGCTTCTTTACGAATCGATTATCAACGATGCAAACGACCAATTGTTAGCGATATATGGTCAACTCAGACAGTTGGGCAGAGAAATAGATTCGCTCTTTGATAGAAGAAACCAATCTAATGAACGGAGGACTCTCGCTTTTGAAGATCGTTCAGAAGCAATGTCCATTGTTCCAGGAATCGAAGAACAAATTGATTCGGCCAACACCAACATAAATACTCTGAGAGCAAGTATCGCTAAGGCGGAATTGGAAATTGACCGGTTACGAGAACTCCTAGTAGCTATGCGGTGGACAGCATTAATCGGCGAAGACATCATTCGCCCCGCTTTAGCATTCAAAATCGACAACGTTGGTGCAGCGAGACCTCAATCAGGGATTAATCAAGCAGATGTAGTTTATGAAGAACTCGTTGAATCTGGACTTACTCGGCTTGTGGCAATATTCCAGACAGAAAGCCCCAGTGTCGTCGGCCCGATACGTTCTGCCCGCACTTCAGACCCGATCTTACTTTCCGGTTTTGATATGCCGCTTTTTGCATACTCTGGTGCAAATCAAATCACTTTAGACATCGTCTACGCCTCTGACGTTAAATCTGTTAACTGGGATAGAGCTTCTAGTGCTTACTGGCAGTCAACAACTCGTCGATCCCCTCACAATCTATACGCCTCTCCATCCCAGCTATGGGCCTTAAATCCTGAACCAGAACGGACAGAATTACCTCCGGCTCCATTTGAATTCAGAGGGTCAGAAGAGCCACTGCATCCTTCTGCTGTTCCTGCTGAGAGGATAGCTATTGATTTTGGTTGGACAGAAGTTGACTACCGATGGAATGGTTCAGGTTGGACACGCCGACAAGGAGGAACCGCTCACATTGATGCAAATGGGGTACGTGTCGCTCCTCCAAATATGATTGTCCAGTTCGTGAGATATGGAACAAGCCCTGCAGCGGAAACTTCCCCTGAAGCAGAGACTGTTGGTACTGGTGTTGCTTGGATCTTTACCGATGGCCACTTAATTATCGGCGAATGGGACCGAACAGACGCAAACATGCCTGCCATATACCATGTTGAGGGTGAAGAAATTCGATTAACTCCAGGTCGTACTTGGGTCGCTCTTGCTGAAGAAGGTACCGCTAGTTGGGAGTAACAGGGCCTTAGCCTAAGACTTGCTCTGCTGGAACCACTCCGTCCTTTGTCTTCGTAAGAATCTCAACTCCATCTTCTGTAACTAAAACAGTGTGTTCAAATTGTGCGGTGCGGCTTCCATCGCGCGTCACTGCTGTCCAGTCGTCATCCCACATTTCACAAGTAGGGCTACCTAAAGTAAGCATTGGCTCAATAGTAAAAGTCATTCCGGGAACTATCACTGTGCTGTCATAAGGGTCGTAATAGTGTTTTATTTGAAGACCTGAATGGAATTCTGTTCCGATCCCATGTCCGATGAACTCTCTTACTACACCTAAATTATGCTGTCTAGCGTGATTCTCTATCGTTCGCCCAATAGTGTTTATCGGCTCTCCAGGTTTGACTGAATGAATGCCGGCGTAAAGCGCAGTTCGAGTTTCAAGAACCAAACGTTTTGACTCTTCGTCTACTTCACCAACAAAAAACATGACCGATGTGTCTCCATGAACTCCGTTTAAATAAAGAGTTACATCTACGTTCACAATGTCGCCATCAGCTAATGGTCTGCTATCAGGAATTCCATGACAAATTACTTCATTTACCGAGGTGCAAACAGATTTTGGATAACCGCGATAATTCAATGGGCTTGGATAGGCATTGCGCTCAAGAATCGCCTCATGAGCTATCTGATCAATTTTGTCGGTGGTAACTCCTGGCTGAACAAAAGGTTGCACTTCAAGTAGGACCTCTGCCGCTGCATTTCCAGCTAATCTCATCCTTTGTATCTCTTCTTCGGTTCGAACGTTTGAAGAGATCGCCGGCCCAGGATTACCAGTCATAGCGTAAGGCGGCCTATTTATTGAAATAGGCACTGTGCGCATCGGACTAAGCATTCCTGGCCTTACAGGCGGGTGCGAAGCTTTAGTTGCTGAGATTTTTTTGCGTTTACGTTTTGCCACGTCACAAAGACTATCTGGACTTGTCTTGAAGAAGCCAAACGCTACGATAACTTGTGGAGTTAGAGTTTCTGAAAGGAAAAAAATGGCTGCCGCTGGCGACAAAAAAGCAATACTTGCTGCATTGATAGCAAATGCTGGTATTTCGATTGCGAAATTTGTCGGATTCATCTTTACTCACTCTTCTGCGCTATTAGCCGAGAGTGTCCACTCTGTTGCCGATGCTTCCAATCAATTTCTTCTACTCATGGGAGTTCAACGCTCAAACCGTCCTGCGACCAAAGAGCACCCTTTTGGTTACGGTCGTGAACGCTATTTTTGGTCATTTGTTGTATCGGTCGTACTTTTTACTGCTGGCGCAGTTTTTGCCCTCTACGAAGGAATAGAAAAGCTTCTTCACCCTGAGCCCATAAGCCACTATCAGTGGGCTATCGGCATATTAGTTTTTGGTTTGATTCTGGAAGGATTTTCCTTAAGGACTGCCATTATTGAAGCAAATAAGCTAAGAAAAGGCCAGACATGGAGAGAGTTCGTCACTAAATCGAAGAAGCCTGAATTGCCGGTAGTGGTGCTTGAAGATATGGGAGCCATGCTTGGTCTTGCTTTTGCTTTGATCGCAGTAGTGCTTAGCAAAGTAACCGGTGATCCCATTTGGGATGGGGTAGGTACGGTAAGTATTGGAGTCTTACTTGCCATAATTGCCATTGTTTTAGCTAGAGAAATGTACAGCCTTCTTATCGGCGAAGGCGTTACTGAGAAAAATCGTTCGCTCATTGAGGAAGCCATAGATGGTTCTGCTTCGGTTTCAAGGATTGAGAATTTACGGACACAACATCTCGGACCTGAACATATTTTGGTCGGGGCGCAAGTCGTTTTTGATTCTTCTCTTACTGCTGAGGAAGTATGTACTGCTATTGAAGAGCTTGAGGCTCAAATCAAATCCGTAGTGCCAGATGTGCACTCAGTTTTTGTTGAACCAAAAAGTTTGTAACAAATAAATCTAAGGTTGTTGGGCAAAGTTAAGAAACCCTTGGGTTTATGTGGAAGACTCAGTCTCATGAACCTACGTAAACTTATTTTTATTTTTTCTATTTTCGCGTTAACTGCAACAAGTTGTTCCTCTGATGGAGCCTCCGAAAGTAACGCTTACACCCGAGCTGCTGACGAGACACCAGCCACAACGGAAGCTCCTGTAGCCACGGAAGCTCCGGCAGAAACAGTGGCACCGGACGAAGATGAAAGTGCCGAACAAGGCGCTCGGAATGAAATCATCACTTTCCTGAAATCAGAGTTTGGCTTGGAGACCGAAGAATTCGCTACCTGCATGGTTGACGAAATGCATTCACTAACAGGAGTGAGTTACGTAGTGCTTTTAGAAGACTTGGGTGACGAAGAAGCTGACTATGACGACTTCGCTGAAGAAGCGACATTTACATGTATGGACTTTTTATCTCCAGAAGAGATTGAGATGTTAGCCTCCGCAGAGGAAGATACGGGCCCCTCATTAGAGATCTCCTCTGATCCAGATGCTCTTGGTGCCATTCTTGCAGTAGAAGAAATTGATTTTGCTGATGAAACTATTGTCGGTTGGCTCGTAACCTACCGGTCACGTTCTGTGAGCGGTGACCCCATCCAGGTAACCGGCACTATTGTCGCCCCGAACTCTCTAGCTACTGAACCAAGGCCTGTGCTTTCGGTTGCTCATGGTACGACAGGCATGGCTGATATGTGTGCTCCTTCACTTGGCTATACCGGAGAAGATGTTGAATTGAATGCTCTCGTGCAACCCCTACTTGATGATGGCTGGGTTGTAGTCGCAAGTGACTTTGAAGGGATGGGAGGACCGGGTCTTCACCCTTACATTGTTGGTGCAAGTGAGGCACAAGGAGTCTTTGATATTGTGCGAGCAGCTCAAACTGATTCTTCCCTAGGGGCCGAAGGGCCTTTGATCGTATGGGGCCACTCTCAAGGGGGCCATGCGGCTATGCATGCTTCTCAACTTTGGCAAGACATAGCTCCTGAGTTAGATCTTGTTGGTGTTGCAGCTGGCGCACCTCCAAGTCAATTCCCCTTACTGAAAGATTTCCTAATGGATGGACCTTTCCAGGGTTACCTTGTAATGGTTGCTGCTGCCTTCGCTCAGGCTTACGACGAACTTTCTTTAGAAACGGTTGTTGAACCGGAGTACTTGCCTCTAGTAGAAGAACTAGAACTCGGTTGCACCGGACATATTTTTGAGATTTTCAATCCAATACCTTTTGAAGATTTGACTTCTGTTGACGACATTTTCGCTGATCCTGCGTGGAATGCTCGCCTAATAGAGAACGACACAAATCAAGTACCGAACCAAACCCCAGTCGTTATTCTTCACGGTGACCAAGATGAGCAAATTCCTGCAATTAGCAGTCAGATTCTTTTAGATCAGATTTGCGCTCTTGAAGGACATGACCATATTGAACGCATTCTCTATGAAGGACATACTCATGGCAGTGCGGTGCAAGCGTATTGGTCAGATTTTTTGAGTTGGATCAATGACCGAATAGTTGGCGACCCAGTAGATCAAGAAAAAGGTTGTTCAACAGTCACTGTTCCTAATTCTGAATGATGTAAAGAATCTGATACTAAATTTTTTCGTTTGTATTTGAAGGGAAAAGGAATCGAATAAGCGCTATTGCTACAGCGGTTCCTGCAAGTTGCATCAGGATAAACATGGGGATGTGGGATGGTGATATTCCTGTGAACGTGTCTGAGAACGAGCGAGAGATGGTCACTGCCGGATTAGCGAAACTTGTTGATGAAGTAAAATAGTATGCGCCGCCAATATAAGCGCCTACTACATAAGGAATCTTTGAAGTGCGGGAAGTGCGAAGAAGACTGAATATGACGAGCAACAATCCAACAGTGGCTATTACTTCCCCGAGCCATAGATGGCTTCCACTACGGTTTGTAGTTGACCAACTTATTGCAGATAGATCAAACATAAGATTTGCTACTACGGTCCCTAAGATTCCTCCTCCAGTTTGAGCAACAAGTACAGGTAGAACTTCTTTTCTGGTTCTATGTCCCAACGCCCAAGCGACAAGCGTTACAGCAGGGTTAAAGTCAGCAGAGATTTTGTTGAAGATAGAAATTATTGCAATTAAAACAGCAGTTGTTGCTGCTGCGTTCTGAAGCAAAATTAAACCTTCTTCACCTTCAGAAAGTCTCTGCGCCATTATTCCAGAGCCCACAACACCGATGAGTAGGAACATTGTTCCTATTCCCTCAGCTAGAAGAACTTTCTTTAAATCAGTCATGTGAAGATGGTTCAGTCTTGAGTGTTCATCAACCCGTAAACAATGGAGTCAACAAGTGCTTGCCATGAGGCTTCGATGATATTTTCTGAAACTCCGATTGTTGTCCAGGTTTTTTCTCCGTTTGTTGTATCTAGTAAGACTCGTGTGATTGCTCCAGTTCCTTTGCTAGTTTCAAGAACTCTTACTTTGTAATCAGTAAGTCTAAGGTTCTCTAAGGCGGGGTAACGGCTTCCTATAGCTTGTCTTAGGGCAGAGTCAAGAGCATTTACCGGACCATTTCCTTGACCAGATGCTTCAACTATTTTTCCGTCTACTTGAATTGATACTGTCGCTTCGGTATCTACTTCTACGGCTACATCATTCCATGCGCGGCTGCCGCTCCCAGAAAGGTGCCCTACGTTCACAGAGAAGGATTGGAGTTGAAAAAAGTCTTGTTCCCAGCCAGTAGCAGCGCGAAGAAGAAGTTCTAGTGACGCATCGGCTGCTTCGAAATGGTACCCCCGATATTCAAGGTCTTTCAAAGTTTCAACTACTTCATTTAGCGTTTCCCCTTCTATGTCCAAGTCGAGTTGTTGAGCACGGAGTTCAATAGTCGATTTTCCTGACATCTCCGAAACAAGGAACCGTGTGCCATTTCCAACCAAGTTAGGGTCAATGTGTTCATAGGCGTCAGGACGGCGAGAAATCGCGCTTACATGAAGTCCTGCTTTATGGGCAAATGCTCCTGATCCGACATATGGCTGTTGTGGATCGGAAGAGAAATTAACGAGTTCCGCTACATGATGAGCGACAGAAGTGAGGCGTTCGATGCGGTCTGGAGGAAGTGTTTCAATCCCTAGTTTTAAACTTAAGTTTGCGATAATTGGTACAAGGTCACAGTTTCCGACTCTTTCTCCATAACCATTTATGGTTCCTTGAACTTGTGTAGCGCCTGCCATTACACCTGCCATTGCGTTTGCTACTCCGCAACCGGTGTCGTTATGAAGGTGGACTCCAACTGGAATTTCAAGGTGGTTCACTACAGAGGCGACAGTTTCTTCTATTTGAAATGGCAGAGAGCCGCCGTTTGTATCACAAAGTACAAGGCAGTCAGCTCCCGCTGCAGCGGCTCCTTCAAGAACTTGGAGAGCGTATTCTGGGTTAGCTTTATACCCATCGAAGAAATGTTCTGCGTCGAAAAAGACTTCTAAACCTTGATCTTTCAAGAATTTAATCGAATCGGCGACCATAGCTATTCCTTCGTCGAGCGATGTTCTTAGTGCCTCTGTGACGTGGTAATCCCATGATTTGCCGACAATGCAAACTGTAGACGTTCCGGCTGCAACGAGGTTTGCCAAAGTTGGATCGTTTTGAGCATCACCATTTACTCGCCTTGTTGATCCAAACGCGACAAGGCGTGAATGTTTAAGTGTCAACTCTTCTTTTGCTCGTTCAAAGAACTCAACATCTTTGGGGTTGGCTCCTGGCCATCCTCCCTCAATGTAATGAACTCCTAAATTGTCTAACTGTTCCGCTATGCGTAGTTTGTCATCAACAGTTAACGAGATTCCTTCCAACTGAGCGCCGTCGCGTAAAGTTGTATCGTAGATTTCTACGTTTTTAGGCATACTTTTCGAATTAAGGATTGACATACTCATTCCACGATTCGTACTCAGGACGCTTTCCACGCACGACATCAAAATAGATTTCCTGTATGGCCTTAGTGATTGGACCTGGATCCCCGATTTCTCGATCATCTACAGAACGTATAGGCACAATTTCTGCTGCTGTACCAGAAAGAAAAGCTTCTTCGGCAATATATAGATCGCTTCGAAGAATGTTTCCTTGGCTGTAAGGAATGCCGAGATCTTCAGCTATTTTTCGAACAGTTTTTTGCGTGATTCCTTCAAGTGCTCCAGCCGAGGTGGGTGGAGTAATGATTGCTCCGTCACGAACGATAAATAAATTTTCTCCCGTGCATTCTGAAACATAGCCTTGAGGTGAAAGCAGAATAGCTTCTTCGTATCCAGCTTTGATTGCCTGAACTTTAGCCATCTGGGAATTTATGTAATGCCCTACTCCTTTTGCCGCTGGTGGCATTGCGTTAGGTCCATGGCGTTGCCATGAAGAGATCATGACCTTCACACCGTTTTCTATTCCTTCATCGCCAAGATATGCCCCCCACGGCCAGCAGGAAATAGAGACCTCAACTTTGCATGCAAGAGGATTGAGTCCTATTTCTCCGTAGCCAAGATAAACCAATGGCCGTATGTAGCATGAAGAAACTTTGTTGATTCTTACCGTGTCTAAAACTCCTTTGACTAGATCATCTACTGTCCAAGGGATGTCTATAAAAAGAATTTTTGCTGATTGGAAAAGTCGTTCTATATGAGGACGTAATTGAAAAACGGCTGGCCCTCTATCAGTTTCATAGGCGCGGATTCCTTCAAATGTTCCATTTCCGTAATGCAACGTGTGTGTGAGGACGTGAACAGTTGCGTCATCCCAATTAACGAACTCTCCATTCATCCAGATTTTTTCTGTTTTTTCGATCGGCATTTCAACTCCTCTTTACTTAATTCAATATCAAACTTTTTAAACAAGCCTCTGGGCTATCGCATCTCCAATAGATGAGGTCCCCTCAACCTGAACTGCTGGATCAGCACAAACTTCTTTTATTCGATCTGCGGCCTCATTTTCACCTAAAAATTCAAGCATCATCGCTCCTGAAAGGATAGCGGCCGTAGGGTTAGCTATACCTTGGCCAGCAATATCAGGTGCTGATCCATGTACTGGTTCAAACATTGACGGCCCAGTTTTGGTTGGATTTAGATTTGCAGAAGCAGCCATCCCTATACCTCCAGAGATTGCTCCGCCAAGGTCTGTGAGTATGTCTCCAAATAAGTTATCGGTAACTATTACGTCGTATTGATCAGGGGATTGAACAAAGTAAATGCAAGCAGCATCTACATGGTTATAGGACGTGTCCACATTTGGATATTCTTTCGCTACTTCATTGAATGTACGCTCCCAGAGGTCCCCAGCGAAAGTGAGAACATTTGTTTTGTGGACCAGTGTTAAATGCCCTTTCCTATTTGACGCAAGATCAAATGCAAAACGTATGCAACGCTCAACTCCCATACGAGTGTTGACTGAACCTTGTGTAGCTATTTCGTGCTCAGTACCTTGGCGTAAGACACCGCCTTCGCCGGCATATGAACCTTCAGTGTTTTCTCTAACTACACAGAAATCAACATTATTCTCAGCGTAAGTAAACGGCCTTAAATTGACATACAGATCAAGAGCGAACCGCATCTTGAGCAATAGTCCTCGTTCAATTAGTCCTGGTGGAACGTCAGGTGTGCCTACGGCGCCAAGATATAACGCGTCTAAACTTCGCCATTCTTCAATTACTTCATCAGGTAAAACTGTTCCGTCTCTGCCATAACGATCACCACCGAGGTCGTATTCAACGGTTTCTAGATTCACGCCTGCAGCGTTAATCACCTTTAGGCCTTCAGAAATAACTTCTGGCCCAATACCATCACCGCCGATGATGCCGATTCGATGTGCCACGTGGGTGCTCCTTATGTTCCAAGTTGTGCAGTGTAATTTAAATAAAAAACCGTCCACTTAAGCGGACGGTCAAAGCGCACAAGATAAATGTGCGCTAAAAAATTTTGATCACCGAAAGTAATCTGTCCATCACTTTAAGTCTAGCAAACTGCCTGTAATACTGGTCAAATAGGTTAAAGAGAACTGTAAGAAGGTGGCGGTATCGATTCTTGCGGATACGATCTCGCCTCATGCCGGAAATGCAACAACTTTCACAAAAAGCCTATGACCGCCTTGTAGCTGAGCTACAGGATCTAACTACTCGCGGAAGAATAGATATTGCGAGAAAAATTGAGGCGGCACGCGAATTAGGAGACCTTTCAGAAAATGGTGACTACCACGCTGCTAAAGAAGAGAAGGGAAAAATGGAAGGACGCATAATGCATATTGAAAGCGTTCTAGAAAATTGTGAAATCATTGAAGAATCCTCTGGAGACGTTGACGCCGTTACACCGGGGGTAACTGTTTCCATACTGTATGAGGGTGACGATACTCCTGAATTATTGCTTGTTGGGTCAATCGAGGAGAAAAGAGAAGATATTGATGTTGTTTCTCCAGGTTCGCCTTTAGGGGAAGCCCTTCTTGGCGGAAAAATTGGTGACACCGTCTCTTTTGAAGCTCCGCATGGAATTTTGAAAGTAAAAATAGTAAGTATTGAAAACTAGGACTTTTGACTCAATACTTTTATGGAAATTAAACCTCTCTGGTGGAAGATGCTTGTACTGATCGGCGGTATCTTCATCGCTACCGCTTTATTTCTCTCTCTCGGGAGTTCACCAAAGGAGATTGAAGAGAGGCCTTCTATCTCCGGATTTGAATTGGAATGATTGCTTTAGCTTCGGCGGTCACATGTAGTTCCAGCCCACATTGAAAGAACAACCCCGATATCACTCGTAGCATTAGTTAAGCCGCTTATTCCGTCATCTTGCAAAATGCTGACAAAGTCAAAACTGAAATAACCCGTCAAGTCTCCATCTATGGCTGTTTCTATCGAGAAGGCTGTATAGGTTTCTTTCATTTCGGCAACTGTTGAGCCGATACCGATACGTTCTATTGTCCAAATAGAGGACTCAGTTGCCCACGGTCCAGAAACAAACCATTGACCAAAAACTGCGTCAACTCCAGGTTCTCCATCTTCAATGTCGTCATCAACCAGAACGACTTCAACATCTCCATAGGTGACTCGCCTAACTATCGGAACGTCACATAGTGAATCTTCTACCCAACCGGTGTCGTCATCTGATGGCCCAATTTTTGCATCTAATTCAAGTAGAACTTCGTTGGCGGGATCATCAAAGGCGATCAATACTGGTGTTCCAGTGCCATCTAGCAGAAGTCCAGCTGAAGATATTGTCACCATGCCTAATGGTGGGATGGTCGTGGTTGTAGTGGTGGTTGTAGTGGTTGTTGAAGTGGTCGTTGTTGAAGTGGTCGTTGTTGAAGTTGTTGAGGTTTCTTCAATTACTTCTGTTGTGGTAACAGGGAGAGTGGTGGTGGTTGAGGTGGTGGTGGTTAGAGGAGTCAGCACAGAATCGTCTTCTTCGTCGCCAGTGATTTGGTCTATGACTACATAACCAATAGCTCCAGCGACTCCAACGATTAGAAGCAAAACCATTAATAAGCGAGGAACCTTTCGGCGTTTGCTCTCCTCTATGCCTGTGTCTTCTTCAAATACTGATCGTGCACCTGCGGCGATGACGCTTGGTGCGGGTTGGAAGGTTGAGGGAGTCAAAGTTTCTTGTTGGCCTAAGTCTTCAAGAGTTACTCGTGGTGCTGGGCCTGATGGAGCGTCTCCATGGCGTTTCCAAAGTAAGCCCCCTATCACGCCAGAGAGGTCTGGATCTAAATCTGAGGGCCCATGTGTTGCCATCGCTGACCAAGCTTTTGTCTCACTTACAAATTCGACTTCACCGATAAGAGCTCTTTCTGCTGCGGCTACGTAGGTTTCTTCTTTTGGCCCCCCTGCAGTTAATACGACCAAAACCTGATCTGGTTTTTTATCTAATATTTGAATACTTTTTGCATAAACCTCAGCTAGCAGCCGGGCAAGAAGAGTTTCAGAGGTCGTAGAGCGGCCTCCTTGTGACATGATCTCTTCATCGAAAAGCCTCCCAATAGGATCATCAACTATGCCTGAGGGATCATGCTCCATCTGGTCGTGTGCTTCTTCGCCAAAGAATACAGAATCGTCTAAACCGAGATGTATTGACATTGGCATTCCAGCTTTGCCTCTACCAAGAGCAATCAAATCAAGACGGCCATCGCTATCAACTGCGGCATGAATAGCCGCGGGATCAAAGTGGATTGCGAGAGTTGTAGCCATATGTTCCAAAAGCCTTCTGAAATCTATTGTTCTTAGACCTTAGAGGTTCAACACGAGATTGAATACTCACTAAAAGATATCGCAACTTTTACCTATCGGTAGTAAATATGGGTTTTTATCTGGCATCATTCTTAGTGATGGATCTTCGTCAACTGCACTTACTGCTTGCTGTAGCAGAGCACCAGAGCTTCTCTGGTGCAGCGCGCGCCCTTCACACTGTTCAATCTAATGTTTCTACGCATGTAGGAAGATTAGAAAAAGAATTAAAAACAGTTTTGATCGATCGAAGGACTATGTCCCCTACTGCCGAGGGTGAAGCAGTCATTGAACGTGCACAACGCATCCGCAGCGAGCTTAGAGCGATCACTGATGACATTGCTTCTATGAAAAGTGAAGTTGCTGGCTCAGTGAATATCGGATGCATTGGGACGGTCGCTCGTTGGATAGCTAATCCCCTACTTCAAAAACTGAGTAGTGAATACCCGAGTCTTCACCCCGTCATTATTGATGAAGTAACCGCCTCATTAATACCGAAACTCCTCACTGGAGAACTTGACATAGCGATAGTGAATTCCCCTGTTCTTGCAACTGGGATTGAAACCATGCCTCTATTTGAGGAAGAGTACGTTGTTATTGCTTCAGGATCTCATCCTTTATCCAAGAATAAATCAATCAAACTTGAGGATCTTTCTGATTTGGAAATCATGCTGACCCCGTCAGGTACTGCAATTCGTGACAGCATTGACAAGGAAGCAGGCGATGCCAATATCAACCTCTTACCAACAGTAGAAGTTACCGGCTTGCGACTTTTAGCTTCACTTGCCATCACAGGAACGACTCCTGCACTTCTGCCCGCTAGCGCTGCATCTGGACACTCTGAAGGTGACTGGGTGGCAATACCAGTCAAAGGATTATCTAAGCGAAAAGTTGATTTAGCTTTTAATCAAAAAATGACGCCTTCAACACCTGTGCGTTCAACCATTGACGTTTTAACTCAAATTATTTTGGAGAATGCCCCACATCAACCCGGTATTCATGTAACGCTTAGCCAATGAACCTTGATTCTGTAACGACTTCTGTGGGGCTACGAGCTGGAACAACCGGCAACGTATCTTTTGGCCTTTCTACCATTGGTGAACGAAAAGTAATTCAAGTTCATACTGGGGGAGAAAAACTTGGGGCACTTCTCCCTATCGACGGAGAAAACCTCGCTGAAGCCGCCCGAACTGCTTATCGGCAGCGCATACCCTTAATTTGTTATATAAGTTCCAGCGGTGCAGATATTTCCGAAGGCGTTAAAGCCATCCATAGTTGGGGCACCGCTGCAAGAGAGTTTGTCAACTGCTCAGGTGTGATTCCTCTAATTTTCTGTGTAACTGGTCCAGCAGTATCAGGTCCAGCCTTACTTCTGGGACTCGCTGATCTTGTCGTCATGATCGACGACTCATACGCTTTCGTAAGTGGGCCAAACATGGTCGAACAATACACGGGAGAAGAGGTTTCACCGGAAGGACTAGGTGGAGCCTCAATGCATGCCAGAACCTCTGGCGTGGCTCATTTCGTCGTTCCAGATCCTGAATCTGCAGACAACTTGATTGCTGAATTATTGACCTATCTCCCAAACAGCACCGATGAACTTCCCGTTGCTGCATCTAGCAGTGACGCTCCAGATAGGAAACTTCCTGATGTCGGATCAATCATCCCTGATTCTCCTACGGGGAGTTACGACGTTCGTAAAGTAATTGAGGTTTGCTTAGATGACGAGTATTTTCTTGAAACGCGAGAAGATTTTGCCCAAAATTTAGTCACTGGTTTTGGTCTTATTAACGGTCAGCCCGTAGGTATTGTGGCCAACCAACCACAATCTATTGCTGGAACATTAGATATTCCCGCTTCACAGAAAGGCGCAAGATTTGTAGCTTTCTGCGACGCATTCAACCTCCCAATCGTCACTCTTGTAGACACCTCTGGTTTTTATCCCGGTAAAGACCTTGAATGGAAAGGGATGATCCGTTACGGGGCCCAAATGGCTTTTGCTTACGCCCGAGCTACCACCCCACGCATATGTGTGACCCTGAGAAAATCTTACGGGGGTGCCTACATTGTGATGGACTCTCGTTATATGGGAAATGACGTAATGCTCGCCTGGCCAACAGCGGAAATCGCAGTAATGGGAGCAAAGGGTGCTGTAGAAATCCTTCATCGTGACGCAAGTGATGATGAAAGAGAAGATCTCATCACTGGATATGAAGAACGGTTACTCAATCCTTATGTTGCTGCAGAACGTGGAACAGTAGATCGAGTTATCGACCCTGCGGACACCCGAATAGAAATAATTAAAGCTCTTGAAATGCTCCTAGGGAAACGTGAGAAACTTCCGAGACGACGCCATGACAATGCTCCTCTTTAAAAGGTTTTTACCAGTCCAAAAATAAAAAACCGCATTTTTCTATTTTTCCGGCTTACTTTTAAGCTTTAACGTCTAGGTAAAGTCAAAAAAGTCGTATTCATTGGTTAAATGAATAAAGGACACAAATACATTTTATGAAAGGTTGCTAGGTGCCAGAATCCATCACCATTACTGACAACCGGACGGGCGAATCGGTTGAAATCCCTATTGTTGATAAGGGAGTAGATGCCAAAGCCTGGAGTTCGTTACTCCCCGGAATTTGGTTCAACGATCCGTCTTTTGGAGCCACAGCAGGCGCAGAAAGTGGTATCACCGAGCTGGACGGTGGGGCTGGAATTCTTCGGTATCGCGGTTACCCAATTGAACAAGTAGCTACATCTCTTACTTTTCTAGAAGTTACCTATCTCCTGCTTTTCAATAAATTGCCAACTAAAGAAGAAGTCGAATCTTTTGCTTTAGAAATAGCTGAACAAGCGCCAATTCATGAAAACTTTCATAAACGGATCCTTGAAGGATTCCGCGACGACGCTCATGCTATGGGTGTTCTTATCTCAAGTATCGCAGCTCTCTCAACATTCTTTCCTGAAAGTAAAGACATTCACGACCCTGAGATAAGGCGCCTTCAAATGGTGCGCTTAATCGCGAAAATGCCAACCTTGGCGGCAAGCGCTTACAGAAAGAACGTTGGGGCTCCTTACGTTCAGCCGGACCCAGATCTTGACTACACCGGAAACTTTCTCACCATGATGTTCTGTCACCCTGATGGGAGCTACGACATAGATCCTGTGTTACGCAACGCCCTTGATCTGTTATTTGTTCTCCATGCTGATCACGAACAAAACTGCTCCACTACTACTGCTCGGGCTGTTGGTAGCGCCCATGCAGACCCTTACGTAACGATTGCTTCTGCTGCTTCAGCTCTTTATGGCCCACGCCACGGTGGAGCAAACGAAGCTGTTTTACGAATGCTTGAAGAAATCGGCTCTTACGATCAGGTAGACGATTTCATCGCCTCGGTCAAATCTGGTGAAGGAAGGCTCATGGGCTTCGGACACCGGGTTTACAAGAATTACGATCCGAGAGCAGTCATCGTAAAGGAGACTGCACATCGGGTATTTGAAGTTACTGGAAAGAATCCTTTGCTTGATATTGCCCTTAAGTTAGAAGAAGTTGCATTGGCTGATCCTTATTTCATAGATAGAAGTTTGTATCCAAACGTAGATTTCTATTCGGGTCTTATTTATCAATCCATGGGGTTTCCTGTAGAGATGTTCACTGTTCTTTTCGCGATCGGGCGAACTCCTGGTTGGCTTGCCCATTGGGACGAAATGCTTCAACAGGATTCCCGCATTGCCCGGCCTCGCCAAATTTACACAGGTCCAACGGAACGAGATCTTCCTAGCCAGTAACTCACTAATTGCAGTCTTTTTGAGGAGTTCACCTCTGAATAATGCATCATGGACTGTATGAATGAATTGTTAGATGCCGCTAGTTCCGTGTTTGACGACGTTGTTGCGTTTCGCCGTGACATTCATCAGCACCCTGAATTAGGGCTAGATAATCCCCGCACTCAAGAAAAAATTCTTGATGCCTTAGCTGATCTGCCTTTAAATATCAGCACAGGTAAAGGGCTTACTTCTGTAGTAGCTGATTTAGATGGCGCTAACGATGGGCCGACCATACTTTTACGAGCTGACACCGATGCTCTGCCGATGACTGAAGATTCGAATGAATCTTTCTGTTCTTTGGATCCTGGTAAAGCCCATGCCTGTGGACATGATGCCCATACAGCCATGCTTGTGGGAGCTGCACGCTTACTCTCTCAACGACGTGAAGAACTTTCTGGCCGTGTACGTTTCATGTTTCAACCGGGTGAAGAAGGCGCTGGTGGAGCTCCAATCATGATTGAAGAAGGTGTACTCAAGGATGTAGATCGAGCTTTCGCTATACATATCACTCCAAATATTCCTACTGGATACGCTGCTTGCCGTCCCGGTCCATTCATGGCTTCCACTGACACTCTGCGAGTTACGGTCACTGGAAAAGGTGGGCATGCTTCAACTCCTTATCTTTGTACCGACCCCATACCAGCAATGGCAACCATGATCACTTCGCTTCAAACCGCAGTTACTCGTGAAATAAATGCTTTTGATCCTGCTCTGATAAGTATCACGCATGTAGAAGGCGGCACTACTACGAATGTGATACCGGAAACTGTTTTCTTTGAGGGAACTATTCGATGTGTATCTGAGAGATCACGGGACAAGGTACGTGAGGCTATTCGCCGTGTGTGCACTCAAATTGCTTTGGCTCATGAATGCGAAGCTTCCATTTCCCTTGAAGAGGGATATCCGGTGACCGTGAACCATGCAGATCAATCTGATTTCTTTGGGAAAGTGTGTGAACGGACTCTTGGGGAAGGAAAGTTTTTAACTATGCCGTCACCAGTGATGGGTGGTGAAGATTTCTCTTATGTTCTTCAACAAGTTCCTGGGGTGATGGCTTTCTTAGGAGTCTGCCCTAACGATATAAAAGACAGCCTCCAAGCAGCTCCCTGCCACTCCAACCGTATGAGATTAAACGAAACTGCCATGATTAACGGAATGGCGTTACATGTAGGGATGGTCCTCAATGACTGAAGAGAATCCTTTTGAGAACTTTAAGGTTCCACCATTTAACGAACTTATGGCTTTAGAGCCTCATGGACCTGATGTGTATGTAGGGACAAGCCCGCATTACCCATGGGGTCGTGTGTACGGAGGTCAAGTAGTCGCTCAAGCTCTTCATGCTGCGGCTCTAACTGTTGGAGAGGAATACCATGCTCATTCCTTGCATTCCTATTTCATACGGGGCGGGACTAGTGACGAACCAATTCGTTTTGAAGTCGACCGAATTAGGAATGGACGCTCCTTCGTTACCCGACGAGTAGTAGCTCGACAATCTGACGGAGCGATCTTTAATCTTTCTTGCTCTTTTCAAATAGACGAAGACCAAGTTGATGTACAAGAATCTCAACTTTTAGATGACGTGGGTGAGCCCGGAAGTGGAGACTCAGATGATTGGGGATTCATGAATCAACGCATCGCCCTACAAGAAAAAGGGCGCACTGCTACGTGGATGAAAGTTGCCGACACTATTGGAGATAGTCGAATTCTCCAATCCTGTGGGTTGGCTTTTGCTTCTGACGAAATGCCGATGAGTACTATCAGACGTTCACATCCATTATTAGAAGGAGTTGAGCGAGGAGATCCTGCCTACTACGAAACGTTTATCGGCGCCAGCCTTGACCATGCCATCTGGTTCCACCGGCAAGCAAAAGCAGATGACTGGCTACTTTATGACTTCCGCTCACATGGATTAACTGGTGGTCGTGGTCTCGCCACCGGAGAGGTTTTCACTCCCGACGGGCTTCATGTGGCCACCGTGGTTCAAGAGGGGCTCTTCCGGCAACGGACAAGATAAAGAATTCTTTAAAATAGATGCAACAATGAGGCTATTATCAGGAGGTATCTAACTTATGTTTTTGAAACGACTCGGATTAGCCGTTCTTTTCTTATTGACTTTTGCTCAAGTCGCCTGGTTGATTCACGACACTGTAGAAGCCGCCGATAAAGGGTTCGATACACCGCTGAACTCCAACTGCGTTACTGACTGCACCACCTATTCAAGTCAAGTCACAAGCGGAATTACGGCCTGCGTAATTTTTGCAGTCATATGGATCTGGATTTTCCGCCGTAGAAGAAAAAACCGGTCTTCTGGAGAAATGGTTTCACGTGAACAAGAATCAACATCAGGAGAAGAGCGTCAAAAAAAGAGAACGTCAAGGTCAAGAAAAGATACTTTTGGCGATTCAGAGAATGACTTTTTCGGGCCTGATGACGGACAAGGTTCCATCTTTTCTTGACCACTTAAGCATTCATCCTCTAACCAGCCCTCAAATATGAGTTACTGTTGTTTTATACCAAGGGGGGTATTGAAATGGATGATCCGACACAGGAACGATCTTTTTCTTGCGTGAAATGCAACGGAACTGAGTACGAGACTGGAGAGATACGAACCACAGGTTCTGGAATAAGTAGATACTTGAATCTACAAAATCAAAAATTTGGTGTTATCAGCTGCAGCAGTTGCGGCTATTCAGAAATGTATCGCCTAGACGGCAAAGGCGGCTGGGGTACTTTCTTCGATATTCTCACAAACTAGAAAAACTATTCCAAAGTCAGTGAGTCAAACGGCACATGTGCTGTCGGTCACCTCGCGCATTTATTCTTCTTTATAACGCCAGAATATAAAGGTTAATTTCAGGAGTTTTAATGATTTACGAAGACACCCCCATAGCTTTAAATGAGATCCAAATTTTTTCTGGTCTCACAAAACAAGAATTGCGTTCAGTTAACCGTCTCATGGCTACTGTTGACGTCAAGGCTGGCCATCATCTCGCTCGTCAAGGAGAAAAAGGACGAGAGTTTATGGTTATCAAACAGGGTGAAGCAACGGTGAACCGTGACGGGAAGAAAATAACCAAACTTAAAAGAGGTGACTTCTTTGGCGAAAACAGCGCAATTGCTGACATCCCTCGCACTGCAACGGTCATAGCAGACACAGATATGGTTATCGGCACCATGAACCGTCAAGAGTTCTCCATTCTTCTTGATGAAGTTCCACAGTTAGCACGCAAAGTTTTGGTAAACACTGTTCAGCGTCTAAATGACTGTGGAATTTTGAGCTAAGAGCATCTTCCTCTTTTTTAGAAAACTGAAGATAAGTTTTCTATATGGAGCAAAAACCGCGCATCATTCTTGACTGTGATCCAGGTATTGACGATGCTTTTGCAATTGTCACTGCTGCTCGATGGGCTGATGTTGCAGGTATAACTACGGTTTCTGGAAATGTGTCTTTAGATAGAACTACTGCGAATGCTCTACGGCTGAGATCATTACTGAATGCGGATTTTCCTGTCCATGCTGGCGCAGATAAACCTCTTGAAGCCCCTCCCCTTTCCGCCGGACATGTTCATGGAGAATGTGGTCTCGGAGGAATAGATCTTCCACCCCCTGCTAAAACTCCTGATTCCTTTGACGCTATTGAGTTCATTATTGAAACAACAAAAAACGAGGAGGGATTGCATCTTGTCCCAATTGGCCCTTTAACTAATATCGCACTCGCTCTTCAAGCTGACCCAAATATCTCTAGACGCGTCGCTTCAATCACGTTCATGGGAGGTAGCGCTGGAGGTTTAGGGAATGTAACCGCCGCCGCTGAATTCAATATTTTTGCTGATCCAGAAGCAGCTGAAGTTGTCTTAACTAGTGGAAGTCCAGTCACGATGATTGGTTTGAACCTCACCCACCAAGTTCAAGTCGGAAAAAAAGAAACGGAAAACTGCCATGCAATAGATACCCCAGTAGGTTCAGCTATGGCTTACTTGCTTGATTTCTATGCAGAGTTTTACCGTTCGCATCTTGGAACAGATACCGGATCTATGCACGATCCGTGTGCGATATTAGCTGTCACCCACCCTGATCTCTTCGGCTTTGAGAAAAGACATGTTGATGTTGAAACCGGTGGTAAACATACACGCGGTATGACTCTTGTTGATGAACGAGGGCAAGGTTCAGATTTAGAGCCTAATTGTGAAGTTGCTTACACAATTGATTCTCAAAAAGCAGTTGATTTAATCATGCAAGCTGTCGCTGATATGTAATTCATTCAGGTGGACAGTGAAGAATTGCGGTCCATCCTCCTGTTGTGGGAACAGTTGAAAGCCCAACAGTGCCTTGAAGGATCATTGAAACCACTTCTGATGGAACTATGTGGCTCGGTGAGATTTCCCAAACTAATCCATGTTTGGCATGGTCTTGACGTGAGATCCAACTTTCTGGAGGTTTAATACCTAATTCTTCAAGTTGGTCTGACGCTCCTCTACCTGACCCGTGAGCTATCCCTACTGAAGCGAAGTTCTGTTTGTTTCCTGGTACGAAAGTACCGACAGGGACTTTTGGTCCACGGGCGGAAAACCAAGCAAAGAATCCCGGGACTTCATTTTGATCATCTTCATCTACAGCGGGCTCTACATTGATCCAGCCGTCTTCAAGTTCAGTAACTTTCTTGATCGCTGATTCAAGATCGTGAAGTGATTCTGAATCAATATAAAAAATTTCTGTTTCGTATTTTGTCATTGACTCTTCTTTGGTAAAAGTTCAACTATTAGTTCTTGAACGTGTTTTTTTATTTGGTCGCGAACAATACGGATCATCTCTATTTCTTGGCCAGCGGGGTCTTCAATTTCCCAATCGATATAGCGTTTACCAGGGTAAACCGGACAGGTGTCGCCGCAGCCCATTGAGATAATCACATCTACTTCGCGAACAATTTCATCAGTCCATTTTTTTGGTTGTTGAGTTTTGATATCTATTCCGATTTCTGACATGGCTTCGGCTGCAACCGGATTTATTTGTTCTGCGGGGGAAGAACCAGCTGAATAAACCTGTATCTCTTCTCCTGCTAAATGGCGCATCCAACCAGCGCCGATTTGTGACCTGCCTGCATTATGAACGCAAAGAAATAGGACACTTGGTTTTTTTGCCATATCACTACTTTAAGAGACGTCGCGGCGATTAAACACGATAAATCCGAGTATTGCGAATGCGCTTGCTATAGCAAGCGCTACAAACCCGGCAACAAGATAAGAATTAGCTGACACTTCGACCCAGTAGGTTTGCCCGAAACTGCTTTCTTTAGCCCATTTGGTTGTATCAGACTCTGAGAGAAAAGCTCCAGCATTGAATAGCGGGTCCCAGGGGGCAAGCCATTTGATCCAAATGTTAATGATTATGCCTCCGATAATCTGATACCCGAGAAGAGACATGAGCGCTCCGGCGGTATGGCGAGTGAAGATAGCTACCGTTCCAGAAATAATACTTAGCAGGCCTGCCGCAATACCGATCCTTCCTGCAGTTGAGAGTAGATCTATCCAAAATCTTGCATCTACGCCTTGTGTTGTTCCCTTCGCTAAAGCTGTCGGCCAAAGCGAGAAAGCTATTGCGAGACTCCCAATTATGGCTACCAGTGCTGACCCTATGAATGTTGTGAGGTACTTTGCGAGAAGTACTCGGTTTCTTCTTGGTTCCCAGAGGAGTACTTGCTCTATGGTGCCGAATCTGTATTCGGCTCCGAAGTACGAAGCACCAATGAGTCCACCGGTCAAAATAGCCAGAATGCCTCCTATTGCTGGCAATATTCCTTGTAGCCCTCTGAATGGTTCGGTTCGATTTGGTTCAGGAGAAGGCCGTGTTTCAGACCAGTCTTCGGTGCTGTCTCCGAGGAGCCAAGTGATGTGGAACCGGTCATCATCTATCCAACTCCAGCAGGTGCCTTCCCAGTCTCCTTCGTAACTTGATGTTGTCTCTAGGCATCTTTCGAATTCATCTTGATTAGGAGCAGAATGTTTGTCCGTAACCAGGAAGGTAATTGTTCCGACTAATACTCCGATTCCGATTGCGATGATGAGAAGAGTTCGGGCCATTCGACGAGCGGAAAATCGTTCAAGTTCTGACCCAAGGAGCCTGAAGAAAGTTTTCATAGCATGTCCCCTGATCTTCCTTCGGTGAGTCCAAGGAATACTTCTTCTAAGTTTCCTTCTTCGGTTCGTAATCCGGTGAGATAAATGCCGGCGTCAGCGAGAATTTGGGTTATGGTCGCTGGATTTTCTGGAGCGGGTTTGACTTCGATTTGGTTGTTGGTTCGGGAAGAAACGGTGAATCCTTTTTCTTCTAACACTTTCCGGGCTTGCTCAGTGTTTTCGATGGTGACGATGAGAGCATTGCTGCTTGATGTATTAACGATTTTGTCAACTGGCCCTGAGGTAACCACTTTTCCGTGATCGATGATCACTACTTCGTCGCATACCTGTTCTATTTCTCCTAGTTGATGACTTGATACAAAAACTGTTTTTCCTGAGTCTCCTAAGTCGCGTAACAGGCGTCGCATTTCAACGATTCCAGCAGGGTCTAACCCGTTTGCTGGCTCATCAAGAACAAGTAATTCTGGGTCTTTTAGCAGCGTGGCTGCTACCCCTAATCTTTGTTTCATCCCGAGGCTGTATTTTCTTACTTTCATGTCAGCGGCGTCAGCCAAGCCAACTTGATTAAGGATTTGATCTATTTCTTTTCGTTGAATGCCATGAATGCGACCAAGGAGTCTGAGATTACGTCGGCCGGTGAATTCTTCAAAGAACTTTGGATTTTCGACAAGTGCTCCGACTCTTGCGAGAGCTAGAGATGCTCCAGCGGGCATTTCAGACCCTAAAAGAGTAATAGAGCCTGCTGTTGGGCGAATTAAGCCCAGCATGCATCGAATTGTGGTGGTTTTACCGGAACCATTCGGTCCGAGGAAGCCTACGACTTGACCTGGTTCTTCAATGTGTAAATCTAGAGTGTCTACTGCCATAGTCGGGCTCTGGCGGAAGCGTCGATACTTCTTACTCAATTGGGAGATGTTCAGTATCGACATGTAAAGATTCTACCCTTTGCCCCAACAATGCTCTGATGGATACCAGTGACTTTTCCCTGATGGGGTTTCATAGAGTAGATATGCGGCTATGAGTACTTGAGCTACTGGATCAAAAATGTCAGCACCTGGGATTCCTGCCGCTTCTGTTCTCTCTTCCCAAAACTTTGGAAGATGTTGAAACCAGCCAGAAGCGCCGCTTTCTTCGTTATATGCGTCAGTTTCCGTGTCATCGGGTTCTCCCAATGACTCGCATTTAACAACCCGCAACGCCCACTCTTTGTCTTCAGGCTTGAAATACGTTTCTATGAGTGTCTCCAGTGTCATTGGATCTGTTTCAATTTCGATTATTTCCGGGTCAGGAATCGTGGTCGTCGTCGTAGTAGTAGTCGTCGTAGTCGTTGGGTTTAATGCATCCAGCGACCCTGAGATGGCATGTGTTCTAGAAGCAGTTGAGCACCCAGACACGAGAACAGTGATCAAAAACGCTAAACGGAGGTGAGATAAGAAAGACATGCACTTGAGGGAACAACTAGGGGCTTTCTCAAGACTACTCTCTGAGAAGTAGGAATTTCGGTCACTCTAATTTGCCACAAAGAATCAGCTTGTGAGCTGCCTGAGTTTCCAAATATTACTATGCGGTAACATCAGATAAGATTGCTATTAACAGATATTTATGGACACATAAGAGATGACAGTTACAGAAACGTTTGATGAAGAATCCTTAAGAGCGAAATATCGCAAAGAACGCGATAAACGTTTACGCCCTGACGGAAACGACCAGTATTTAGAACCCAAGGGGCGCTTTGCTTATCTTCTTGAAGACCCTTATGTAGAAAAAGTAGAACGTGAACCTCTTTTTGATGAAGTAACCATCGCTTTCATCGGAGGCGGTTTTGCTGGATTATGTGCGGGTGCCCGCTTAAAAGAAGCCGGAGTAGAAGACGTTCGTATTATTGAAGGTGGCGGAGACTTCGGTGGAGCGTGGTATTGGAATCGCTATCCCGGAGCAATGTGTGATACCGCGGCAATGGTTTACTTACCGTTGTTGGAAGAAACCGGTCATATGCCAACAAGAAAATATGTGTTCGCTGATGAAATTTTCGCTCACGCTCAGCGCATCGGTACACAATTCAACCTCTACGAGAACGCTTTGTTCTCAACCTCAGTTTCAAAACTTGAATGGGATGAAACACAAACAAGATGGATCATCCACACAGACCGTGGGGATGCCATCCGAGCAAAATTTGTTGCTATGGGCACCGGGCCACTGCAGCGTCCAAAACTCCCTGGGATTCCTGGCATAGAAACTTTTGAGCGAGAAAGCTTCCACACCAGCCGATGGAACTATGACTACACAGGCGGCGATCCGACTGGTGAACCAATGGTTAATTTGGCAGACAAACGTGTTGGTATTATCGGGACGGGTGCTACCGCTGTTCAATGCATCCCTCATTTAGCTCGCGATGCCGGAGAGCTGTATGTTTTTCAACGCACACCTTCTTCCATTGATATACGTAATAACCAGCCCATAGATCCTGAATGGTTCGACACGCTTGAACCAGGGTGGCAGAAGAAATGGTTAGAGAATTTTGCCACCGTACAAACCGGTGGGCTCGCCGAAGAAGACTTAGTGCAAGATGGGTGGACTGATCTCACCCGTCGCATTATCGGAAGAGTTGTCGAAGAGCTTAAGAAGCCAGGAACAGAACCTGGGCCAGCATTATTTAGTCGAGCCTACGAGTTAAGCGATGACGAAAAGATGGAAGAGATTCGGGCTCGGGTTGATTCCATTGTTGAGAACCCTGAAGCCGCTGAAGCTTTGAAACCGTGGTATCGACAGCTCTGTAAGCGTCCCTGTTTCCACGACGAATACTTGCAGGCCTATAACGAACCTGGCACTTACCTTGTCGATACCGACGGGAAAGGTGTGGAACGGATTGATGAAACCGGTGTTTGGGTTGATGGCACTCACTATGAACTTGATTGCCTTATTTTCGCTTCAGGTTTTGAAGTAGGAACACCACAATCGCGACGGTCAGGGTTTGAAACCTTCGGAAGAGACGGGGTGGCGTTAACTGAGCACTGGAAAGACGGAATGAAAACTCTGCATGGCATTCATATGCATAACTTCCCGAATCTATTTATTTCTAGTCTTGCTCAAGGCGGGAATCTTCTTTCGAACGTGACCCATAATCTGGTTGAATCGGGAACAACGATCGCTTCGATTGTTGCTCATGCGTTAGAAATTGACGCCGACGAAGTTGAAGTCACTGCAGAAGCCGAGAATGAGTGGATTGAGATGATTCAAGGCAATCCTCGGTCTTTCTTCGGTAATCCTGAATGCACACCGGGGTATTACAACAATGAGGGGCAGCCGATTGGGCGTCTGGAAACTCTAAACGCTGGCGGTTACCCCGAAGGTTCGGTTGCATACTTTAAATACATTGATGAGTGGCGAACCTCAGGTGAGTTCAAAGGGTTGAAATTCACCAGTCATTCTGAATAACTAAGTATTTTTATTCGTTTACCCGCTGGTAGTTCCCTACAGGAATATTGGTTGGAAGTTTGAATCCTTGATTATTGAGCAGGTCATATGCTTGTGGATCTACTTGCTGTAACTCTTCTTTAGTGCAGACATACCATTCATCTTTACTGGATTCGCATTTATCTGTATATACCGGATCCAGTGCGTCAATGTTCGCCATCAAAATCCAATAAAAGTATTCGTGCATTTGGCAATCATAGTTACAGGTGTAGTCGTCGTAGCTATACCACGCACCTTCCGGATAGCTGCTAGGAACGGTTTGGAATTGACCGCCACGGGCAGCATCCATGGCGTCAGCAAGACGGCTTCCCGGTCTATCTCCAAAATATTCTGGATAGGTCTCATACCAGCCCACTGAAAGAACATGCCATATTTCTTCAAGGTTCGTATCCCAAGTTCCTGCTTGTTTTATTCCCCCGAACGCCCATTGATCGTGTCCGTAATACATGCTGGCGGCCCAACCAAGATTGTCTTCACAAAGCGTGCCTCGTAACGAAGGGAATACTTCTTCTCGCAGCGCTTCAGTCCAAACTGGGACAACAAAGTTGTTCTCCACAAGGAAACGATGAACTTCAGGGTCGTCCATAACACCATCGGCGTCATTGTCCATGAACTCGGCGACCACGTTGGCGGAATGTTCAACATATTCTGTTGGGATGCTTGAGTGAGAAATGACGTAAATACCGAAAACATCTACAAAAACATCGAGTTCTTGGTTCAGGCAGTCAAAAGGGTGTTCTGTCAAGAGTTCAAAGGTGAACTCCCCGCTTACTACCGGCGGTGAATAGTCTCCAGTGTCGGCGTCTTCATATTCCTCATCGAGGATGCCGCAGACCTCTATCCCAGTCACCACTACAGGTAACAAGTCTTCCATTTCTTCCTGTGATAAGCCTTCCAAAGCTTCAGTGCTCACCGGATAGTCGTCACCTAAAGTGTTCCATTGTTCAAAATCAAGTGGTGAATTATCCACTACATAATCGATAAAACATTCTGCAAGGTCTCTGCCGATCCCCAATTCAGGTTCAGCGAGGATTTCTTGAAGGAGTTGCTCACGGCCACTTTCATCCGCACCAGAGTCATCTGATTTGAGCTCTGCGAGTTCTGTCTGAGCTTCTTGAAGTTCGGTACGTAATTCGGACATGTCGTCGTCCGTGGCAGTGCTACAAGCTGTAGCGAATAAAAGAAGTGTTGTGCAGATAAGTAAAAGTTTTTGTTTCATGGCTACTAGCAACATAGCCCACATACTCTGAGGGTTCGGTTATTCCAGAGTGAGTAGTTAAGGCAAATTTTTCGTTATTGTGTCTCTGTAGAGGATTTTTATGACGGAAACCAAAAGACCAGTTCTTCACCCTGGCAAAGTAACTCGTATTGAGAGTTTCGAAGAACTACTTGCCATTGATGGTGTTGTTGAAGAACTAGAGATTCGCTCCACTATCGGAGTGTGTGCTCTTCACGGCGGGGGTTTAGAGCAAGCCACTCAGGTTGTTGCCCGTGAAGTAGCAGAACAAACCGGCTCTTCTTACTATGCGTTAATCCAACCTGACGGATCTCGACGGCATCTCCCCTCCACTCGCTTTATTCCTGGAGTATCAGAGAAACTTGATGCTTTTCTCAACAACGTTGACTTCGTTCTCTCCATTCACGGGTACGGACGTGACGACGACTTCTGGGCCGTACTCGTTGGTGGCAGCAACCGGGAAATGGCTCACCATATAACTGGTCATTTACGAGCTGAAATACCTGACGAATATCGGGTGGTTGACGACACTGACGTCATGCCGTCCTCTCTGCGGGGATTACATCCTGATAATCCAGTGAACAAAAGTAAAAACGGTGGGGTTCAAGTTGAGATACCGCCGGGGTTGCGGTGGAATCGTGAATACCGTGACTGGTCAGACCGTAACGGTACCCCGCGTGGTGAGCACCTTGACTCGTTGATTGAAGCTCTCGTGGATGCTTTAACTACTGCTGCTGATTAACCCAAAGTTCATAGGTTTCTAGAGAAATTTCTTCGATTCCATTAGTGGAAGAAGCACTCGTGCTAACAGCGAATTGCTTTTTGCAATTATCACGCGAATGGGTATAAAAATCGTCACGCCAATTGAACTCTTGAAGACAGAAACCAATTTGGGTTTCATCTAACGACCAGGCGATAGAAGAACCACCAAAAGCTCTAAAAGAGTAAAAATCCATTGGATCGAAATTAGTTAACTGCTGAATGGGCGAACCCTGAAAATCGGCAACAAAAAGATTGGGGCGAAGCACTGGGTCTGTAGTCATCCAATACGCTATGTGTGCTCCAGAAGGCGAAACAGAAACGTTTTCAATAATTGTCTGTGAATCTGTATCGGGATTTAAAGTTCGTATCAGATTTCCCTCTAAATCAACTTGATAAAGAGGAGTTGATATTGATCCGTTATAAGTTTCGAAATGAAGAAAACTTTCTCCATCGGGAGAAAAACTCAATGGAATGCAATACCGATAACAACTCTTAAAAAGTCTTCGTCTATTAGTTCCGTCTGAAGACATGATGAAAAGGCTATCGATCTGTTTTAGTCCGGACTGCCAACACGGATCGCAACCACTAAAAAGAACATCACCTTTACTTGATATGTCATATATGCGAGCAAAATTAGCAAAACCAGGTCCTTCAATATCTAAGACCTCGATAAGGTCTGCCCAAGGCCAGGTCAGCACATAAAATATTGTTTCTTCTCCCTTTTCATTGACCATAGAGCGGAAAGAACGTGGAAGATCCTCAAAGGGTTGAGAAGTCAAATCTCTGCAAGAAAAATCGTCTATTTCCCAAAGTAACTCGAGCCAAGGGCGGCTGATCATGAAACCAGAAAGTTGATTTAAAGTTTCGTCTCTATTCTCGCAATTATGTAAAACATCGTCTTCCCAACTACGTAAAACAACATTCTTCCAATCAGAGTCAGAGTCAAACAGATCCTCTAACTCGTACTCGGTTGCGTACGAGAAACAAGCATTTTCACGGTAATACGCATGAGGGTCGATTTTCCAAATACCGCCGCGAGATCCGCAAGTCAATTCATCAAAGGCATACTGTGTTTCGCCAGAATCTAGGAAGCACCGGGTCCATCGTTGTTCACGTTCTGGGTGAGCCAACTGTTTTTCTGATGACCACGTTCCCCCACGATCTACACACGTAGCTTGGTAACGAGCATCCCATAAAGACCCGTCATCTTCGTAGCAAAAGTAATCCGACTTACTCCAAGTTCCTCCCCGTTCTAGACAAACATCTTGAGAATAAGCGGTCTCTATAGTTCCTTCATCAGACCTACACTCAAAGGTTGCGTTGCCAACTAGCGCCCATACACCTCCACCATCTATACACGCATCCTCATCTTCTATTAGGTTTAACCGGGCGTTAAACTCCCAGTCAGATTCTGGCCGTTCACATCGCTGTAGCTCTTCACTCCAAACGTACCCAAATTGCTCACAGAGGTCTGAGTTAGAAGCGAGCAAAAGAAGACCAGCGTCGCAGTACTCTCCCCATCCAGGTGGCCCAAAGGTCCAGCCACCGCCAAGCCAGGAGCAGGACTCTCCGTCCGTTGCATCAATAAATAGTTGTGGGTAAAGCGGACCTGTGTACGTTGGAACCGTCGTGGTTGTAGAAGACGTCGTGGTCGAAAGAACCGCCGTGGTTGACGAAATTGAAGAACTTGCTACTCCTTCATCTGAAACTTGAGAAGAAGACCTCTCACTGCTACAAGCGGTAAAAACAACAAAAGAAAAAATAAAGATCAGTAGCAGCTTTGTAAGTTTCATATTTGCTCTAACTCCTGTTTTAACACAATAATGAACGCAAATGGTGGCACAAAAGATACTTAGAGTGAGAAAGCGAAGATTCAACTAATTATTCTCTAATCTAGATCCGTGCAAAAAATAATTGTTGATACTGATGTCGGTACGGATGTTGATGATTTGTGGACTCTTGCTGTAGCTGTTGGTCGTAACGATGTTGATTTGGCTGCGGTGACGGTGGTGTATGGCGACGTTGGTTTGCGTGCTCGTCTCGCTTCGCTTGCGTTGACGGGGATGGGGGTTTCTGTTCCGGTTGCTCGCGGGGTTAGTGATCCGATGAGCGGCAAAGAGGTGATGTGGGCGGGTTTTGAAGGCGTGGGTGTTCCCGAGCTTGATAATGCTGACTCTGGTTCAGATGATGCTGTTGATCTTTTATGTTCTTTGACTGCTGCTGATCCGGGGAATGTTGATGTTGTTGCTATTGGGCCGCTTACAAATATTGCGGCGGCTATTAAGCGGGATTCTTCTTTTGTTTCGAATGTGCGCCGGTTAACGATTATGGGTGGCGAGTTTGGTCGCGAATGGTCGGAACACAATGTTTCTTCAGACGTTGCTGCTTCCCGAATCGTTTTTGAGTCGGGTATTCCGTTGACAGTTATCCCGTTGGATCAAACGTTGCGTGTAATGCTTACCGAAGAAGACTTACTGCCAATTACTGAAACCCATCTTATTGGTGATCTTTTGGCGGATCAGGCGGATCGTTTCTGGTCGTGGCTTCAAGCATGTATCCCGAAAGCGCCGCGACAAAAAAGTCCAGCACACGATCCGTGCGCTTTACTGACCGTGGTGGAGCCAGAATTGTTTGAATTCACTCCGATGTCGGTGACCGTTGATGATCAGGGCCGAACATCAGGTAAACCTGATGCCCGGTCCCCCATCAATGTTGTTACTGATCTTGATGTTGATCGTGTGCATGAGGCGATCCTGACCGCTTTACGCCCATAACCTCATCATCAAGAAGCAGTAGTTTTTAGTTGCCGTCCATCGCTGCGGAAGCGATTGGCATCCAGTCTTCCAGGGTCATGAATGGCCCAGTTGAAATAAATTCAATGAGTTGTTTTGCGGTGAGTTCAACAACTGTTTTCTCTGATGACGCTGCATCTGGATAGTTAGTGATTGAAATGTTAACGCCGCGGGCGAAATCTGTTCCCGTGAGGGTGTTTTCCCCACCGTTAGCGTTAACGATTGCCCAAACCTCCATCATGAGCGCTCCAAGTTCTTCACTTGTTTCCGCAGCTTGAAGTCTTGGTCCAGGCCGTGACGTTGCAATGCTTGTATATGACATGTTTTCTCCTTTCAAAATGGAACTTAACATGCCAATATTTCTTGTGCGTTAACGGCTTTTTAACTCCAATAAGGACCTGAATCTAGAAATAAGTCGGGGGTTATGAATTTTGAAGCTGAGCGAGCAACTCTTCAGGGTTGTCGGTGGGTGCTTGGCAAGCAAAATTGTGGCACACGTAGGCGAGGTTGTCGTCTCGTCCGTCCCAGAGTGGTCCTTGCCGTTGTTCTCCCCAGGCGAGGACAAGGTTTGGTCGCCACATCGACTGGACTGCTTTAACTAGGTCTGGCCGGTTACCGGTGACTACGACTTCTGTCATTCCGCTGAGTGAAAAATCGATAGCGGCTAGGAGGTGGCCGAATGCGGTGGGATGTTCAGAGGCGATGGATCCTAAAAGGTTGATCGTTTTTTCTGCTGCGTCAAGATATTTTGTTTCTCCTGTTAATGCTCCGAGGCGTAGGAGTCCTAATGCGGCGAGGCTGTTTGCGGAGGGCACTGCGTTGTCCATGATTTCTTTCGGGCGTGAAATTAACGCAGGTGCGTCGGTTCCGGTGGTGAAGAATCCCCCCTTTTCCTCGTCAGAGAATTTTTCGATCAAAACGTCTGCTGTTTTGATCGCGGCGTCAAGCCATTTTGTTTTACCGGTCACTTCGCTGAGTTTCACTAATGCTTCGGTCATTGCTGCGTGATCGGCGGCGAAACCGAGTTGTCGGGCTCCGCCTTCGATTTGCCAGGAACGCAACCATCTTCCATCCTCGAGTTGCAG
>QCKS01000013.1 GCA_003215175.1 Acidimicrobiales bacterium AG-410-I20
TTGAAGACGGCCCGTCTGGAACTACTTGGTACAGAAACTAAATTTAGTTCCTTGGAACATCAACCCAGTTAATATCTTTATCTACTCGAACGTCACCAGGTAGTCCAAGCACCCGTTCTCCAAGAATGTTGCGCATTACCTCAGAAGTTCCACCTTCAATGGTGTTCGCTCTTGAGCGCAAGAAACTGTATTTGAGGCTTGATCTAGCCCAAGAAGATCCGTCTCCTCGGTTTCTTTCATATCCGGCCTCAAACGTTAAGGCTTCTGGTCCGATTATGTCCATGCATAATTCATAAATTTTCTGATTCATCTCTGCGGACATAAGTTTTCCTACAGACCCTTCTGGTCCTGGATTACCTGATTTGCTGGCTTCTCTAGCTCGCCAATTAGTTAAGCGAAGAGCTTCCGCTTGTATCCATAGTTCCGAAATACGGTCTCTCATAACGGAAGCACTGACATCATCTAGTGATCCTTTTCGTTCTTCCCAGATGTGCATTAAATCTGCGATAGGACCTGTTCCTTGTTTCGGAACCCCTCCTCCAAGGGCAACTCTTTCATTCATCAATGTTGTAACTGCTGCAGCCCAACCGCCTCCGACATCTCCAAAAACATTTTCATGAGGGATTCGAACATCACTAAGGAAAATTTCGTTAAATTCCGCGTCTCCGGTGATTTGATATAAAGGCCGCACATCTACACCTTCCGATTGCATATCTAGAAGGAAGTACGTGAGACCTTTATGCTTTGGTTGATCGGGATCTGTACGTGCTACAAGCATTCCCCATCGAGCTACATGCGCGAGCGTTGTCCAGACTTTCTGTCCGTTCACTACCCATTCATCACCGTCTCGGATTGCTCGCGTCGCCAGCCCTGCAACATCTGAACCAGATCCAGGTTCAGAAAACATCTGACACCAAATTTCCTCACCGGTAAACATTGGTCGCAATAAACGTTTCTTTTGTTCTTCAGATGCATAGGTCAATACGACTGGACCACCCATTCCAATGCCTATTGGGTTAATTGCTAAGTCGTGATAAGGGACTCCAGCTGAACGCAGCTCAGTGTCCACAACAGTTTGCATCTTGCGGCTAGAAAGACCTAACCCACCCAAGCCTTCAGGAAACTGAATGAATGCTAACCCTCGATCAAATTGCTCTCCCCTGAAAGTGTGTTGATCTACCTTTGTGTGATCTACTTCTTCTAACAATTTACGAGCTAACTCTCGAATTTCTTCTTCGGTATATTCCGCCATGTATCGAATCCTCTAATAAAAATAGAACTTTTTGTTCGTGTCTATTTTAAATCTATCTGAATGAGTTTCATTGTACGAAGTCGCGAATTGCATGCAAGTATCCACTCCATGAACCTACGTAAACAGAGCCTTTCCAAATAACAGCAGTTGCCTCAACACACCCACCTGTGTCCACGCTCCAGAGTTCTCTTGGAGTAATAGAAGTATCTAAAACGTCAAAAGCTCTTACGTTCCCTTGACAATCTCCTACGACCATAATGTCGTCAACAATCGCTGGAGAAGACCAAACTTTACTAGAAAGGTTGATTTCCCATCGAATGGTTCCTTCTATTCGATCAATGCCAAGAATTTGTCCCTGTGCTGTGGGAACAATTAATAAGTCTTTATAAATAGCTGGAGTCGCCCAAATTCCAGAATTTATATATGAACGTGCATCCAGAGACCAAATAATTGGATTGTCTTGATCTAAGGGGTCAAGTTTGATTATCTGCCCTACTTCTTCAGAGCGACTGGTGCCACGCTCATATTCCACTCCTATATACAGAAAGCCTTCGTCATCGGGAACGATTGTTGCGTCAATGTCATCTCCAGCCCAAAAACGGAATACTCGACTCGGCTCTTCTCCTTCTTTCAAACCTGAAATATCCCATCCTTGTACTAATCCTCCTGAATTAGCAAAATACAGAGTGTTTCCAAGAATTACGGGAGATGTTTCAATTGAAACATTCGAGCCGACGTTTCTTAAAAGTTCATCGTCCCATCCTGGGAAATCGAAAACTAGTTCCGGCTCAACTATTACCTGACCTTCTAAGCCATAGTTGCGATTTAACTTGAAGATATGAAATCTACTATTTTCTCCTGCTGCAAATAAGTAGTCGTCTATTACTAATGGAGAAGAGTCCCAATCGTTATTCCATTTTGTTGGAGAAACGTCATAAGCATGGAATCTCCATAATTCTTTTGCTTCTCCTCCATCAAAGCTAATAATTCGGAGGTAATCATCTCTTGACCCGACATACACAAGTGGGAAACCATCTGGGTCTACGGTAACTGATCCTTTAATTAGGTCTCCGGTTTGAAAATCTGGCAGAAATCGTTCACCGTTCTGTGCATTTACAAAATGTACATTTCCATCGTAAGCGCCGAATATGAGCCAGGTTTCTCCTTCGCGTTCAAGTAGAGCAGGTTGTCCGGTCCAACCCATACCGCACCATTGTTTAGACTCTCCTGCCACACTACTCACTGAACACATCCTTCTTTCAGAAGGAAATTCCCATGCTGAAATAGGGTTTTGCGGAACAGGTCCTTCTCCATGCCAGCTACGAGTTGGAGATCCTCGAAAAGTTAGAACACCCTCTACCGATTCTCCCCAAGGCTCACCTATTGAAGCTGGGTCTACCCAACCGTCATAAGGAGCTTCAGTCGTCGTAGTTGTTGTTGAAGTGGTCGTGGTTGTTGTTGAAGTAGTTGTTGTTGAAGTGGTCGTGGTCGTTGTTGAAGTAGTCGTTGTTGAAGTTGGAGTGAGATTCTCAATAACTTCATCAGAGTCCCCGTTAAATAGAAGACCTAGTGCAACTACTACCCCAAGGAAACAAACTAAAAGAGCAAGTAGCCAAGACCTCATTTTTATCCCAAGGGCCTAAAATGCCCTGACTTATGCGGGATCTGGTTCGTATGGCTCCATATCGTCAAGTGACATCTGCTCATCTTCTTGCTCGTTAAGGAGGTCACGTTGATCCCAGTCGATGTCATCATCCTCATCAACAGGAGAGGAACCAGTGGTCGACGCTGGATGGCGGTCAACACCAAGAAAAGCTCTAGCGAGAAGAGGAGTTTTAGAAGGTTTCATTTCCTTTACTGAAGAATCTTCTTCATTAGATTCTGTTGAGCGGGACCGAAGTGGATGAGTAGCTTCAGTTATTGGCTGCGGATTGACTTCTACCTCTTCAGACTTACTGGATGGCCGTAAAGCTATGACATCTCCTCCTGGACGTTCATCTATGATTGTCCACCCGATAGGAGCCTTCATCCGTCCAAGATGGGTTTCACAAAGAACTACCCTTCCAGGACCGTCAATTTCTCCTGGCTCACGAATAGTAAACGTAAGTTCAGAATGATTCATTATGACCAGAACAACAGCAGGGCCGTTACAAGCCGATCGCATACAAAGTTGGCGCATAACCTGTAACGCTAGTCCGACAAAGAAGTGAAATCGGGGATTCCCTTCTTTGTTTACTTGAATTTACCTCTAAGATTTCTCCTATGAGTTCTGCCCTAACACTTGGCCTTGATGCAGACGACACCCTTTGGGAAAACCAAGCACGTTTTGATTTTGCTCAAGAAAAACTTCGCAATTTATTATCAAGATGGGCTGACGGCGAAGTCGTTGATGAAACCTTGCTGGATATAGAAAGAAACAACGTGAAACGCTATGGGTATGGCGTGAAAAGTTTCACGCTCTCATCTATCCAAGCTGCCATAGAGCTAACTCAAGGCGAAGTTAATGCTGATCTGACTAGATCAATTATTGAAAACGGTTGGTGGATCATCGAACATCCCGTGGAGATTCTCTCTGGAGTAGTTGAAACATTGGACGTTCTCTCCAAGAGCTATGAACTACTTTTAATCACAAAAGGTGACCCGACTGATCAGTATAAAAAAATTAGTTCTAGCGGCCTGAGCCATTACTTCAAAGGGATTGAAGTCGTCCGAGAGAAAGACTCAAAAACTTATGAAGAAGTTCTTCAACGTCATAAAGTCAATGTTGAAGAATTCATTATGGTTGGGAACTCGGTGCCATCAGATATCTTGCCGGTGCTCACGATTGGAGGAAGAGCTATCCATGTTCCTCATCACTCAACTTGGAAACATGAACATATTGATGAATCCGAAATAAAAGACTTCATATTTTCAGTAGCTGCTTCTTTTGATCAACTGCCAGACATATTGATGACCTACTGAGAGTCAACTTTTAGGGTCTTCAGTTATATACGTTTTATTTTGTGCAGCCCATCTCATAACTTTTGCCACATCAATAACTCTTGGGCCATCTCGTTGAACTCTAATTATGGCTTTGGCCCCGTCAACTAGACGTCGCTTTCGCTCTCCGTCAAAAGCTAAAAGCACAGGGCCTTCCAAAATTATTTCCTCTCCTAATCCAATTTTTTTCGTTTCTGCTAATCCAAGGTCGGCATAATGCCCGGGAGCAGTAGGACCGCGAACAACACGATCACTTTTTGAAGGAGAAATAAACCGAATGAGGAGACCAGCGTCTTCTGACGAACTAATTTCTTCAATCAGTCCGCCTACCCCGGCAAATCCTACGGAAGAAGGATCGGCTTGAGTGAGAACCGCAAGTGAAAGAGTCTCTGGATCAAAGAGTTCAAGTGATCCCACATATCGGTCTCTCACCGCAACGGCATCTATTAATGCTAAATCTGGTTCTTCTGAAATTCCATTTTGATCACATACTTCTAATCTGACGACCTTAGATCTTTGTGCTATTTCATCTATAGAAACTTGATCCAACGCTAAGTGTCCCGCTGCTGCTCCAGCCACAGTCGCTTCAACAAAAATAGGAAATGCATTATTTGTACCGGTCGACACTGGAATTACCGGTATATCTGGCCAAGCAAGTGCTGCTACTCGATTCGTTCCATCTCCTCCGAGAACCACCACAACCATGCACCCTTGATCATGCATATACCGCACCGCATTAACCGTGTCTTGTTCTGAATAGGTAAGCGGGTCTTTTACCCAATCCAGTTCTACTCCACGAATTGTTTCTGTCGCTCTTTCAATTATTCGATGAGGGTCACCTTGCACAATAAAACGATTCGCTCCAGCCTCACATGCTCCAAGGACGACCCTTCTGACAATGTTGACCTTGTCTGCAACTGTGACACTCCCAGCTGCAGCAATTGCTCTTCTTACGTCCGTTCCTGATCGCGGATTCACAACGAGTCCAATTGGTGAACTATTTTTAGAATCAGCAGACGACATATTCATTCATGAAGCAACTAAGGCAACGGGGCTAACCTCATCGTCTAATAACTTCCCTTTTACTCTTAGTAAGAATAGAAACCTTGTCCTGATTTTCTGCCGAGTTGGCCTGCGGCAACCATGCGCTTCAATAGCGGTGGCGGCAGATAAAAGGCATCCCCGTATTCAGCAAACAAGGTTTCACCGACAAGCAGCATAGTATCGAGACCAATCATGTCGCTTAGTTCCAATGGGCCCATTGGGTGAGCCGCTCCAAGTTTCATACCTGCATCTATGTCTTCCGCCGTAGCATGGCCTGCTTCATACATTTTCATAGCAGCCAGCATGTAAGGGACTAAGAGCATATTGACAACAAAGCCTGCACGGTCTTTAGCTGCGACCACAGTTTTTTCAATTACTTCTGTCGTGAAGCTAGTTATGTTTTGGGTCACCGATTCTGAAGTTCTAACTGATGGTATGACTTCTACCAATTTCATTACTGGAGCTGGGTTGAAGAAGTGTAAGCCAATGACCTGCTCTGGCCTCTTAGTGTTCATCGCTATATCAATAATTGGTATTGACGATGTATTTGTAGCCAAAACTGCCTCGGAAGATGTCACCACTTCATCCAGTTCAGAAAAAATTTGTGCCTTTAATTCATACGACTCAACTACTGCCTCAACTACCAGATCACTTGATGCAAGATCGGCAAGATCTGTTGTATAGGAGAGATTAGATAAGACTGCGGCATGGGACTCTTGGTCAAGTTTCCCGCGCTCTAAGGCGCGATTTAATGATTTTTCAATACCCGCTTGACTTTTTTCTGCTAGTTCAGCGTTGACTTCTTTGATTACTGTTTGGAGTCCTGCTTTAGCCATTACTTCAGCGACTCCACCTCCCATTTGTCCTCCACCGACAATTCCGACCTGTTTTATTCCGTAATTTGACGATGCCATCTCTACACCTCCACGTTTTCCGTGATTGTTACCGATTCAATCACTATGTCAGTTTCTGGTCGATCACTGTGATTAGTAGGGACTTTTTGCATGGCGTCTGCTACTTCTAAACCTCTAATTACTTGACCAAATAATGAGTATTGAGGCGGTAAGCCCTGGCCACTTGGTCCAGTGATGATAAAGAACTGGCTTCCATTTGTATTTGGTCCAGCATTAGCCATAGCCAATGAACCCAACTCATAGCGTCCTGGTGCCGGTAACTCATCTTCGAATCTATACCCAGGTCCACCCATACCTGTACCTTGTGGGTCCCCTCCTTGTATAACAAATCCATCAATAACTCGGTGAAAAATGATCCCATCGTAGTAATGCCAACGTGCCAGAAAAATGAAGTTATTTACTGTTTTAGGGGCTAAAGCAGGATTCAAATGAATAGTCATTGACCCCATGGAAGTAACCATTTCAGCCGTATAGGTTTTTTCAACATCTATCACCATGGGGGGTGGCGCAGAAAACTCTGTGCGTCGTGGGCTGGAACCGTCTGCTGCTGGTATATCTTGGCTTTCTTCTGTCACGATGCCTCCTAGGCAATGATTTATTTACATAGGTAATTTATGTTTCTTGTTATTTACAAAGGCTAGAGGACAATACGAGAAGCGAAACCTTGGGGGTATCACCCATTCAGGTCTCTGGCTTGATTAGGGTGCCGCGCATGGCCCTTAAACCATTTTTAAACCAATCCGTTCCATTGCAACAGGGAATTGTTGCATCAAATGAACCCCTCGGATGGGTGAGTTTGGCATGTAGTCATTGTGAGGTTACTTGGCGAGGTAGCCTCGGAGATCTTTGTTGGTCTTGTGGCTCCCTAGGACAGCAGCCAGCTAGCACAAGAATTGTCCCGGGTTAACCCTAAGAAATTTTGTACTCAAGCATTTGAACGGTCTTCTTGCCTTCGTTGGTATCTTGTTCGCCTACAGGCTCAAAACCAAACTTTTCGTGAAACCGTAAAGAACGCTCATTTCTCGGTCGAAGATTCACTTCGGCGCACAAAAATGAATACCCAGATGAGTCTTCAATAAATTTTTTGTAAAAAAGTTGACCCAGTCCTTGACTGAAAATTCCAGAATCTACTACTACACGATCTACATACAAAAACTTTTCATACCGGGATGAAAACCATGCATAGTTCTCGCTTTCATAAAGTAGCCCTGGTCCATCAAGACCCACTAGAAAACCAACTATTTCACCGTCTATTTCTCCCACAAAGAAGGTATTTGCTACTTCAAAATACCATTCAAGATCTTCAGCATTTAATTCGTTTACGGCTGGAACAGCTTCGTTGTTCATTAACAACACAGTGTTAAGATCCTTTTGCTCAACCAGGCGTATGTGAATTTCAAAATTTCTTTGCATATATAGAAATAACTTAACTCATCTGATCTAAAGACTTCTAACCTATCTATATGGACACTTCTTCAATTACAGCGGCGCGCGTCGTCAATGGAACCAAAATCTACGGTGAAGGCGAAACTGAGGTACGAGCTCTTGATGAAATCAATGTGGAATTTCAAGCAGGAGAATTCACCGCAATCATGGGCCCTTCAGGATCTGGGAAATCAACTCTTATGCACTGTGTGGCTGGACTCGACACCCTTACCACTGGACAATCCTTTATAAATGAAGTTTCCCTTAGTGACCTATCTGATCGAGAACTCACTTTGCTTAGACGCGACAAGGTTGGATTTGTATTCCAGGCCTTCAATTTAATCCCCACCTTGAAAGCAAAAGAGAACCTTACTCTTCCTATGGATCTTGCAGGGCAGAAAGTAGATTCCTCTTGGCTAGATCAAATAGTTGATGCAGTGGGCATTACGGATCGATTAGACCACCGACCTGACCAACTATCTGGTGGACAACAACAAAGAGTTGCGGTAGCCAGAGCACTAGTTTCTCAACCGGCTATCGTCTTCGCAGACGAACCAACTGGAAATCTAGATTCAATCACTGGTAACGAAGTGCTTGATTTCTTGAGGTCTGCTGTAGATGACCTAAACCAAACCCTTGTAATGGTCACCCATGATGCTGCAGCAGCTAGCCGTGCCGACCGGGTTCTTTTTCTCGCAGACGGAAAAATAGTAGAAGAACTCAGCTCTCCTTCTTCTGAAGAAATCTTTGACACCCTGAAACGCCTTGATGGCTAATGTTTAGACTTACTCTCCGCAATATAAGTCGCAGAAAATTACGGTATGCGTTAACTGCCTTCGCTGTTGTACTCGGTGTGGCGTTTCTCTCAACATCTTTCTTTCTCACTGATCAACTTCGGGATTCATTTGACGAGCTGTCTGCTGATATTGGCAGTGACCAAGACCTAATAGTGAGAGCAGCTGTGCCGCAGGACGCTGATCGTTCGATTCGCGTTCCGGTCCCAGAACAAATTCTTGAAATAGTGAATACCGAAGTATCTGGTATTAAAACAGTTGCGCCTTTTATCAGGGCATTCAACGTACAACCAATATTTATTAATAGTGACGGTGAATCAGAAGCCGTAACCACTTTCGGTGCGCCCCAGTTTGGTGTCAATTACTACGAAGCAGGGAAATTGACACAATATTTCATCGTTGAAGGCCGTAGTCCAGTGTGGACTGGTCCCATTGAAGACGAATCTGTAATCGGTGAATTCGCTCTTGATGTAGATACTGCTTCTGATAACGGTTTTGTTATTGGCAACACATATCAAATTAGTGGCCCATCTGGAAATAAGACTTTTGAGTTAGTGGGAACAGCGAACTGGCGGTCTCCCGATGAAAACAAAGCTACCGGCGCCACAATATCTATCTTTGAAACTGAAACAGCGCAAACATTTCTTAATAGAAATATTCCCTTAGGGGATTTCGGGGAAATAGGAACCTTTGATGAAATATTGATTGAAGTTGAAGAAGGGGTTGATATCCCGACAGTACAAAATTCTCTTCAAACTTTACTTGACGGATTTACTGATCAATTTGCCTCAAACTTCTTAGCTCTGCCTGAAAAACAACAAGACGCCCTTACTTCTTATATTGACATTCAGATAGAAGTGGTTGACTCTGAGACCATTACCCAAGAGAACCAAGATGACTTTTCTCAGTTCATTGATATTCTTTCGAACGTTTTATTAGCTTTTGCCATTATTGCTGTAATAGTTAGTGCCTTCATTATCAATAACACTTTCTCTATCGTTCTTGGGCAACGCGTAAAAGAGCTCGCACTTCTACGAGCATTGGGCGCTACTTCACGTCAGGTCGTTCAATCTGTGATTTTAGAAGCGGTCTTAATCGGTGTATTTGCGAGTGCTTTAGGGCTAGTCGCTGGTTACGGATTGGCTTTAGGCGGGCAAGAATTACTTGAATCTGTTGGACTAGGCAGTGATTCCGGATCTTTACCTATCCGTTCGCGAACAATCATTGTGGCTGCTGTGATAGGTATTGGATCTACTGTTGTATCTTCTATCGGTCCCGCTAACCGAGTGCGTTCTATAGCTCCAGTTGAAGCTCTTCGTGATCAGCCCGGACTTACGCCAACAAGTCTTTCACGGCGTTTAATCGGCGGGGTTAGCGTCGCTTGCATAGGTGTAATCATGTTATTGACAAGCATCTTTAGAGACAGTTTGAGCACTGCTCCTCAATTAACACTTCTAGCTGCTGGTGCTTTAGCTACTTTTGGGGGCGTTTACCTTCTAAGTCCGGTAGCCACACGGCCAATCGCCAACTTCCTTGGTTTGCCAATCCAGAAAGTATTCAGAATGCCCGGAAGGCTTGCAAAAGAGAATGCTGGCCGTCGACCACGCCGTACTGCGGCAACTGCTGCTGCTCTCACTATCGGGTTAGCACTTGTAAGTATGGCTGCGGTAGTTAGCGATTCCCTTAAAGCAACTATTGGGAAAACACTTGATACAAGCATCTCCGCTGATCTATTTATCAGTTCACAAGGAAGTTTCGGTCCCCCTACGGGATTTTCCTCTGATCTTGTAACTGATTTACGCATCGCCGCAGAAGAAAATCCAGAGTTAATTGATTCAACGATCAACTACAGATTTGCTTTCTCCGGAATGACAGTTGCCGATGACTACAAGGATGTTGTTAGCACGGATTTATCCTTACTGTCTCAACACATGGATATTGACGTTGAAGAAGGCTCAATAAACGCTCAAGTCCCTGACGGTTCAGATGGAGTATTACTTCTTCATTCTGATCCCGCAGAAACAAACAATTTTGCTATCGGGGATCAAGTTTCGGTCAAATTTGGTGGTACCCGTGAAGCAAATCTAACCATCGCCGGCATTTACAATAACGCCACGCTGCTTGGCAATTGGGTTGTCGACAACTCAACATTTGAAAAATATCTACCACAGACGCAAGACTTTTTTCTGAGTGTCCTTTACAGTCCGTCAGCTAACACTGATGAAGCCCTTGGATTAGTAACTACTTTCACTGATGAGTATCCACAACTTGCGGTAGAAAGCCAAACAGAATACCGGGAGTCTGTCGAAGCGCAGCTTGATCAAGTGTTGAGGATCATCACAGTATTTCTTGGCTTGTCTCTCTTGATTGCGGTTTTAGGTATCACCAACACCTTGGCTCTCTCGGTATATGAACAAACTCGTGAACTAGGGCTTCTACGAGCAATTGGCATGACTAGACGTCAAGTGCGCCGTATGGTCCGCTGGGAAGCTGTAATTATTGCTCTCTTTGGTGGAATTTTAGGAGTAGCCATGGGAATACTCTTTGGGCTTGCTGCTACTGCAGCAATTGATACTTCAATCGTTAGTGAGCTTTCAATACCAGTTAGGTCTGTAATCCAGTATCTTCTGATCTCTGCAATCTTTGGAATTATTGCGGCGATTCTTCCTGCGTATCGAGCTTCAAGACTAAAAGTGTTAGATGCAATATCACATAACTAATAGCTGTTGCTAGAACAGAATTTTAAAACTGGCGAAGTACTTCTGGTAAAGAGTCGGAATGAATAATTGCTACTCTTTTTGTTGCCCGTGTAAGCGCGACATAGAGAGCGCGAAGTCCTTGTTCTTGCTCTTCAGCTATACGTCTCGGTTCGACCACTACTGCCGCATCAACCTCTAAACCTTTTACCAGTCCGACTGGAACCACGGTTACAGAAGAATCTAGACCTGCTCGAGTTGGTCTCCCAAAATCTATTTTGTTAATTGAAAGCAATTCTTCAATTTCTTCTATCTGTGATGCAGCAACAATTACTGCAAGGTTTCCGGTACCAACTGCGTTTAATTCATCTTTTATTACTTGAATCAAACCGGTTTGTTGATCATTAAGTTGCGCTGATATGAATCTCGGTGGATCTCCATCACTTCTCACGGAACGTGGCGGAGTGAGATTAGGCGCTACTTCAACTAATACTTTTGCGGCTATATCCATTAGCGGTGCCGGGATGCGATACCCAACGGTAAGTTCATATTGGTTAACGGGGCGACGGTCAGGTAAATGCTCGAGGATGCTATCCCAGTCATTATGTGCCCAAGCTCCTGTTGCCTGCGCAATATCTCCTACCACAGTCATTGACCCATTTAGTGATCTTCTTTCAAGCATTCTTAGATCCATAGGCGACAAGTCTTGAATTTCATCAACAACAATATGCCCGTAAGTTCGAATAGCCTCCAGATCACGTCGTCCTGGTCTTGCGCCTAAAGCAGCACGAGCCTCATCCAATAAAGATGCGTCCGACGCTGTCCACCGGACCTCTTCAGCTATTTTAGAACGTGGACGATAAAGAGCTTCTACTTCTCTCTCGGTAAGTTTTGGATCAGCAGCACGAATTAACGCACGTGAGCCAAAACAGTCGTTAAGCAATTGGGCCGGTGTTAGCACTGGCCACATCCATTCAAGTGCTTCCCGTATTTGAATATCTCCTCTCAACCTCTCTGCTAGGCCTTTAGGGTCAAGAGATTCACGCCCACTTAAAGCTAATTCTTGAAAGAACTCCGCTTCAACAAACCTGCGTGCTGCATTGTGGGTTCTGAAACGACGGCGAGCTTCTGAAACTATTTCGGCGCTTTTCTCAGCAGATAGATACAACCACTGCACTCCATGCCCGATTCTAAAATCTTCACGCAAGGGTCTTTGGCGAGTTCGTATAGCACGTGAAATGAACCGCACCATACGTAAGTCACCTTTTAACCTAGATATTTCTTCTGTGTCTCTTCGGTCATCAACCCATGCCCGATCAATCAGATCTGCTAGAGAAGCCATCTCTACACCTGCTTCTCCTAAAGATGGAAGAACTTGTTCAATGTAAGCCAAGAAAAGTCGATTTGGTCCGACAACGAGGACTCCCTGGCCTTCAAGAGGGAATCGATGAGTGTAAAGAAGGTAGGCGGCTCGATGAAGAGCTACAACGGTTTTCCCTGTACCTGGTCCTCCCTGTACTGACAAAACACCAGCGAGCGGAGCTCTGATAATTGCATCTTGTTCTGCTTGAATTGTGCCAACAATGTCACCCAAACGTCCAGTTCGTTCAGTCTCTAGAGCGGCGATTAGCGCTCCTTCACCTCGAAGACGGTTACTTCCATCACGAAATCGTTCTATATCTCCAAATAGTTCATCTTCTATGGCTAAAAGCTGGCGACGTCGACTGACGAAATGTCTTCGCCTTTCTAGCCCCATAGGTTCTGGTCCGGTAGCTCGATAGAAAGCTTCTGCGATTGGTGCCCTCCAATCAACAACTATTGGATCTTGGGTTTCATTCCAGACCCCTATTCTTCCTATGTAGTAACGGTTGCTCCCAAGTCCCTCTTCTTGGTCTATACGCCCAAATACAAGAGCAGCTTCACCGAGATCTAGTTCCTCTAGACGACCAGCAACTGAATCCCATATTGCTTCTTTTTCAAAGCGAGCTTGATTGGTTCCTCCGCGTCCTACCTCCACCATGTCAGTCAAATCAAGCGCTCGAAGCCGTGCAGATTCCAGATAAAAATACGCCTTATCTACATAGGCTTGTTCAGCTTCAAGTTCAGGATGCATCTACACCCTCCGGAAATATGGACATAATCAATTCATGGTTCCTATGAGAATTCATTCCTCCTATGAGCGTTTTCCCCATAATTGGCCGAAGATTTATTCTAGCGGAGGAAATATCTTCACCAATCTGCTCTAAAGTGTCGGTTTCTTCCTTTAATCTGCGACGATGGGGAGCATGATTACTGTTGGACTCGTATTAAGTGCTGGGGGAACTTCTGGTGCCGCCTATCACTCTGGAGTTTTATCAGGACTCTTTGAAGCTACTGGGTGGGATCCAAGAACAGCAGATCTAATAGTTGGAACTTCTGCTGGTGCTAGTACCGCTGTTGGGCTTCGTGCAGGTTTATCCGCTACTGATCATGCTGCATATTATTCAAATGAAGAGTTGAGCCCTGAAGGACAAATGATCAGAGGTCGAGTTGTAACTCCACTTAGTCTTCCAAAGAGTCCTCCTCCTCATAAGTCTTTGTGGCCAGCTAGTCCTTACTTAATACTTCAAGGTGTGTTGGGTCGAGGAAGGCCTCGACCTGTTGTGTCTTTAGCCGGAATGTTGCCTGAAGGGCAAGGAGATGCTTCTTCTCTTTCAGCGCGCATTAATGAATCTCATCCTGACCCATGGCCAAATATGTCTACTTGGATATGCAGCGTTGATTTTGATTCGGGGAAGAGGGTGGTTTTTGGGAGAGATGATGTCGAATGTGATGTGGGAACAGCTGTTCAAGCTTCTTCCTCTATCCCGGGTTATTTCCGCCCGGTTGAATTAAATGGTGTTCGTTATGTAGACGGAGGTATCCACTCTTCCACTAATGCTGACTTAGTTGCGCCTTTAGGCCTTGACGTAGTCGTAATTTCTTCTGCTATGACTGCTGTTCCAAGTGAATCTTCTTGGCCCGGCGGTCCAATTGGAAGAGCATGGCATAGTCGCACTTTACGAAGAGAGGTAGAACGAATCCGTAGTTATGGAACTTCTGTTCTGGTATTTCAACCAACCTCGGAAGATCTAAGAATTCGAGGAGAAGACAATATGTCGGTAGATAACCCAGAGGAAATTTGTCAGATGGCTAAGACTTCAACACTTGCTCATCTTTCTAACCCGCACGCCCTGAAATCACGTAAAATTCTAGAACGATCAATAAACCAATCTATGCAATGAACCCTTTATCTGATTCTCCATTTTTAGCTGCTTGTCGAGCCGAGCCGCATGAACATACCCCTGTGTGGTTCATGAGACAAGCGGGAAGATCTTTGCCTGAATACAGAAAGATTCGAGGAGATGGAAGCATTTTAGATGCAATAAAAAATGCTGATCTTTCAACTGAAATTACTTTGCAACCGGTTCATCGGTATAACACCGATGCTGCCATTTTGTATTCGGACATAGTCGTTCCTCTGCATGCTCTTGGATTCGGCGTAGAGATTCATCCTGGCATTGGACCAGTGGTAGAAACCCCCTTTTCTTCCGCCGATGATTTAAAACGTCTACGACCGCTTCAACCAGAAGATGACACTCCCTATGTCTTAGAAACAATTCAGCAATTAGTAAAGGTATTAAATGTTCCTTTAATTGGTTTTGCAGGTGCACCATTTACTCTTGCCTCTTACTTAATTGAAGGGGCGCCTTCTAGAACCTACGCTCGAACTAAAACACTGATGCTTGAAGATCCAGCTTTATGGGATTCATTAATGGATCGACTCGTAGAGATAGTTATTTCCTCTTTACATTCGCAAATTGCTTCGGGAGTTTCTGCGATTCAATTATTTGACAGTTGGGCAGGAGCACTAAGTCCTGCCGTTTACGAGCGTTTTGTTTTACCCCACAGTAAGAAAATATTCTCAGCAATAAATGCTTTAAATATTCCAACTATTCATTTCGGTGTCGGGACCGGAGAAATTCTTGAATTAATGGCTTCAGCTGGTTCTTCAGTGATGGGAATAGATTGGCGGACTCCGCTTGATATTGCGCGTATGAGGCTTGGGCCAGAAGCAATTCTTCAAGGAAACCTTGACCCAGCTATTTGTTTCGCATCAGAAGAAGTAGTTGCAAATGAGGTAGCAGACATTCTCGGGAGAAATAAAAGTCATCCTGGGCATATCTTTAACCTCGGTCATGGTGTTTTACCTGAAACGAACCCTGAGGTTCTTGAAAAAGTAGTTGAACAAGTTCACTCATATCCACTTAATATGGCGGAAAGAAATGGCTCTTAGACGAGTCGCGGTGATCGGTGCGGGGATATCAGGGCTTGCATCTGCGTACTACCTGCAGAGAAACTCACAAGACACTGAGATTCTGATTTTTGAATCTGAAAGCACAAGTGGGGGGAAACTTGTTACCTCTTCTTTTGCAGGGCTTGCTGTTGATGAAGGTGCAGATTCTTTTCTTGCTCGGGTTCCTTGGGCTTTTGATTTATGTAAAGAACTTGGCCTTGAATCAGAACTAGTTTCTCCTTCCGCCCGAAGGGCTTCACTTTGGCTTGATGAAAAACTTCAGTCAATACCGTCTCCAAATGTTCTTGGTGTTCCATTGAGCATAGATTCCATTCCTGAGGGGCTTTTATCCCCTGAAGCTTTGTCAAGGCTCAGCGGAGAAGGATTCCCGGACCATGTTTTACCTACTGGCGACCTAAGCGTGGGACAAGTTATTCGAGCGTGTGCAGGTTCAGAAGTATTAGAGCGCCTTGTTGATCCACTTTTAGGTGGTGTGAATGCTGGTAAAGCCGATGAAATGAGTTGTGCTTTAATGGCTCCACAATTGCTTGAAGCCGCACATCATCCTGATGGAATGTTGAACCATCTTCGAAATGTTGCAAAAAATGTTGATCCAAATGCTCCAGTGTTTCATGCCCACCCAGAAGGTATGAGTCGAATCATTACTGCATTGACCGAGTCACTCAAATCTTCTTTGAGGACAAGTACTCAAGTTCAAAATATTAGTTTTTCCGAAAAGAAGTGGAAAATTGATACAGAAAATGGATTTGAACTTGTTGATGGGATACTTCTTTGTGCTCCTGCCCATGTTTCATCAAATCTCTTAAATAACAGTTTCCCTTCATTAGCGAAAGAGTTCGCCTCCATTAAACATGCCTCAGTAGTGCTCATTACATTTGGCTATTCTCGAACAGATTTTGAAGCTGATGCTTCTCAAAGCGGTTTTCTTGTTCCTAGAGAATCAGGCCTTCTTATGACTGCTTGCTCTTTCTCTGGTAGTAAGTGGCCTCACCTAAAGCACCCAGATTTAGAAATTCTTCGAGTTTCTACTGGTCGTGTTGACGACACCAAGCACTTATCAATGACAGATGAAGAGTTGTTAAGCGAATTGCAATCTGATCTTTTGGTGACCTTAGGAATTGAATCTAAACCAGTAGATGTAAGAGTTAGTCGTTGGCCAGATTCTTTAACCCAGTTTCCTGTGGGGCATGTTGATTTTGTTGCGGATCTTCAAAACAAATTAAGCCATTCTGCGCCCGGCCTTATTTCTGCTGGGACTTTTCAATATGGAGTAGGAGTTCCAGCTTGTGTTCGTTCAGGTAAAGAAGGTGCAGATCAAATGACAACCTTCCTTGATGGGTAATGGCGTGCAATTGAAATCTTTGGCCTGTTGCTTGCTTTCCGGACTTCTTATTGTTGCTTCGGTTCCTCCTTGGGGCTGGTGGATATGCGCTTTTTTGGGTATTGCTCTGTTTGACAGGATTTTGAGTGGTCAAACTGCACTTAAACGGTTCATTAGGGGATTCAGCGTCGGGTTGGTATGGGCCTTAGTTGGAACGATTTGGATGATCGATCTCACTCCCCCAGGGTGGATCATCAATTCAATTGTGCATGCAGGGTTCATGGGGTTAGCTTCTCTAGTCGTTCCAAAGGATCAAGGCCGTCGAGTTGCTTTAGTTGGCGCTATTACTCTGGCTGAACTAGGTCGTTGGTCTTGGCCTTTTGGAGGTATTCCATTAGCTACTTTGGCCCAAGGGCAAGCTGCTGGGCCTTTAGCTCCTGTTGTTCGGGTTGGAGGATCACTTCTTCTTGTTGCCTTAGTCGTTGCAATAGGTGTGGCATTAAGCGCTGCTTTCGATGGGAGAAAAGCAAATAACCAATCTGTTTTAACCATTGTGGGCGCTTTCGTGTTCCTTGTTGTTTCAAGTGTTTTAGCCTCACTGTCTCCCCAAGGACACTCTGTTGAGGAAATTGAAGTAGCAATAGTCCAAGGAGGAGGACCTCAACGTACACGTGCTACCCCCTCTGGAGCTTCTATTGTGTTTGCTAATCAGATTGAAGCTAGTCAATCGGTTAAAGAGGGAACTGATCTAGTTCTCTGGCCTGAGAATGTTGTAAATCCAGACCCTCCGACAAATTTTCCACTTTCCGATCGTCTTTATGGAGATGCCGCTTCTGAACTGCTTTCTTTGGAGGCAAAGCGTCTGAATGCTGTTCTTATCCCTGGCTGGTTTCATCAGGATTATGAAGACGAAACAGCAAATTTGAACTACTCAACTGCCATTAACCCTGATGGTGTAGTCGTTGACCGGTATGACAAGGTGCGTACTGTGCCTTTCGGAGAATTCGTTCCTCTTCGTTCTTTTATTGAAATTTTTGCCGCCGATCTTCTTCCTGCTCGTGATGTTCGGCCGGGAACTAATCCAGCAGTTCTTCAGACTGAAGCCGGGAATTTTGGAGTGGCTATATCTTGGGAAGTCTTTTTTGATCACCGAGTTAGAGATGCGATTAAAGATGGTGGGGAAATCCTTTTGAACCCAACAAATGGCGCAAGTTACTGGTTAACCATTGTGCAGACTCAACAAATAGCGTCTAGTCGTCTCCGAGCGTTAGAAACTGGCCGTTGGGTACTACAGGCTGCTCCAACTGGTTTCAGTGCTGTTATTAATCCACATGGTGATGTGGTGCAAAGAACCGCAATATCTGAACAGGCTGTCCTTCACTCAACAGTTGAAAAACGTAGTGGCCTTACTTGGGCTACCGAAGTCGGGATATGGCCAATATTTATTCTTTCAATTATGTTGATCCTCATAGGGCATAAAAAGCCTGAGGAAAGTGACTCCACTAACTTTGGATAATACCTATATCTCTAAAATGACTGTAGATGGACCATCATTAAGTAATTCAACTTCCATATAGGCTTGAAATACACCAGTTGAAACTTTCAATCCAGCCTCAAGCAAAGTTTGCACAACATCCTCTATAAGTGGTTCTGCTTGCTCTGGTCTAGCAGCAGCAATCCAAGAAGGTCGATTCCCACGAGAGGTATCGCCATAGAGAGTAAATTGACTAACTACTAATATTTCAGAGTCTGTCTCAAGGGGGGAAAGGTTCATTACTCCTTCAGAATCATCAAAAATTCTTAAATTAGTAATTTTTTTAGCTAACTTTCTTGATTTCTCAGTGTCATCGGTATGAGTGACGCCTACAAATACGCATAGTCCTGAGCCAATAGAGCCAACTATTTCATTATTTACCGTTACTTTTGCGTATTTAACTCTTTGGATTAAAGCTCTCATGTGACAAAAGGTACAAGTTACTAGCGAGTAATCATCAAAAAGTGGCGCCACAATTAATAGATGGTTACTAAAAGAGACTTACCTATGGGCGCTGATGACCCATTGCGTATCGCTTTTTTGGCTTATCGCGGTAAACCACACTGTGGCGGGCAGGGGGTCTACACCCGTCATTTAACTAAAGCCCTTGCTGGCTTAGGACATCATGTTGAAGTTTTTGCTGGACAGCCCTACCCGGTTCTTGATGAAACAGTTCCCTTAACTCAACTCAAAAGCCTTGATCTTTACAATGATTATTTCCCAATGCGTAAAGCAAGAATTTGGGAGTTAAAAACAAAATGGGACCTCTTGGAATCTCTCTCTTTCAACACAGGTAATTTTTCTGAACCGATGGCATTCAGTATGAGAGCATGGAGTCATCTCGCTAAGAGGCGTGACGAATTTGATTTAGTGCATGACAATCAATGCCTTGGATGGGGTTTATTACTCATGCAGAATCACCTAAAACTTCCTGTCCTTTCAACTATTCATCATCCAATTACTGTGGACCGCCGTCTAGAAATCGAACACGCCCGTGGAATGATTGAAAGAATCGGAAAGCGCCGATGGTATGCATTTACGAAAATGCAAACTCAAGTTGCTAAACGGATGGAAAGAGTGATGACGGTCTCCGAATCATCCAAAGTAGATATATCAGCTGACCATCGCGTTGACCCTGATCGTGTACATGTTGTACCGGTTGGTGTGGACCCAGACTTGTTTTTACCTATGGAGAATGTCAAAAGGATCCCAGGGAAAATAATTACTACTGCTAGTGCTGATGTAGCTATGAAAGGCCTGAAATACCTACTTGAGGCTATAGCTAAGCTACGGACAGAGAGACATATAGAACTTGTAATTATTGGCCGCCAAAAAGAGGACAGCGCCAGTTCAGATGTATTCAAAGAGTTAGGACTCACTGACTGTGTTTCTTGGGTACACGGGGTACCCGATGAACGTATTGTTGAGTTATATAGCGAGTCCGAGTTAGCGATAGTCCCTTCTCTCTATGAAGGGTTTTCGTTGCCTGCTATTGAGGCTATGTCTTGTGGGGTTCCTCTTGTAACGACAACTGGGGGTGCTCTTCCTGAGGTCACAGGGACTCATAATGAAACTTGTTTTCAGGTGCCTCCTGGTGACAGCGAAGCTCTTGCTGCAATGATCCGTGAGGCTCTTGATAACCCTGAAGCCCGAAATCGTGTAGGTATGCAAGGACGTCAGCGTGTTATTGATCATTGGAGTTGGCACCATACGGCGCTGCGTACAGTCGAGCAATATAGGGCTCTATTAGAAGAAAATAGGGGCACTAAATAATGCTTACTGTTCGTTACGAGCGTTTGGATTTACAACCGAACGACATGGTTCTTGATTTAGGATGCGGATTTGGTCGTCACGCCTACGAAGCACTGCGTCGCGGGGCTGATGTAGTTGCCTGTGATCTCGGCTACGAAGAATTGGTTCAAGTTCGAAATATTGCTGCTGTGATGTGGTCTGACGGAGAAATAACCGAAGGAACTATGTTAGAAACTGCTAACGGAGACGCTACCCAGTTACCTTTCAGCGACGAATCTTTTGATCGAGTTATAGCTTCCGAAGTAATGGAACATATCGAACAAGATCAAGAAGTGCTAAGCGAATTAACGCGTGTTCTGCGCCCTGGCGGGGTTTTGGCTGTAACAATTCCATCTAAACTGCCGGAAAAATTATGTTGGGCTCTGTCAGAGGACTACCATGCCCCGAACGCTGAGGGTGGACATGTTCGCATTTATGGACGTAAAGAACTTGAAGAAAAAATGCAATTAGCTGGTTTATCTCCTTTAGGTAGCCATAAAGCACATGCCTTGCACAGTCCATATTGGTGGTTGAGGTGCGCTGTGGGTCCTAATAAAGCCATTGAGGATCACTGGCTGGTTAACGCTTACCACAAATTATTAACTTGGGATATCGTTAAAGCCCCTAAGTTGACTCGCTGGACAGAGTCATTCTTGAACCCTGTTCTAGGAAAAAGCAAAGTTGTTTATGCCCAAAAACTAAGTTCGGAGAATAGTTATGCCACTACCTGAGGTCCAAGGAATAATCGATGCCAAAGATCTACAACGCACCGCGTCGACTATCGCTGAATGGCAGCTTCCTAATGGCATGATTCCTTGGTTTCCTGGTGGTCACTGTGACCCTTGGAACCATGTAGAAGCAGCAATGGCGCTTGCATGTACTGGACATCTTGACGAAGCCGAAGCCGCTTATCAGTGGCTGCTAGAGATGCAGCTTGATGATGGTCCAGGTGCTGGCGGATGGCATCAATATTATTTGGCGGATGGAATTGAAGATCCAAAGTTTGATGCCAATGTTATTGCTTATATCGCTACTGGTGTTTGGCATCACTGGTTAATGACACGAGATAGAGGTTTTCTTGAACACATGTGGGCCTCAGTTGACAAAGCGATTGAGTTTGTTCTTCGTCTTCAAACCTCTAGCGGGCCAATACTCTGGGCTAGGCATGAAGATGGAACCCCATGGTCATATGCTTTGCTTACTGGTTCTTCAAGCATCTGCCATAGTTTGAGATGTGCGATCGCTATAGGAGAAGAGTTAGGGCATGATCGTCCAGACTGGGAACTCTCTTTAGCGCATCTTGCTCATGCGATTCGGACTCAACCGGAAGGTGCTTTCGCTCCAAAAGAACGTTGGGCTATGGACTGGTATTATCCAGTCTTATCCGGCGCTCTTGATGCAGAAAATACTTTTTCTTATCTTGAAACTCAGCGAGAGAAATTTATCATTGAAGGCCACGGGGTTCGATGTGTAAGCGATCAAGATTGGGTTACGGCAGCAGAAACTTGTGAATGCGCTATGGCATATTTAATTGCCGGGAGTCAATCAGATGCTTTGACGCTGTTTAAAGGTGCTTTAGAAATGCGTCAGGAAGACGGGAAATGCCTTACTGGGCTCGTTCATCCTGGGAGCATCAGTTTTCCTGAGAATGAATGTACGACTTACACTGCAGCTGCCATTGTTCTTGCAGCAGACGCAATTTCTGGCTCTAGTCCCGCCTCGTCCTTATTTGTTGATCATTCAAGTCTTCCGGACATTATTGACATAGAAACCGTTGTCAAACGAAGGGATTAAATTCCCTTTCCAGTTCGTTGTAATGCCCGGAGTGATCCTGTGGTACCAATTTCTGTAAAGGCTCCAGAATCAATGGCGCGTGTCCATATTTCAAATGGTGGCTGCCCCCCTTGAGATGGATCAGGAAATACATCATGAATTAATAAAATTCCGCCTTCTTTTATGTGCGGAACCCACCCTTCATAGTCTTGATGCGCTGGTTCTTTTCCGTGGCCACCATCAATAAATAAGAGCGATAGTGGCGTTTCCCAGAGGGCAGCGATAGGTGCTGAATAGCCGATTAGAGCTACAACGACTTCTTCTAAATGTGCTTTTTGAATTGTTTGGCGAAAAGTTGGCAGTGTATCTATGAGTCCTGTTAATGGATCTACCAAACTTGAGTCATGCCATTCCCATCCAGCTTGGTTTTCCTCTGATCCTCTGTGGTGATCTAGTGCAAAGAGAGTGCGTTTTGATTCTTGAGCTGCCGACCCTAAATAGATTGTAGATTTGCCGCAATAACTTCCGATTTCAAGATACGGACCGTCTATTTCTACTTGAGTGGCATATTCATATAGTGCAAGTCCTTCGGCAGGTGGCATAAAACCTTTGACAGATTCAGCTAATTCCTGAAGATATCTATCCATGTTTAAGTTGATGATTCAGTTAACTGACTTTCAGCTCGATCTCCCCAAAGCAGGTGCTCTAGAACCGCAAATCGAACTACCCAAAGCAAACTAAACGCGGCTGCATTGCCTGCTTGCATAACAAGAACATGGTCGTAAAAATTGTCAGCAATAGCTACAAACAAAGTCGAAAGTATAAGACCGGCAAATGCTAATCCCCAAAATGGAACAATTTCGCTTACTACCTTGTGTTCGCCTTTGTCTTTCTCCCAAACGTAGTGGCGGCTTAAGAAGTAAGAAGGAATACTCCCTGCAACTACTGCCACTCCATTAGCGGCTATACCGAAAAGTCCTAGGTGGGCGAAACAGATGTATAAGAGTGTTTGTCCAGTGACTACATTCACCATTGACACTCCTGCAAAACGGAGCAATTTCGTTCCATAATTCTGGCGGAGGCGCGTCAAACGAGCAAGGAGTGCGGAGGACATGAAATGCAATCTTAATAGCGGATAAGCCAAAGAACGGGGCAAATCAGCATGAATCTAATGATTTAGGGCCAAACTACGGGAAAAAGTGGATGATTTAACTCATCTCCGTCTTTCAAACCGTCTTTTTGATCATCTAATTCCGGAAATGGAGGTGATGTTTGCCAAGGGCGTTGAGCTCGGCGAACATCTTCACCTACATAGCGCAAAGAAACTGTTCGTCTTCCTTTCTTTGTACCTGGAGCCGCATGTAAGGAGAGAAATGAGAAACAAATTGCGTCTCCTGGTTCAAGTTCCCAAGATCTAATTTGAAATGAATCTCTATCTTGATCGATGTCAGGGACTTCTTCAAGAGTGCCTTCTGGAAACCACCGGGCTTCTTTATCTACAAAGGTACGAGGCATCATCCAGGGCCCTTGATGGGTGCCAGCAACTACTTCGATACTTTCGTCTTTTGGTACCGGATCTAAAGGCAACCAGAATGAAACTGTTTGAGTTCCTTCAATATCGTAATAAGGCTGATCTTGATGCCATGGAGTTCGTTGTTGATTTCTCACTGAGCGAGTCAGAATGTGGTCGTGATGAAATCTTATAACTGACGATTTTGTTAGCAATGATGCGATCTTAGGCAGCGAACTATGGCAGGCAACACTTTCTATTGATTTGTGATCATTCCATCTTCGAAAGTCTTCTGTAAAGTCGCTGGGATTGTCTTCAGAAGACAATTGAATCGAAAGAGGGCCAGGATTATTCATCACAAAAGCCACAGCCTGTTGTAAGGACTCAACTTCTGCTTTAGTAAGAACTTGACGAAGAACGACAGTCCCCTCATCAGCAAAAGCTTGAATTTCCTCATTAGTGATCATTTATTCAGTAAACCAGTGTTCATGGTGATTCACCCTCTAGGGTCTATACATGCTTATTGTCACACTTTTGGGGCTGACGTCACTAATTATCGGACTTGCTATTGGTTGGCCCATTCTTGTCGCTCTCTCAATCATTTTTGTCATTGTCCAAGTAATCATGACTATTGCAAAATACGCCGTGAAATATAACGATGACCGGTTAATAGAGAGATCAAAAGACACCAACTAAGCAACAAAAGATTTACTTTTTGCTATTTTTATAAATCTTTTCGATAAACGTTTGTTGCTCGCTCTATAAACCCAATTTTTTGGTAAAGACGATTTGCGGCTTCTCTAGATGGTCGCGATGTTAGATCTACAGTTGTAGCGCCTGCCGATTGGGCACGATTGATTGCTGCCTGATTCAATGCTTCGCCTACACCTTGGCCTCGCACTGTTTCATCTACTACAACGTCCTCTATCCATGCACGTAAACCTGTAGGTATACGAAATAATACAAGAGTTAAACTTCCTACAACCTTTCCGTCTATTTCAGCTACCAACAATATTGAAGCCTCACTACTCGTTATGTTCGATAATGCTTCAAAGTCAGGTGGAAGGTTTGAACTGGATAATTGAGGAATCAAACGTTCCATGGCCTCTACTAGGTCCGGGGTTACCTCTGTTGCTTCAGTGATCTCTAACACGTTGTTAATTGTACGACACGTCTCACTTATCCGTCTATCAGCGCGTGTTTTTGAAGTTCTCCGGTAGCATCGCCTTTAATGTCTTCACATATACCGCATCTACATTGGACTAATGAAGTCGATTTAGAATCTCCAATTTTGTTGGCGGCATTTGAGGGCTGGAACGATGCCGGTGAAGCCTCAACTACTGCTGCACGTTATTTACGTGATCATTTCAATGCGGAATCTGTAGCGACAATTGACGCAGAAGATTTTTTTGATTTTACTGTTGCTCGACCTTTTGTGAGGTTAAAAAGTAATTCTCAGAGAATGATTCAATGGCCTTCAACTAAGTTATCTGCGGCCTCTATCCCAAATTCTCAACATGACCTCGTGACTCTGATAGGTCATGAACCACAACTCCGATGGAGAACATTCGCTGATCAAATTGCTTCTGCTGCAGAAGCAATTGGAGCGTGCCAAGTTATTACGCTCGGAGCCCTACTTGTAGATGTTCCTCATACTCGCCCAGTTCAAATCTATGGGAGCAGCGATGACGCAGACTTAGCTAGGCGACTAGACATCTCCCCTTCTACATATGAAGGACCTACTGGAATTGTTGGGGTACTTTCATCTCATTTGCGAGAACTAGGAATGCCAACAGCTTCTTTTTGGGCTGGAGTTCCTGCCTACGTTTCGAATGCCCCTTCACCAAAAGCAGCTCTCGCCCTAGTGAACCGGGTTTGCGGGGCTTTGGATATTTCTATTTCTTGCACCGACTTAGAGATCGCTGCAGCAGACTACGAGCGTCAGGTAAGTGACATCGTCGCTGAAGATGATTCAACTGCAGAGTATGTTGAACAACTTGAAAATGATTTTGATATCGAAGCCTCAGAGTCAGATTTTGCTGATGACCCTGACCGTCTCGTATCTGAAGTAGAAGACTTTCTCCGTAACCATCCAGGTCGAAATTAATTCTCTACGTCTTCTATTAGGGAATCTAAAGTTTCTGATCCGAGCTTCTCTTCTAACGAACTATCGTCGCCAACCCATATTGGTTCACGTGGACGATCGAATCGAACATCAATTTCTTCTCCACGAATAGCTGCAAAAGCTTCTTCAGCCCATTGTTCAGGAACTGCGGTCTTCTCTGGTAATTCTCCTTCTGCGAAGAACCCAACGTCAGCGCATTCAAGGGGATGGGGTTTCAACTCTCCCCCAATCATTTGGCAATGAAACACTAGGGAGTAGAGCGGAATGCCAGTAAACCCAAGTCTCATCCCATCTAATATGGCAATCGGACGAATTACTTCGCAATCAATTCCTGTTTCTTCTTTCACTTCTTTCACCACGACTTCTGAAGCCGAATACCCAACGTCCGCCCATCCAGTTGGATACAGCCAAACAAGAGAGTCGGCGCGCTGTACCAGAAGTAACTCATTCTTTTCGTTACCCACAACGGCTCCAACTGTGATTTTTGGGGTTACGTATCCGGGAACTCCTTTTCCAACAGATTTCAACCACTCGTCGGCTAGTTCGTCTGCATCTATAGCCTTCCCGGATAGGGCGTCAGCTTGGCTTCTAATTTCTGCAGCGACTTTCAAGATTTCTTCATAGCGTTCTTGCTCATAAAGGTTTTCTGTAAAACCTAAGCCGGTCCTTGCTGATCCAGCAAGTGCTTCTGCCCATCGAAGTAAATCAAGTTGAGTTGGCGGGGTGGTCATGTTCTTACCGTAGTCTGTCAACTTGATTAGATCACTATCAAATCACCAAACCCAGTAGTTATCTTGCCTTTAGAAGTACTAAGTCTTTTTACTTTTCTTTCCTCTAGAGGCCTTGTGTTTACTGAGGTTTAGTCAGCTATTTAATTTTTAGCTAGAACGAAACTCACAACACTATGTGGAGTTTTCAGATCACCGGTGCCAAATTCTTTGACAAGTATTTGGTCAAGTTCTTGATCAAATGCAAGCGCCTTCTCTGGTGAAAGGGCAACAATGCCAGCACTTGCTTGAATTCTTTTACGCCAAGAAATCCTTGAGTACGTTGTATCATCAACAAAATCAAATCCCCCTACGATCTTCATTGAATATTGCGTGAAAGTCGATTTGAATAAGTCGTAATAATCGCCTCTTGTTCGAACACCTCCTAGTGCCCAATCCGGATTATGGGATTCGATCAGTTCTTCCGTAACAAAGGGGACAGTCCCAGGTAAGGGAAGCCAATCAAACCAGCACAGCGCTAATTTGCCATCTGGTTTTAATAAGCGGGCACACTCCGTAATCGTTGGAACCTGATCAAACCAATGCCAACATTGACCGGCAGTTATGGCGTCAAATGCAGAATCTGGCAATCCTGTATTCTCTGCCGATGCTTCAAGCCATGTGACTTCAACTCCTTCTTTGGTAGCTAACTTTGAAGCTTCTTCAAGCATCCGATGGTCGATATCGGCTCCTGTAACTTTGCACCCTCGTTGTGCAAAGCCACGGGCAAGTGTTCCTGTTCCACAACCTAGATCGAGGAGTGTTTGATCTGGTTTACCTACATCTAGTTTCTGCAACTCATTGAAAGTGGAGTCGGGAAAACCTTTGCGGTGTTCAGCATATTCCTTAGCAGCAGAGCCAAATTTGGTTCCCTCGATAGGGTTTTTGCTCATATTACTTTTTCTTTCCTGAAGCGTTTGTTGTCTGCAATATCTTTATTTCTATAGCGGAAATGGGTCGGATTCAGATGGGTTCGTAGCCTGCCACACAGATTTTGTTTGCATAAAACAGCGCATTCCCTCTATACCATTTTCTCGGCCATAACCTGATTGTTTGAAACCACCTACCGGGGATTGTGTTGAAGCATTGAAGTAGTTATTTATATAAATTGTTCCCGCTTCTAGTCGTTTTGCAATACGGATAGCTCGGTTGGTGTCTCGTGTCCAAATACCTGCAGCAAGACCGTAAATTGAATCATTGGCTACGTGGACTGCTTCATCTTCTTCGGTAAAGGAAATAATTCCGATCACTGGGCCAAAAATTTCATGTTGTGCCAGATCCATGTCATTAGTTACTTCACTGAAAATTGTTGGTCCTATGTAATAGCCTGCTTCGGAGCCGAAATTTCTTCCATCAAGCACTAAGTTGGCGCCTGATTTTTCCGCATTTTCAATGTCTGTAAGTATTTTTTCGTAGTGGGGACGATTGGCTATCGGTCCTATTTGAGTTGATGGGTCAAGTGGATCCCCAATTTTCGCTTTTGCTGATACAGCAATTAAACGTTCCGTAAATTCTTCAACCAAACTGTGATGTACTACAGCTCGGGAACCTGAGACACAGCTTTGGCCCGCTACTGGGAAAATTCCAGAGGCTATCCCATTAACTGCCAATTCAAGATCAGCGTCTTCGAAAACGATTTGAGGCGATTTCCCACCGAGTTCCATCACCAATGGTTTAACTTGTTTAGATGCTGCTGAAGCCACTGCTCTTCCGCCTGGAATACCTCCAGTCATACTTACCATACGAACATCGGGATGAGTGACTAATGCTTCCCCAGTTGGTGCGCCATAGCCTGTAACCACATTTACCACTCCTGGGGGTAGCTCTGCTTCCTGTAGAACATCCATGAATTCAAGGGTTGAAGCTGATGCATGTTCTGATGGTTTAATTACTACCGTGTTTCCTGCTGCTAGAGCTGGTGCCAGTTTCCAAATAAGAACCCCAAGTGGAGAGTTCCAAGCCGTGATTAAACCACAAACTCCGAAGGGTTCCCATTCGAGATAGTTGACCATGTCAGGGAGGTCTAAAGGAATTACTGATCCTTCAAATTTGTCTGTCATGCCCGCGTAGTAATAGAAGCTGTCAGTTTGCCATGAACGCAAAGCTGGGGTGATATTTTTTGGGAGTTTGCCGTTATCACGAGTTTCGATTTCTCCGAGCCGTTCTGCATTTTTAACGACAACATCACCGATACGACGGAGTATTTGACTGCGTTCAGTCCCACTCATTTGTGACCAAGGGCCATCATAGAAAGCTGACTTAGCTGCTTGAACTGCACGATCGACGTCAACGTAATTGCAATCTGGTACTCGTGCCCAAAGTTCTCCTATTGCTGGATTTTCACTTTCTATCCATTGCCCAGAATCAGGTTCAAGCCACTCCCCACCTGCAAAATATTTGTAAGTAGTTAGTTCAGTCATGCTTGATGTCCTTTCTTTGAAGGGTCACTAAAAGGTAATAACTATTCGGCCTTCTACCCCTGTAACCACTAAATCAATAGCATCTTGAATTTCATCGATCTGTATACGTTTAGTAATGAGTCGATCAACTGGTAACCGGCCATCGACATAGGCAGCGCATAAATCTTGTATTGCTTTTTTAGTATCAGTCGCAGAGAAATAACTTCCAGTAATAGTTTTCTGCATTCGGATCAAATTCGCCGACCCATACAAAGAGGAGACATCAACATGAGGCACCCCAACAAGAACTAACGTTCCGCCAGGCCGAACGCCCTCTAACCAAAGCTGTTGAAGCTGAGGGATACCAACTGCTTCAATAACCACATCGGCTCCTCGATTTTCAGTTAGTTCAATTACTCTCTCAATATCTTCATCACTTGAAAGAATAAAATCAGTTGCTCCGAACTCTCGAGCGAGTTCTTCTTTTTCAAGAGTTTGATCAACCGCAATTATCTGTTTGGCCCCTGCCATAGAGGCGCCCATTATTGCGCTTAGTCCTACACCCCCAGCTCCAACGACTACCACCCTATGGTCTGGGCTAATACGCCCCCTATGTATTGCTGCACCCACCCCGGTCGCCACCGCACAACCAATAATTGCTGCTACTTCATAAGGGACTTCATCTGGAATTAATTCACAACAAACTTGATCAACTACCATATGGTCAGCCCATGTTGAGATTCCTGAGTAGTGGAAAAGTGGCTTACCGTTTCGTGAGATTCGGCTCGTTCCATCAGCCATATACCCGCTCCACACCGTTTGTGTCACTTCTCTACATAATTCATGCTCACCGCGGTCACAATAAAAACAATTACCGCAGTTTGGTTGCCAATTAAGTGCTACTCGGTCACCGACTTTTACACGGCTAACTTCAGGCCCAACAGCCACCACCTCGCCAGCTCCTTCGTGTCCAATCACGCAAGGCAAGTCGGCTGGATGTTGTCCTGAAATTGAATGCAGGTCACTATGACAAACGCCGGCTGCACCCATCTTTACGAGCACTTCACCTTTATTTGGCTGCTCAAGGTCGACTTCTTCTACTCGAACAGGTTCACCAACTGCATCTAAAGTTACTGCAGTAATCTTCACTATCCCCTATCCAATCATCATTGTCAGCGCCAATTGACACAATTTCTAATATCGGCGAAGAGTACCAGAAGCACTCTTCTCAACAAAATTTCTGTGCATGTAACAAAAGAAACCCCCGACCTAAACCGGGGGTTTCTATGTTAAAGGACTAAGTTTTTAAAAGTCTAAACAATCCATTACAGCAGCTTCTGATACGGCTTCATACGCAGAACCGTCATCTAGCAAGTCAATGAGGATGTCTCTGTGAGAATCACCAGAGTTGTCTGCTACATAGTCAGCCATACAGTAACCAGCGTCATCCGACATCTCCTCTGGTATAAACATGCTCATAGACCAGTTAAACATTACGGCTAGAGCTTCTCTGTGGTAATTATCTACTCCGCTTAAATCTACTTGCATGTCCTCTGGGAGGAACACGTTTATAGAAAACTCAAGAACCTCTCGGCTGTCTGCCATGCACCCAGAGGCCGCTTCGTCACTAATGTCTTCATACTTACTCTCGTAAGAGTCATCTTCAGCGACCTTTTTAGATTCATCTAATATGGTTTCGTACGAGTCACCAGATACTGCTTTAATTTCATCGAGTAGGCATCCCTGAACCTCGGCCATAGCTTCTCTAGAAATCTCCGCAGCCATCGGTTCCTCTTCTTGAATAGTGTCGACCACGAAATCAATAACGTCTTGCCTGGTCACAGAACTGTCACCACAAGCGCTCAATAATAAAGCCGCAACTATCAGTGGCGCGAACAATTTAACGAGTTTCATTTAATACCCCTTCTTACTTTCTAACTCAACTAAGACTAGCGGCTAGCAAAGTATTAATCAGAAAGCCTGACCTACCTCTGGATCCCGTGAAGAAGGAACCCTTATTAAAGGTCCATATCTATCCAACGCAGAACAGCTAGTTCAATTTCTGCTAAATGTTCCGGATCTTCAATCTTGTTTCCGCTTTGATCTCTTATATAGAAAGCATCAATGACTTCAGAGCCAAGGGTCTGGACTCTAGCGCTCACGATATCTAAATCTAATTCTGTGAATGCTCGAGTAATTCGGTACAGAATTCCTGTCTCGTCAAGACAACTAATTTCTAAAACTGTTGCAAATTCTGAGGTCTCATTATCTACAGTTAGGCGCGATTGCACAGGGCGGGCGGTTGCTTGTGCTCTTCGATCAAAGCGTGAACGGTCGCCTAATCGTGCTGCGACAGCTAACTGACCGGCAAAGGCTTTCCTTGTTTGTTCAGCTATTAGCTCCCATTTGATTTCTTGATCATCTCTACGCTCAACTCGAAAAACAGAAAGAGAACGATCATTCTCTGTGTGTGCAGCAGCTCCAAAAACACTTATGCCATTAAGGGCCAAGACTCCAGCAACCTTTGAGATAATTCCAGAACGATTTTTTGTGACGACAGTAAATGTTGAGCCTTCTCCTCTAATAATGTCTTCATCAGCCAAAAGCATTTCTTTCTGTTCTTCATTTGGAAACGCTCCACCTATTACATCTAGAACATCGCCGCCTTCTAAAACATGTGTTACTCGTGCAACTAATTCAGTAACTAGCCCGTCTTTCCAATGGCTCCAAGCTGAAGGTCCAGTTGCTATTGAGTCCGCTTCAGTTAATGCCCATAAGAGCCGCAGCAATCTAATATTTCCTACAGTTGCTGCGACCGATCGAATAGTTCCGTCATCATCTAAATCTCGTCGTGTAGCGACATCAGGAAGAAGTAAATGTTGTTCTACCATTGCTGATAAAAGACCCACGTCTTCTACGGAATAACCCATGCGTCCGGCGATAGTAACAACAAGATCTACTCCAACTTCTGAATGGTCTCCGGGATAGCCCTTCCCAATGTCATGAAGTAATGCACCTACAACCAATAAATCCGGTCTATCTACCCGTTTTTCTAAAAGTGAGGCTTGGGCGGCTGCTTCTAATAAATGCCGATCTACAGTAAATCGGTGGTATGCGTTGCGTTGAGGCAATGATTGGCAGGGAGCCCACTCCGGTATCAAAGGAACGAATAAACCACTTTGATCAAGATCCTCTATTACTTGAATCGCTGGCCATCCAGTTAACAAAAGTCTTTCGAAAAGGTTTCTGGCTTCTTTTGGCCAAGGATCAGGAAGAACAGTGGCGCCTTTTGAAAGAGTCTCTAAAGAAGAACGATCTAAGTAAGCATTATTTTCTGCTGCAGCAAGTGCACTACGAAGAACGACCAAGGGATCTTCAAGCGCTTCTTTAGTGACTTGAATACGACCATTCTCTAATATCAGACCTGGCTCAACTTCTCGTCGTAATACTTTCTGAATAACCCTTCGGGGTCCACGATCTCTCAACAAACGACTTATCCGACGATGTGCTCCATCGCCTGTCCATGCAATAACCCTTGCCGCAGTTGCAACTTCTGACATCATCTGATCTGCATCGTCATATCCGAGACGTACCGCTATATCATCTTGCAACTCTAAAGAAAGTCGATCGGATCTTCGACCCGTTTCCCTATGTAATTCAATTCGAACCTCTAAAAGCTTCTCAAATGCTTCTTCAAGGCTTCTATTTTCCTGATCTCTCAAGATTTGCTCTGACTCTTCAACCCATTTCAATACATGTACATCTCGTAATCCTCCTCTGGCTTCTTTCAAATCTGGCTCTAAAAGAAAAGCCACCTCGCCAAATTTTTGATGTCGAGAAATCACTGATTTATTTAGTTCAGCTAAGTAGTGAGAAGATTTGCTGGCCCATTGTTCATGCGCTCTATGAATGAGCTCTTGAGCCAATTGTTTATCGCCTGCTATCAAACGACAGGCAAGCAAACTTGTAGCCATATCCAAATTTTCATAGGCCACTTCAACTATTTGATTAACCGTCCCTACTTGATGTCCAAGTTTGAGTCCAGCGTCCCATAACGGATACCAAAGTTTTTCCGCTAATTCGTTTACTTCCACGTCTGGTTCATGCACGAGGACAACATCGATATCGCTCCCGGGGCATAGTTCTTCTCTCCCATATCCACCAATGGCTAGAACTGCTGTGCCAAGAGGGGGCACTGCATCCTCATAGATTGCTTTGAGAAAAGCGTCTGTTCGTTTAGTTAATGCGTCACAAAAGTCTGATCCAGTTAAAGAACGGTTCTTTAAAACATCTTCAGCATGTGTGATCATCTGTTAATCGTACTCTTGAAGTTCTTGATTTAAATTTCCTGAGCGTAGGCCTTCAAGATCTAAGGTCACATAGAGATACCCAGCAGATTGAACTGCTTTAACTATTTCTTGACGATATAGAAGAACTTTTTCGATCTCTGAGACAGGTACTTCTAGTCGTGCTGTCTTTTCATAATGCCGAACACGAAGGTCGCTGAACCCTAAATTTTTTAGAGATTTTTCAGCTTTCTCAACTGCAGAAAGTCGAGAAAGAGTTACTGGTGTTCCATATGGTAATCGTGAAGATAAGCATGGCGCTGCAGGCTTATCCCAGGTTCGTAGTCCGAGTTCTTGAGAGGTAGACCTGATCGCATTTTTTGTAAATCCAGCTTCAACCAACGGAAACCGAGCTCCTTCAGATGAAGCGACTGATTGCCCAGGTCGGTGATCTCCAAGGTCGTCTAAATTTACCCCAAGCAGAATTGTGGCTGACTCCTCGTTAGCGATTGGGCTCAATGATTTCATTAACGCTTCTTTGCAATACCCACACCGATTAGAATCATTCATTCGATATTCTTCTGATTCCATCTCATCTGTTTCGACGGTGCTCCATCTAAATCCCCATTCAGAGGCGAGATCAGCGGCATCTTGATATTCGGTTATTGGTAGTGAAGGAGATACTGCCGTAACTACGTGACAGTTACTTGGGCCCAAAGTGTTGTGTGCTACATGAGCTAAAAACGAAGAGTCTGCTCCACCTGAAAAAGCAACAACAACACTTTTTAGACTTTCCAACTCGTCTTGAAGGCGTTCTAATTGTTGCGAATATCTCATACGTAACGGCCCTAAATATCTAAGTGTTCTAAAACGACTTCCAATTCATCCACTATCCCGGTGTAGAAAGGTCCGAATTCAGCATAAATTGCTGATGCTTTGTCATAACGCATTGTGTAGACAACCTCTTTTAAGTCATCGGGGTGTTGAGCAAACAAAGTGACCCCCCATTCGAAATCATCTACTCCAGTTGACCCAGTTACAACTTGCAGAACTCGTCCAGCGAATGTACGTCCAGAAGCTCCATGCTCATGCATGAGCTCTAATCGTTCTTCGAATGGAAGAGTGAACCAATTTGCTTGTTCATTTCTGCGCTTTGACATTGGATAGAAGCAGAAAGCAGGTTTGTCTGGTGGTGGGAGTTCAGGATAGAGCCGAGAGTTTCGCATTTGTTCCGGAATGCCCTCGGCATATTCAGAGATTTCTGTTAGAGAAACATAACTATCTACTATTTCAAGACCGGTCTGCGCTAATGCTGTTTGAGCGTCTCTTAATCTCCATAGATCTTCGCCTAGAAGCATGAAGGCTATGTCAGCTTTATGCCCTAATACCGCTGCAGTAACAAGCTGATCTCCTTGCTCAACAATTTTCTTTGCAACTTCTTTGATTGCTTCTTTGTTTATGTTTGTCAAAGGTTGCTCATCATTTTGTGGATTTGTTTTACAAAAAAGATGTAAAACTGCCAAACCAACCTTAGGTGAAATCAAATCGCTCATGGAATATAGAGTCTACGGAACTCTTTACCTTTCGTAAAACAAGAAGGGCTTAATCTTTATTGTAAATATTTAGGCGTGACCCACGAGCAAAACCTGCTAGTTGTAACCCAGCTCTATTTGCTGTTTCTACTGCCAACGCAGATGGTCCACTCACAGCTACTAATGCAGGAAATCCTGCGGCCCATGCTTTCTGCACCATCTCAAACGAAGCTCTACTACTAACCCAGAGGCCTAGATCTTTAGCGGGAAGTTTTTTATCAAGGAGGAGTCTTCCGATCACTTTGTCTACAGCGTTGTGTCTTCCAATGTCTTCGCGAAGGAGTACTAAGTCTCCTTTTCGATTAAACGCTGCAGCAGCGTGGACAGTTCCAGTTGCTGTGAATAATGCTTGTTGGTCGGTAATCTCAGAAGCAGCAGCAGATATCGTGCTGAGATCAAATGGTTCGACTTCCAGTTTGTTAAGCCTGTTATAAAGTTGCTCTATTGCCTCAGTGCCACATATTCCACAAGAAGAGGATGAGGGTCCTAGTCGAGGCGTGGGTGCTGCTGCTGTTCCTGCTGTATCAACCGTTACATCGTTGTATTCAGACTCACTGGCAGAGCCTTGGCCGCAATAACGCACTGATTTTATTTCTGCTTCTCTAAGTAACCCTTCGGTGAAACAAAACCCGGCAGCCAATTCGAAATCATCTCCGGGGGTTCGCATGGTTGTCGCGACGAGTTCATCGTCTAGCCGGATCGACATTGGTTCTTCGACAATTAACTCATCCGGTATCCGACGCAGTCCATCCGAATCAACACGGTGAGTAAAAACATGTTTTGTTCTACCTCGTGCCATTGAGACAATCCTTATTATTCAACTTGCTTATTTAGACCTTAAAGGAAATTTCAATTAAAGGCGATTGGAAGCACTAGTTGTTATTTTTTGATTAGAACCCCATATCAGGCATAGCTGGCTCACCAGATTCTTCTGGTGCGTCCGCAATCACTGCTTCGGTGGTTAAAAATAAGGCTGCTATTGATCCTGCATTTTGTAAAGCTGATCGTGTGACCTTAGCTGCATCAATAACACCTGCTTTTACAAGATCTTCGTATTCTCCGGTTGCCGCATTGAGTCCATTTGAGCCTTTGAGGTTTCTTACTTTCTCTACTACGACTCCTCCCTCTAAACCAGCGTTAACAGCGATTTGATTTAAAGGACCTTCTAGAGCCTTCGCAACTATACGGGCGCCTGTGGCTTCATCACCACTAAGTTCGCCTTCTGCTTTCTCTGCTGCGGACTGGGCACGAACAAGAGTTACGCCACCACCTGCTACCACACCCTCTTCGATAGCAGCTTTTGTCGTGCTAACAGCATCTTCGATGCGATGTTTTTTCTCTTTAAGTTCTACTTCTGTAGCAGCGCCAACTCGTAGAACTGCAACGCCCCCAGACAATTTCGCCAAACGTTCTTGAAGTTTTTCGCGATCGTAGTCAGAATCAGTGTTTTCTATTTCGGCCTTTATTTGATTAATGCGACCGGAAATATCTGCATCATCCCCTGATCCTTCCACGATCAAAGTCTCGTCTTTGGTGACAAGTATTTTTCTTGCTTCACCTAACATTTCCAAGGTCACACCATCAACTTTTAGTCCAACTTCTTCTGAAATGACTTGACCGCCAGTGAGGATAGCCATGTCTTGTAACATCGCTTTACGCCGATCACCAAAGCCTGGTGCTTTCACTGCTGTTGATGTAAATGTTCCGCGAATTTTGTTTACCACCAAAGTAGAAAGGGCTTCTCCTTCAACATCTTCAGCAATGATTACCAAAGGTCGGGATGTCTGCATCACTTTCTCAAGTACGGGTACGAGATCGCGAATGGCGGAAATCTTGGAGCCAACGAGCAGTATGTAGGGGTTGTCCAGAACTGCTTCCATTCTCTCTGGGTCGGTAACGAAATATGGAGAAATGTAGCCTTTGTCAAAGCGCATACCT
>QCKS01000014.1 GCA_003215175.1 Acidimicrobiales bacterium AG-410-I20
TATGAAAATCGCTGCTGCTAGAGCAATAGCCGATTCAGTTTCAGAAAAAGAGTTAAGTCCAAAGTTTATAGTTCCATCTGTTTTCGATAAGTCAGTCCCTTATGCTGTTGCGGAAGCCGTGGCAGAAGCAGCACGCACTGACGGAGTGTGTCGGGCATAAAAATGGAAATAAAGAATGACAATGTTCTTGTCTCCTTTAACGAATCCTTAGCCACTGTTACTTTGAATCGTCCAGATCGCAAAAATGCAATTACCGGCCCCCTTAACGAAGAATTAGCAGCAGCGTTTGAGGAAATAAATCAGAGAGAAGAAGTCAAAGCAGTTCTCTTACATGGTGCCGATGGCTCATTTTGCTCCGGTCTTGATTTAAAGGAACATAAAGCAGAACCACCACCATCTTGGCTCGGGCAATCATTAGAACTGACAAAAAATGCTCATAAAGCCATCTTCCAATGTCCAGTACCAATTATTGGGGCACTTGAACGGTTTGCCATCAATGGGGGAGCCGCTTTGGCTTTAGCATGTGATCTTTTAGTCGTTGGAGAAAAGTCTTACTTGCAGATCGGGGAAATAAAAATAGGCATGGCAGCACCGATGAATTTAGTTTGGCTTTTTGAAAATTTCTCTCCAGAAGTTGCTCGACAATTAGTTTTAACTGGGAGAAAGTTTTTTGGCCCAGAACTCCAAAAACTTGGAGTTGCTTTAGACGTAGTTCCAGACAATAAAGTTCTCGAACATTCCCGCGAACTAGCTCAAGAAATTAGTTCTTATCCTGCTAGTGGAATACATGCAATGAAAAGAATCTTAAGAGTTGGATCTACATGGGAAGAAAGAGCAGACAAGTTTTATTCTGCATCACAAGGAAGTATGAAACTTCCACCTTCTACTCAAGTTTAGTTTTTTCTCACTTCTGAAAAAGGAATGTCTATGTCAACCGCCGGCTCCCGTGGAAGACCTAAAACCCTTTCTCCAAGAGTATTTTTTTGAACCTCATCAGTTCCGCCTCCTAGAGAATGAGCAGGGGAGTCACAAATTCCATAAGCCCAACGATTGGTTTCACTTGAACCTAAAGGTTCCCCTTGCCAAGCTACACCTCCAGGAAAAGCCAATTTCGAAGCAACTTTTGAAGCAGCTCGCCCCTGTTTTGTCCTCCAGAGTTTTCCAATTGAGGGATGAATACCGCTCCGTAAATTAAGCCAGGTAATAATTTGACTTCCAGAAAACAAGTCGGCAAGGAGTTGTCTAACCAGAGGATCAGCATTCACCCCGGATTCTTGAGCCAAAGCAATCAGATCATTAACAGAAAGTGGCTGACGGCCTCCTCCAGCACCTAAAGATGAGCGTTCATGTGAAAGTAAAGCAACCGCCATTCTCCACCCATCTCCTTGGCTTCCAACAACCCAACTAGCGGGAATTTTTGCATTATCCATAAACACTTCGTTAAAGCTCGAGGTTCCAGTCATTTGCTTTAGAGGCCTAACTTCAACACCATCTTGATTCATGGGGAGAATCAGCATGGAAATTCCTTGGTGTTTAGGAACATCCCAATTTGTACGTGCAAGAAGAATCCCCAAATCCGCTACAGAGGCGCCAGAAGTCCAGACTTTCTGACCTGAAACTACCCATTCATCACCATCAAGTTCTGCTCGAGTGGTTAACCCTGCAAGATCTGATCCTGCGCCTGGTTCGGAATAGAGTTGACACCACATTTCTTCACCACGTAATCCGGGCTTTAAGAAACGCTTCCGAATCTCTTCACTTCCATGATCCCGAATTGTTGGCAAACAGAAACCAATACCGACACCGAACGCATTTCCAATTGAAAAGGAATTTTGATTTCGTAACTCTTGACGAAATATGTCAATAAAACGCTGCTCAAGTCCTCGCCCCCCATCTTCTACTGGGTAGTTAAGAGCCCCCAAGTTTGAGTCGTAACATGCAGCTATAAAAGTGCGTTCTCTCTCAAAAGGGTCTTCTATTTCTTCAAGAAGTTGAGGGACACGTTGGAAGAAAGAAAGAACTTCTTCTTTAAATTCCGACTCTGATATCACGGTGGTACTTTATCTATAACTGTTTACTTGCATAAAACTGGGATTGCTTGAATCATGGCTCAAGATATAAAACGATTATTTAAAGACTCAACTGGAGAACCTTTACCTATTTCCTCTGGACCAAAAGATGCTCCAAATGTTGTTGTGGTTCTTTTAGACGATGTTGGATTTGGTTCTTTTGGGACTTTTGGCGGACCGGTTCCAACTCCTACATGCGATCTCATTGCTGAACAAGGACTTCGCTATAACCAATTCCATACCACTGCACTTTGTGCTCCCACCCGCGCTGCTTTGTTAACGGGTAGAAACCATCACACCGTACATATGGGCTGTATTACAGAAGCAGCAAGTTCTTTTCCAGGATATGACTCAGTAATCCCAGATGAAGCCGCCACCATTGCAGAGATATTACGAACAAATGGTTATGCAACTGGAATGTTTGGTAAAGGTCACATTACTCCTGTATGGGAACTAGGCCCGTCAGGTCCTTTTGACCACTGGCCAACCGGTTTAGGGTTTGAAAGATTTTATGGTTTCCCAGGAGCAGAAACTTCACAATTTGAGCCGGCTCTTTATGATCAAACAACACCAATTCAGCCTTATATAGGTCGAGATAATTATCACTTGACTGAAGACCTCGCTGAACAGGCAACCAAATGGATAAAACAAACAAAAGCCCACAGGCCAGATCGACCATTTCTTTGTTATTTCGCGCCAGGCGCTGTACACACTCCTTTACAAGTTCCAAGTGAACGTCTTGATGACTTCAAAGGAAAGTTTGATCAAGGATGGGATGTATTAAGAGAAGAAATTTATGAACGTCAACTCGCAATGGGGGTTATCCCAAAAGAAACGGTAAATACACCGAGACCTGAACAAATACCCAGTTGGGAAGAATACCCAGACAGGTATAAGCCAGTAGCTAGTCGCCTCATGGAAATTTTTGCTTCATTCCTTCATCACACAGATGAGCAAGTAGGGAAAATTGTTACAAGCCTTCAAGAAATAGGGGAGTGGGACAACACACTTTTTATCTATATAACTGGCGACAATGGCGCCTCAGCGGAAGGAACTATACATGGCGCTTGGTCCGCTCCTTCATTTCAAAATGGTGTTCACGAAGATCCAGAGTGGCTATTAGAACATATGGAAGATTTTGGAACGGCTGCCAGCGAATGTCATTACAACGTTGGCTGGGCTTGGGCACAAGATTCCCCATTTCAATGGATGAAACAAGTTGCATCTCATTTTGGCGGGACGAGAAACGGCATGGCTATTTCTTGGCCAAAACGCATTAAAGATCAAGGAGGACTCCGTAGCCAATTTCATCATGTTATTGATATAGCACCGACCATCCTTGAAGCAATCGGTATAGAAGCTCCCGAAGAAGTAGATGGGGTTTCTCAGATGCCCATTGAAGGAACTTCAATGGGATACACATTCGACTCGCCTCAGACTGAGAGTACACATAAAACTCAATACTTTGAAATACTCGGAAATCGCGGCATCTACCATGACGGGTTTATGGCGTCCTGCTTTCATGGTCGAGTCCCATGGGTGAGGATGGCAAGTGTTCCTTTTGATGGCCCGCAAGAAAAATGGGAACTTTATGATATCCGTACTGACTTCTCACAAAGTAATGACCTTTCAGAAGAACTTCCTGAGAAATTAACTGAGTTGCAAAACCTATTTGATGAAGAGGCAAAGCGTAACAATGTTTATCCTTTACGCGATCCGGGAAGTCGCCTAACCGAAAACACAAGACCCCCTGACCCATTAAACGGAGTAAAAAAAGCGTTTTATACAACCGATCACGTCAGAATGCCAGAGTTCAGCGTTTTAAACATAAAAAATCACTCATTTCAAATAACAGCTGAACTAGAAACTGAAACCGAATCTCCGGAAGGTGTCATTGTTTGCCAGGGAGGTAATTTAAACGGATGGTCACTGTACTTAGATAAAGGTGAACCGATTTGGCATTACAACCTGTTTGGGCATGAACGCACAACTGTTTCAGCGGGTGAAACTTTGAGGCAAGGTCGAAATAAAGTAACTGTTTTCTTCGACTATGAAGGTGGATTCGGAAAAGGTGGAACTTTCTATCTCTTAGTGAATGGTCAACAAGTTGCACACGAACGAGTGGAAAAAACCGTACCGGTTGTGTTCTCAATGAGCGGAGAAACTTTCGATGTTGGAGTTGATACAGGTGCTCCAGTTGGTTTATACCCCCATCTTTTCCCTTGTACAGCAAACATTCATGGGGTAACCATTGAACTGCTTGATGAATTAGATGAAAAAACTCGACAAGCAGTTATAAAAGGGGAGTTTCAAGCAGGTCTTGCAGCCCAATAGATCTAACAAGAAAAACGACTTGCTTCCACCGATGGTGGTTATTTGTTGTGAACTAATGCTCTAGGCAGGCATGTTTATTTGTTTTGCCTCAAGGAATTCTTCCATACCAAATCGGCCTAACTCTCGCCCGTTACCAGATTTTTTATAACCGCCAAATGGGGCATTGGTATTCAAGATAGAGCCGTTGACATCTACCTCTCCGGTCTGCATGCGCTTAGCGACTTCAAGAGCACGGTTGTTATCGGAACTCCAAACACCGCCTGAGAGTCCATAATCAGAATCGTTGGCAATACGTATCGCATCTTCGTCATCTTCATAACCGATGATTGATAGCACTGGCCCAAAGATTTCCTCTTGAGCGATAGTCATTGAATTATCAACATTAGCGAACACCGTTGGTTGTACGTGGTAGCCAACTTCACGGCCTTCAGGTTTTCCAGTACCTCCTGTAACTAATGTTGCACCTTCATCAATGCCCTTTTGGATATATGACTGGACTCGATCCCACTGGGCCTGAGAGACAAGTGGTCCGAGTCGTCCACCTGCCGCTGCCGCTGCTTCTCCAGCTAAAGCTGCAGCTTCGTCCATACGAGATGATGGAACAAGAAGGCGAGTCAGAGCACTACATGTTTGACCAGAGTTCAGGAAACAAGCGTTAATCGCACCTGGAATAGCAGAAGCAAAATCTGCATCGTCAAGAATAATGTTTGCTGATTTACCTCCGAGTTCCTGGTGAACACGTGTAACGTTCGGTGCTGCTACTTCTGCAACGCGGGTCCCTGCACGGGTAGACCCGGTGAATGAAATCATGTCGATACCAGGATGAGCAGCAATAGCTTCACCTACTATTGGGCCAACACCGGACACAAGATTAAAGACTCCTGGAGGAAAACCGAGGTCATCAATAATTTCTGCTAATAAGAAAGCATTTAGAGGAGCGACCTCACTTGGCTTTAGAACTACCGTGCAACCTACTGCTAATGCCGGAGCCACCTTTGCCATGATTTGATGTAGCGGATAGTTCCAAGGTGTTATACAGCCAACGACCCCCATCGGTTCACGGGTAACCAAAGTGTTTCCCATTTGTTCTTCGAACGCAAAAGAGCGAGCAGTTTCTAACACACTGGCTGTAGTTCCAGCAGGTAAACCAGCTTGGATTATGTTTGCTAAAGGCTGTGGCATACCCATTTCAGTGGAAATAAGTTCCCCAACTTCCTCGCTACGTGCTGCTAATTGACCTGCTAAACCTTCAATAAAGGACAAGCGATCTTCCAAACTAAGAGCGGACCACGCCGGGAAAGCTGCACGAGCAGACTCGACCGCTGCGTCAACGTCAGAGGCAACTCCGTCAGGGATAGAGCCAACAACTTCTTCTGTTGAAGGATTCATTACTTCAATTGAGCCGTCTCCACCTGAGGAAACCCACTCTCCATTGATATAAATATTTTCATGATTTTTCATTGATTAACCTCACTGTCGTACCACGATGATACTGCTCTATTTCTTCTAAATGCACACAGTAGCGAAAGATCACTGAAGCATAAAATCTCGGAAAATATCGAAACTGTCGTCCGAGATCTTTAGCCCTTCCCTACGAAACATCTCCCATGAGTCCCAGCCGGACTCAATAGCAGAAAAAACCGACTTCATATATGACGGCTTGCTCATCACCAATGAGAGAAAAGGCTCAAGGTGACGATTATCAATTTCTGATTCTTTAAATCCCATTTCTTTAGCAAGCCGTTGCTTGTAAGACATTATGTGCAACTCGATTTGGTCTTTACGGACTTCGTTACTAAGCAAAAAATCATCAATCACTTTTTCTTCTTCAACTCCAAGAAGTCGCAGAAGAATAGCCGCCACAAAGCCAGTTCTGTCTTTACCTGCAGAGCAGTTGAATAACAAAGGATAGTTTTTGGGTTGTGTTGCTACATGAAATACCGGTTGGTACAGATATAAACGCTTCGTAATAATTCCCTCAAAATATCCATCAATAAGATTCGATGCCTGTTCAGCCATATCCGGCTTATTTAGAGATCCCGCAACCACTGCAAATTCATTATCAGAAGAAGACACAGAAATTTCATGAGTTAGACAACCTTCAAAATATGGATGAGGCCTCTCTTCAATTTCTTTTGGTCTCCGCAAGTCAATAATCGTACGAAGGTTCAAATCTGAAAGAATTGTTTTTTCTGAACTTGCGAGCTCACATAAATGTCCTGATCGAAAGATTTGGCCTAATTGAATTGTTTTACCTTCATGGGTTTCAATTCCACCAATATCGCGAAAGTTTGCTTTTGGAATGAGCACTCGATTGTTATTTCTCATAATCACTCATTAACCAGTGCAACTAAAAAGAGATATCACCAGTTGCTCTTACATTGTCGTATTTGGTGGTCGGGACCGGCGTCGATCCGGTGACCTTCCGCTTTTCAGGCGGACGCTCTGCCAACTGAGCTACCCGACCCCAATGCCTATACAAAGATAAACAATGGTTTGCGGTCCTGACGAGATTTGAACTCGCGACCTCCGCCTTGACAGGGCGGCGTGCACTCCAGGCTGCACCACAGGACCAGAACTGGTGAATGGTAAAACCATACACCACTATATGTTCGCACCCCCAACGGGATTTGAACCCGTGTTACCTGCGTGAAAGGCAGGCGTCCTAGGCCGCTAGACGATGGGGGCTCTTACCCACGTGAAGGCGAAAACACGTTACCAGATACTGTCTATCGCCTGAAACATGAAGTACTTACCTTTTATTAAAATCTTCAACATAAAAAGTACTTGCTGATACAGCTTCTTCAAGCAACATAGCCAGCCAAACAAAAAGTGTTTGTTCTGGACTATGACTTTTTTCAAAGTCAAATTCATCTTCTTCTGAAACGTCAAGACGGGTACCAAGCACTAATCGAATACTGTTTAATACAGCCATCCAAGAAAAAAACTTTTCTATTTCTACAAATTCAAGCCAAATTGTTGATTCAAAAATGTCTATAGATGCCAATTTTTCTTGAAGTAAATCATCGTGCACAAGCGAAACATATTCCACGTTTAATTCGGAATGATCCAAATACGCTGGTGGATAGAGCCGTTCGAGAGAATCATCAGAGTCTTCAAGCAATAATGAACGAAACTGTTTTGCTAATTCAAGCAGAACCTCTCTACTCTCACCGTCTAAACATATTTCAATTTGTTTAGTGGCAGGATCACCTACAAATGCATAAGCATGTTCACTCATAGTTAACTACTGCGTTCCATCGTCGCCCAAAGACCATGCCCATGTAGGCGGAATACATCAAACTCAGCCCGTTCGCGATTACCTGTAGAAACTACCGCTCGCCCTTCGTTGTGTACTTCCAGCATTAAAACGTCTGCTTTTTCTTTGCTGTACCCAAATAATTTCTGAAATACAAACGACACATAGGACATCAGGTTTATGGGGTCATTCCAAACAATGACAATCCATGGCGAGTCAGGCTTAACTATGTTTTCCCCTTCAACTTTGGGATCTTCAATCTCAGTAGGGGAGGGACTCATCAACCTGATCCATGAGCGATCAACCAGGACTTCACAAGAGTCGCCCATAACCCTGTAGCTCCAGCTATATGTAGACCGACAAGTATTTCTGGAACACCGGTGAAATATTGAACCCACCCGATTACTGCTTGCAATACAACTACAACACAAAGAGTTTTTGTTATTGGACGTAAAGAAATTGCATGCGAGTTACGAAATACGTAGACGGTAAAAAATAAAGCCAGAACCAGAAAAATTATTACTGTAGAACTATGAATGCGAACGATTTCTCGTATTGAAAATGGAAGCCTTTCAATTGGATCGTCTCGACTACCGGTATGTGGACCTGAGCCAGTGACTAGCATTCCGGTGGCGAGCATCACTAAAGCCCAACTAGTTAGAAGAGTTGTGAATTGACGAAAGGGCTTATCTAATCTGGGAACATCTAGATCGCTTGCTTTATGGTGTAAGACCACAGCATTCCAAACTAAAACCATTGATAGAGCGAAGTGTCCAAGGACCAGCCAAGGGTTTAAGTGGCTGAGAACAACAATCCCACCAAGAACAATTTGACCAATCAGTCCGGCAACTAAACCAAAAGACCATTTAACAAGATCCTTCCGCTTCGGTGATCTAAATAGAGAACCAAGAACCGCAAGGATCACAATCAGAGAAACTAATCCAGTGATTAGCCTGTTTATAAATTCCACCCATCCATGGATTCCAGACTCTGGAGAGAACTGGTCATACTCACAAGTTGGCCAATCGGGACACCCTAATCCTGAACTAGTAAGACGCACTGCGCCCCCAGTCACAACAATTGCACCTAAGAGAAAAAGTGCAACTGCACAAATCTTTCGATAGGTGCTGGGTTTCAGATTTCTTGTCACCCTCTCTAGCCTATTGACCCCAGTCGGGCATGAATGCATTTAACTTTCTAGGATTAAAGATATGAAAGTAGAAAATAAAGTTGTAGTTGTAACTGGCGGCGCTAGTGGAATCGGAGCTGCCCTTGCACAGCGGTTCTCTTCAGAGGGCGCTAAAGCTGTGGTAGTTGCCGATTTAGATGAAGAGGGTGCAAATCGTGTTGCTTCCTCAATCAATGGCTATTCAGCAGTTTGCGATGTTGCAAATGAAGAAGAAATTAAAAACCTCGTTACAAACACCGTGGATGAACATGGAGCCATAGACCTATTTGTTTCAAATGCCGGTTATGTAACCGTGGGTGGATTAGAAGACGACGATTCAGAAATGCAAAAAATGTTTGATGTTCACGTTATGTCTCATTTGTACGCGGCAAGGCATGCGATCCCACATATGGTCAATCAAGGGGGAGGGTGGCTGCTAAACACCTCGTCTGCAGCAGGTTTATTAACTCAGATTGGGTCTTTACATTATTCGGTTACAAAACACGCGGCTGTTGCTTTAGCTGAATGGATCCAAATAACTTACGGAGATAAAGGAATAGGTGTATCAGTTCTTTGCCCACAAGCTGTTGAGACAAATATCGTAGCAAATAGCCCAACTGCCCATCTCCTCCCTACTGATGGTGAAAGTGTTGCTTCAATGGATGGTGTCCTTTCGGCAGAAGAACTAGCAGCGGTTGTAATCGAGTCTTTAGAAGACGAACGTTTTCATGTCTTACCTCATGCAGATGTAAAGGAATATGTACGTCGTAAAGGTGACGATATTGATCGATGGTTAGCTGGAATGAGGCGTTTCCAAAATCGGTTATATCCTGCTGGTTCAACTCCCGCTGATTGGTTACTTGGTTAATTTTTTGTTTTAGAAGCGCTTACAGCGCATAGTCCTTCTAGTCTGGTGAAGATGTCAGGTTCCAACTCGTCTTTGATTAGCGCGCGAATAAGCGGATATCTCGCTTTAACTAAACCGCAGATAATCGAACTGCTTCTCGTCACCACGGTTCCCCCCATGTTTGTAGCGAAGAATGGAGTCCCAGGAATATGGCTTATGGTCGCAACAGTGCTTGGTGGATGCTTTGCTGCAGGCGGAGCAAATGCAATCAATATGTATATAGATCGTGACATTGATCAACTGATGGAGCGAACAAAAAAACGTCCGCTAGTTACTGGAGCGATATCACCAAGAAACGCCTTGGTGTTTGCTTTATCCCTAGAAGTAATAGCTTTCTTCTGGCTCTGGCAGTTCGTTAATTTACTAAGCGCAGTACTAGCGATTTCTGCGACTTTGTTTTATGTATTCATTTATTCATTGTGGTTAAAACGTTCTTCTTCGCTAAACGTAGTGATTGGAGGTGCTGCGGGGGCTGTCCCCGTTCTAGTTGGTTGGGCTGCCGTTACAAATTCGCTTAATTGGTCACCAGTAATACTTTTTCTAATAATTTTCTTTTGGACGCCGCCACATTCTTGGGCTCTCGCTATTAAATATCGAGAAGATTATTCAAATGCTTCGGTGCCGATGCTTCCTTCAGTTGAAACTCTTTCAGCAACCGCAGACCGAATCATCGCTTACACAATTGTTCAAATCGGACTCACGATTGTCTTTGCCTTTGTTGCAGATATGGGAAATGTATATCTAATTTCTGCCATTGTTCTAGGAATATTTTTTGGCGCTCTTACTGTGCCGGTCAAACGGGAGTTAAGTGAAGGTTCTGCTATGCGCCTTTTTTCATTTTCAATTGTCTATATAACACTACTTTTCGGCGCAATGACACTTGATGTAGTCGTCTAAAAAACAATTATTGAACCCTGATTTTACTCACTTGTACTTCTGAGAGTTGTAGTTGTTTTAAAGGAACGTCTCCGGTTCGCGATACTAAATAAATATCAACTAATTTATGTTGAGAATAGATGTCCGAAATGGTCATATTTCGTCTAACCTCAAACGTAGATGTTCGTGAATCATTTCACGAACTGACAGTGATTATGGGAAAATTTTCTAGGCCTACAGAGTGATCAACCTTTAATGAAGAATGAATCCACAGTCGTTGAGCGAATAGTTACAACTACCGACTCGGGGACCCTTTCGCGGTATTGGATAATTTCTGCGATGGTTGGGCTCCTATTTAGTTCGGTTACTGGGCTACTAGTCAGTCTTGAACGCATTGATCTTTCCGCAGCTAACATTTTCTCAACCGCAGATGAAGTATTTCAATTTTGGTCTGCGCATCGGGTATCACTAGTTCTTATCGCAGTTCTTCCACTTATGATCGGACTAGCGACATTGGTTGTTCCTCGACAAGTTGGAGCATCTCGGCTCGTTTTCCCAAAAATGAGCGCATTCAGTTTTTGGATTTGGCTTTTCGGGGCATTAATTATCATCATTGGATTCCTCGCAAATGGTGGGGTAGGAACTCCCGATGCAGGCAGTGAGTCTCAGTCCGTTGCTTTAACATTTGTAGGCGTACTTTTGGCAATAGTTGGACTGTGCGGCGCTTCGGCAAGTCTTCTCACAACGATTGTGGCCGGTCGCATTCCAGGCCTGGCACTACTTGAAATTCCTGCATTCAGTTGGTCTGTCTTAATTGCTGGAACTATGTGGATCGCTACTCTTCCAGTGCTTGCAGCAAATGTAGTGCTGATTTATGTAGACATGAGAGGCCGTGAACCTGTGAATTTTGGTAGTGAGCAGGTTGCTTGGGAACAAATTTCATGGGCATTCACTCATCCTCAGGTCTATTTATGGGTACTACCTCTACTGGGTGTTGTTGCTGAAATAATTTCTGCCGCATTTAAAGGAAAACCTTCAAATGCTCTCTTAGCAATATCTATCGGGTTAATGGGACTTGCAGGGTTTGGAGCATACGCTCAAACCTATTTCGATCTTGGAACACCGGTTTTTGAAGAAGCTTTTTCAATTATCCACGCCTTTGTAGCTATCCCGTATGTTCTTTTCTTTATTGCAGTTATCGCATCAGTTGTGGTAAAAAATCGAAAGCAATTCGACAAACGTGCAATTACTCCGATCGTTTTAGCGGCCCTCTCAATAGTTTTCCTCTTTCAAGGAGTAATAGTAGGAGCACTACATGTAATCGGACCCCTTGAACTTGCAACAAGATCAACAGTGACTTCTCAGATAGTTCTTACTTTAGGAGCTGGAGTTCTCGCATTTATGGCTGCCTTTGCCTGGTGGGGAGAACTCTTAACAGGAAAATCTATTTCACAACAAAAAGTTTTAATTACAGGAATAATTTTCCATTTAGGCGTTGGCCTATTTGCAATCGCAGATTTGTTGGTTGGCTTCACTGGACAAAATGATTTCACTGGAGCATCAGAATTCGCTGCTGGAACAGATAGTTCAAACTGGGGCGATGCTTTGAATATCATTTCGTTAATCGGCTCTTCACTATTTATGGTCGGAGTTATTTCAGCAGTGGCAGTCGGATGCCAACATGCTTTTTCAAAGACACCTGCTGAAGGAAATCCTTGGGACTTAGAAACGCTTGAGTGGACTCTAGGCGAGAAAGAAGAGGTTGCATAATGGCTACAGTTCTTCCTCCTGCTCCACTAAATCGGCCAAGAACTCTGGTAGTTGGGACTGCGTTTATAACTTCAGCTGTGCTTATGTTCTTTGGCTGCCTCTTTGCTATTTATTTCAGCATACGGTCAGACACAATGGCGTGGGGGATGGAATGGTTCCCAGAAAACGCCATTTCTCTCGTGCCTGGTGGAATGAATATGGCGACTCTTACCGTTTCAGTAGCCACAATGGCGTGGGCGGTTTATGCAGTAAAGAATGATGACCGGGTACACGCTTATTTAGCTCTCATCCTTACTGCATTAATGGGTATAGCGATGATCAATCAAACCGTTTTTTACTACATGGATATCGCTCTACCTATTGATCACAGTGAGGCAGCACTTTTGCTTTATGTAATCACTGGGGCCCATTTAGTGATGGTCGGCGTTGGAGTCTTTTGGTTAGGGCTACTTCTCTTAAGAGCATTTGGCGGTCAAGACACAAGACGCCATCGAGATCTAGTATCTGCTGCTTCTCTTTACTGGTACGCAATGGTATTTATTTACACTTTTATTTGGCTATTCATCTATATCGGGAAATAGGACGTTCACTATGCTTACAACTGGTTTCAAGCTATGGTTCGGTTTCCTTATCGCTGCATTTGCAGCAGCAGTTTTCATTGGCTATACCACTGGGGGAACAGAGACCGGCCCTTTGACTTTGGGTTGGAAAGGAGCGGTCGGTAACCACATTGCCTACGGTATTTTTGTAATGGTTGCAGCTGCATCTGGGCTACTAGCTCTTACTGCACAATCTTTCCGTGACGCAGATGCTGAAGCAGCTGCAGAAATTCTTCAAGTTGACATAGAAGATGTTCCTGAAGCACAAATTTCTACTGGGTCATCAATGTGGCCTCTATTTACTGCATTGGGTGTTGCCACAATGGGAGTTGGACTGGTAGCACACCCATTAGTGTTTGGCATCGGCCTAATCGTTATGGCAGTAATCGCTATTGAATGGACAATGACCAATTGGTCAGAAAGAGCTACTGGAGATCCAGATAAAAATAACGAATTACGAGAAGGTTTACTGCGTCCAATAGAAATACCTGTTCTTGGACTTGTAGGTATTGGGGTTTTAGTTGTAGCGGTTTCAAGAATTTTGTTGGCCGCATCAGTTCTTGGGGCTGTTTGGATCGCAACAGTAGTAGGAACAGTTATTTTCGTTACAGCTTATTTCATTAGCCAACGACCAACTATTCCAAGAGCAGTAGTACAAGGAATTCTGGCATTAGGATTTGTTGCAATTATTGGCTGGGGCATAGTTGCGGCAATCAATGGAGAACGCGACTTCCATCATCATGGTGGCGAACATGGAGATTCTCATGTGGAGGAAGACCATTGATTACTAAAGGTATGAAAAAAGTCTGGCTTGTATTTACTGCTGCGGTATTGCTTGCTTTAAGTGGGTGTGCTGCAGATGCCGAGTTAGACACTCTCCAACCTCAAGGACCAACTGCACGGGATATCGACAACCTTTTAGATCCCGTTCTCATAATTGCCTATGTTGTCTTCTTCCTCGTGTTCGGGGCGACAGTCATAATTTGGTGGAAATTTCGTGATCGTCACGAAGATGAAAAATTTCCAAAACAAATTCATGGAAACACAAAATTAGAAGTGCTTTGGACGATCATCCCTACTTTGATTCTCGCCGGTGTTTCAGTGTTCACTCTTATTACTTTGTCCTCATTAAACAGCAGAGAAACAAATGAAATTACTTTGCAGGTCGAAAACGAATCAGTTGCTTGGGAGCCTGAAGTTGTCGTTATAGGACAACAATGGTGGTGGGAATTTAGATACTACTTTGATGGTTTAGATGGCGTTGATTTAAGCGACGCACGTAATCTTCCCCCAGCAGACATTGTTACTGCTGGCCAACTTGTCATGCCGATTGGTCAAGAGATCGAATTATCAGTCACAAGCCGTGACGTCATCCATAGTTTCTGGATTCCTGCTTTAAATGGTAAACGAGATGCAGCGCCAGGAAGAGTGCATCCTTGGAAACTAGAAGCAGACGAACCGGGTGTTTACTTTGGTCAGTGCACTGAATTCTGCGGGCTTTCTCATTCTCGGATGCGGATGCAAGCAATAGCACTTGAACCTGAAGATTTTCAGACATGGGTAGATCAACAACTCGTTGATCAAACCGCCGATCAAATCACTGATGAGGCAGTAGCGCGTGGACTTACAGTATTTGAAAATCAGTGCGCTCGATGCCATGTTGTAAACGGTGTCAATGAAGATACAAGCATTGGCGCGGATCTAGTTTCAAACGCCGCACCAAACTTGACTCATTTTATGAGCCGTACAACATATGCAGGCGGTATTTTCAATCTGTACGAACCAGATGGAACTGTGGACCGCACTCAACTCGAAGCATGGATAAGAAATGCTCCAGCTGAAAAACCAGCGTACGCTCAAGGGCGACGCGGTATGCCCGCCCTAGGATTAAGTGAAGATGAAATCGATGATGTAGTTGATTATTTACAAACCCTAGGTACACCACCAAGTTCGTTCATTATTCAAGCCACGGAGGTCGACTAAATGACCGACACAATTTCTGAAGAAGTAACCGAAGAACAACGCCCGCTAGGTGTTTATACACGACCAAAAGGCGGCAATGGATGGCGAGACTGGATCACAACAGTTGACCATAAGAAAATCGGTATTTTATATGGAGCCGCCGCTCTGTTTTTCTTCATCATTGGCGGTATTGAAGCTCTGCTTATACGCCTGCAACTTGCTACGCCAAATGGAACCGTTCTTGGTGCAGATATGTACAACCAAGTATTCACTATGCACGGTGTAACAATGATTTTCTTAGCAGCGATGCCTCTTGCTGCAGCCTTCGCAAACTATCTAATACCTTTACAAATTGGTGCTCGAGATGTTGCCTTTCCTCGTTTGAATGCGATGAGTTTCTGGGTATTCCTTGCCGGAGGAATCTTTATCAACCTTTCTTGGCTGCTTGGTGGCGCACCTGATGGTGGATGGTTTGGATACGCCCCAAATACTGGTGTCATCTTTTCACCTAGTGTTGGAATGGACTTTTACGCTATAGGGCTTCAAATTACCGGTATCGCCTCTCTTGTTTCAGCAATAAATCTGACCGTAACTGTCTTAAATATGCGAGCCCCTGGAATGACACTTTTCAAAATGCCTGTCTTGACTTGGATGCTTTTTGTGGTTCAGTTACTTCTTGTCTTTGCCATGCCCGTAATAGCTGTCGCTTTGTTCCTTTTAATGTTTAGTCGCCAATTTGGAGCTAATTTCTTTAACACTGAAATGGGGGCAGACCCTCTACTTTGGCAGCATTTATTCTGGATATTTGGACATCCAGAGGTCTACATTTTGGTTCTTCCTTCGTTCGGAATTATTTCTGAAGTGATACCAACCTTCAGCCGTAAACCAATATTTGGTTACGACTTCATGGTTTTCTCAGGTATCGCTATCGGCTTTATGGGATGGGGAGTATGGGCTCACCATATGTTTGTCTCCGGTATAGGTCCTTTATCTGTTGCAGCTTTCTCACTTTCAACAATGTTTATTGCAGTGCCAACTGGAGTAAAAATACTTAACTGGATAGCGACAATGTGGGGCGGGCGCGTCAAGTTCTCTTCACCGATGCTTTTCTCTGTAGGCGTTATCAGCATGTTCACAATTGGTGGGCTTTCAGGAGTAACTCACGCGCTCTCACCAGCAGACACTCAACAAACAGATACCTACTACATCGTCGCTCACTTCCACTACGTAATCTTTGGCGGTATCATCTTCGGACTTTTCGCAGGGCTTTACTTTTGGTGGCCAAAAGTATTTGGACACATGCTTGATGAAAAAATGGGGAAAATCAATTTCTGGGTCATGTTAGTTGGATTCAATATGACATTTGGGCCGATGCACGTTTTAGGTCTACAAGGCATGTCGAGGAGAATCGATACTTATAGCCCGGGCTTCGGATTTGAGGCTTGGAACATGGTCGCCACAATTGGCTCGTTTATCATCGCTTTGAGTGTTCTGATCTTCTTAATAAACGTAGTTACTTCTGTGAAAAAAGCTCGCGGGAAACCACCTTGTGGCCCAGATCCTTGGGATGCTCGCAGTCTTGAATGGATGACTCCAAACCCGACACCAGAGCACAACTTTGATGAAATCCCGACAGTCGAAAGTTTAGATGAGTTCTGGCATCGTAAATGGGGCACAGATGATGAAGGACAAATCGTTCGGGTGGCAACAGCTGAAGAAGTTTGTCAAAAAGGTACAGCTACAGGTGTTCACTTGCCTTCACCATCGTATTGGCCACTTATTTTTGCAATAGGTCTACCACTTCTTGGTTTAGGACTTATCTTCAATCTTTGGTTGACGCTGCCAGGTGGAATACTTATTGTCACAGCTCTTTATGCATGGATATTCGAACCCGTGGATGACCCAGATGGGCCACACGGAGATCACCATGAAGTAAACGAAGAAATATCTGAGGGGGCTTCAGATGTCTGAAGAAACAACCACTGGATTAAGCCACAATAAGTTGGCTATGTGGGTATTTCTGGGATCAGAATGTCTACTTTTTGGGGCCTTAATATCTACGTACCTTCTTTATCGCAACAAATTTTACGATGGGCCAGCGCCCGGAGACATTTTTGATATCCCCTTTACTTCAGTAAGCTCATTCGTTCTCTTAATGAGCTCGTTAACGATGGTGTTGGCGCTTGCAGCAATTCAAAGAGGAGATATAAGAAATAACCGACTCTGGTTGTTGACCACTGCTTTACTAGGAGCTGTATTTATTGGTGGACAAGTTTATGAGTTCACCACATTCATACGAGAAGGACTGGGATACACCACTAGCCCCTTCTCTTCAGCATTCTTTACTCTCACAGGCTTCCACGGAGTTCACGTAAGCCTCGGTATTGTCATGCTCATGTCGTTACTTATTTCGTCTTACCGTGGGAAATTAACACAAAAAAATTCTGAAACAGTAGAAATAATAGGCCTTTATTGGCACTTTGTAGACGTAGTCTGGATCATCATTTTCACTGTCATTTATCTCGTACCTAACCCCACAAGTTAACAGGAACAATCATGGACACAAGTGAAACAACAACTGATGTAGAAGAAGAACACGAGCATCACGAACATCCCTCAGACGGGAAATACATGCAAATCGCATTAATCCTTGCGATCATTACAGCTGCAGAAGTTGCAACATATTTTGTTCACATTGGGGACGCACTTATCCCGACTCTTATGGTAATGATGGTTGTAAAGTTCTGGATTGTTGCTGCTTGGTTTATGCATTTGCGTTTTGATAGCAAAATGTTCACAAGGTTCTTTGTCTCCGGAATAGTTCTAGCTATATCTGTCTACTTTATATTCCTTACAGTATTTGAATTCTGGACAGAAGGCTGAATGATTTTTCTCTCCCTGTACGACAGGGGGGCGCTAGTACGTGATTAACGTGTACTCAATAACGACTACTTCTTTTTCAACGATCAACAACGACCCCTGGAGATGGCAGCCGCATCCAGAAGTTTGGCTACTAGTTCTTGCGGTAATTTTCTTTGGTTTTTGGGCTAAACGTATCGGACCAAAAGTTTTACCTGCCGGAACGCCAATTGCGACAACACCTCAAAAAATTTGTTTCGTTGTCGCTGTTCTTTTACTCTATTTAGCGGCGGATTGGCCGGTACACGATATAGCTGAAGAACATCTTTATTTTGTGCACATGATTCAACATGTTGTGATAACACTTATCGTTCCACCACTGTTTCTTTTAGCCCTCCCAAGTTGGTTAGCTCGTTTAATAATCCTCGAAGGAGGATACGGATCAAAAATAATTAGACGACTAAGCCACCCAATTACTGCAGCATTAATTTTTAATGGTTTAAGTGCACTTACTCATTGGACAAGCGTCGTGCAGTGGTCTTATGAAAGCGGCATATTTCATTACTTTGTTCATCTAGCGCTTTTTATTTCTGGGCTCTTGATGTGGATGCCAGTTGTATCACCACTAAAAGAACTACGAATTTCTCCACCTGCGCAGATGCTCTATTTATTTTTAATCTCAGTAATCCCAACAATTCCATCAGCTTGGCTAACGTTTGCAGAAGGAACTGTATATAGGCATTATGACGATGGATTTGAAATGTGGGGAATTTCGGTTGTCACAGACCAACAGGCTGCAGGTGCCATAATGAAAATTATTGGCGGTTTTTACCTTTGGGGAATCATCCTTGTGAAGTTCTTTAGATACACATCCAAGATCCGTAGCGAAAATCAACACCTCCGTCCGGCGGCTGGGCGCTAAATTCAATACCATGATTGATCTTCGAAATTTAAGAAACGACCCAGAAGGCGTTATCAAAGCAATAGGTAGACGCGGTGAAGGACGCGAAGCTCTTGACGAGGTAATCAAATTAGATATACAGCAACGCGAAGTCGCAGCGCAACGGGATGAAATTCGTAATCAAATTAAAACCCTTTCTGCTGAAGTGGGAAAGTTGCATAAAGATGGACGCGGAGAAGAAGCAGCTGAATTACAAAACGAAAGTAGAGAATTAGGTAAAACTGAAGAAGAAATAAATGACAAAGCAGATCAAATAGCAGACGAAATTAGAAACATTTTGCTTTCGGTACCTAATATCCCTTCACCAGAATGTCCAGAAGGGAAAAATGAAGAAGACAATGTAGTCCTCAGATATGAAAATTTTGATGAGGGCTCTTATCAAGAACATCAACGGGTTCCACACTGGGAGGCAGCAAAAGAATTAGGGATACTAGACATCGAGAGGGGAACCAAACTTTCTGGTGCCATGTTTGTTATGTACACCGGTCTTGGCGCAACTTTATGCCGCGCACTAATTCAATATGGTCTTGATAGAAATGCGGATACTTATACAGAAATTCGTCCACCAACTTTAGTTAAAACTGAAACTATGGTTTCTACTGGTCATTTACCAAAATTTGTAGATGATGCTTACCATTTGGAACGAGATGATTTGTGGGCAATTCCAACAGCTGAGGTTCCACTTACCTCACTAGCGCGCGATGAGATTCTTGAAGAATCAGAATTACCCATGAAACTTATGGCTCACACTTCGTGTTTTCGACGCGAAGCAGGGTCTGCGGGTAGAGACACCAGAGGGTTATTACGAGTACATGAGTTCGACAAGGTTGAATTGCTTGCTTACGCAACTCCTGAACAGTCACCAGAAATACATGAAGACATTTTGAATAGAGCTGAATCAGCGGTCGCTGATCTTGGTTTGGCATATCGAGTTCTTGATCTATGTACAGGTGATCTTGGTGCTTCTTCAGCACGAACATTCGATATTGAAGTTTATGCCCCAGGGTCCGATCAATGGTTAGAGGTATCTTCCGTATCTTGGTTTAGTGACTATCAAGCACGTCGAGCAAATGTTCGTTATCGCCCAGATGGTGAAAAAGGAACGGCTATTGTTAACACGCTTAATGGATCTGGTTTAGCAGTTCCAAGAGTTTGGGCAGCTTTAATAGAGACGTGGAGACAACCTGATGGGACGATAGAAATCCCTGAGCCGTTACAGCCGTATATGCGTGGCATTACCACTATTGGATAAGAAATAAACCGAAACTCGCTGAAATAATGCTCAAAACAAGAGTGGAAACCACGTAACCGGATGCTTTTAAAAATCCATGGTCTTCATTAAGTGAAATAGCATCAGCAGTAAAAGCAGAAAAAGTCGTAAATGAACCCAATGCACCTATGCCGATAGCCGTAACTCCTGCACCCACCCAATTAAATGTGAGAGCTAGAAAAAATGAACCAGTTATATTCACAGCCAAAACACCTAGTGGACCATATTGACTAACTAGCCAACGAAAAAAGGAACCAATCGCAGACAAAAATATAAAGGTAAAAACTATCGCCATTCTTTACCTGCCTTATTCCCCACAAGAAAAGAAAACATACTGATGATGACTGAAAGAAAGATGTAAATAATGGCTTCTTTAAGATAGGAATCTTTCAACAAAGAAGCTGCATCAACAGCAAATGTAGAGAAAGTGGTTAAACCTCCACAAAACCCTGCTCCAAGAAGTAAATAAAGATTTTCCTTTACCTTTTTGCCGAGTATGACTCCAAGAACAAAGCATCCGGCCACATTGACTAACAGTATGGCCCAGTGGATACTTCCACCTGAGGGTTCTGCAAACTGGCTTTGAAGAACCCACCGACACCCAGCACCGGTTACGCCTCCAATGACTACTAACAATGATTTAGATCGTGACATCCAAGAACCCTAAAGATTTGACCGCATTTAATAGTCTAAATTGGGTACTCTGCTGATGTGGACTTAAGTCAAATACGTCAAAGTTACGAAGCCAAAGGATTAGATATAACAGACCTTTCCAAAGATCCATTTATCCAATTCAAGAAATGGTATGAGGAAGTAACTGAGGCAGGATTTCTAGAACCAAACGCAATGGTTCTTTCAACAGTCACTTCAGATGGATGGCCTAAAGCACGGTTTGTTTTGTTGAAGTCGTTTAATGAAAAAGGGTTTTGCTTTTTTACCAACTTGACAAGCAACAAAGCTCAAGATCTAAACGCTACTGCCAAAGCATCGCTTACTTTCCCATGGGTTTCTCTTCGCCGACAAGTAAATATCGCAGGTATTTCTGAGAAATTAACTGATGAAGAAATTAACTCTTACTGGGAGACACGACCAAGAGGAAGTCAAATAGGAGCATGGGCATCTGATCAAAGTTCTGTTATCCCTAATCGAGAATACTTAGACCAAAGATTCCAAACAGAAGAAGAAAGGTGGGAGGGTCATTCAATAGAGCGTCCATCTTTCTGGGGGGGTTATCGCATCTTTCCTCAAAGATTTGAATTTTGGCAAGGTCGACCAAATCGCCTTCATGATCGTCTTTGTTACCGTCGTGAAGGAGACAGTTGGCTTACTGAACGCTTATCTCCTTAATCTTCTCATAATTCCTTTGCTCATAAAGAAGAATAGAAGAAAGATAAAAAACGTAAAAAATACTTCTAATGGAGTAGCCCACCTTGTCGGTTCATCTAGCCAATTAGACATTCGCGATGGCCAGTTAATAAAGAGCCGAAATAATGGAAAAACCAACATCTCGCCCTTGTAGATAATTCCCTCACCAACTATCCAGCTCATCATTATGACAATCTGTATCACACGCTTTGCCTTATCGTTTAGAGCTGGATGAATCCCCCAAATTATTAGAGAAAAGACTAGAAGCCATAAAGTAAGTCCGAATTGAACTCCACCTACATTAGTCACCCACGTAGACAGGTGTGATTGTAGATCGCCAACAATATTAAGGAAAGAATTTGAATTAGTGGAAGGATTGTTCAAGATACGGATTTCGTAGATTCCGTACGAAATAAAGTAACACCCGCCAGCAATTAAAAGTACACCGCTTAAACGATCAATATAGGGAAGAACCTTCTTTAAGTTCTGAAGTATTCCACTTCTCGCAGCAGCTAAAGAAATTGTAAGAACAGTTATCACAGCAGCCATTCCAAGAGCAAAAACTAAAAATGTGATTGTTCCTTCAAGGATTCCCTCGCGGCTAAAACTATCCGCAACCTGTAGAAGAAAGATTGGAGCAGCACAACCTATTGATACGACTGCATATGACATCCCGAATCCAAATACCGACCAAAGTTCATTCGATTTAGGGCCACGCGTTGATGAAGGTAAGGGGAGTTTCAATTGACGGCCAGAAATTACAGCTAAGCCATATGGAATGAAAAGCACTCCAAAAGTAACAGTTAGCCAAGGAGATATTTGTGCAATGAATTCCTCTGTAGTTAGAAAACTTACGGCAAGACCGACTCCACCAAAAACTAAGACAAACCCACCCGCCATAGTTAGGCTCACCACAAATGCTTTCCAGATTTGTTCTGGTCGTGGCTGTAGATCATTTGAATTTCTACTCAAAAAATAACCTAGCCAGGTAGGAAGCATCGCAAAGCCACAAGGGTTAATTGCGGTAACCAACCCCAAAGTAAAAGGAAGCGCCAATTTGATATCTATCATTTATGAACCCAAGATATTTTCTTGTCTAAATCCGCATCAGATATTTGACCCATATGAACGTCAACTATTGTTCCTTCACTATCAATAAAAACAGTAGCGGGAAGACCAACAATTCCTAATCCAACCAGAAAATTACCTTCCGGATCGCGTCCCATCTGATAACTAATTCCCGCATCTGCGATCATTTCATTTGCTTTAGTAGGAGAGTCACTAACGTTTATTCCCAAAAAAGTAACTTCATGCCCAATCCTGTTATGAACAGACTCAAACATCGGTAATTCTTCTAAGCAAGGAGCACACCATGTCGCCCAAAAATTTACAACCAAAGGCTGATTTTTTTCAGAGACCAACTCTTTTAGTGTTGTATTTCTTCCTTCATTCAGTGCAAAAGAAACAGAAAGAACATCTTCAGATATCTGATCATCCTTTTGGTTATTCCAAAAAAAGATAAATGCTCCAACCAAGAGGAAAAGTATGGCTGCTATAAATAATCGTCGCACACCTGCAACGTATCGCGTTCAGAGGCTGACGGGTCGGAGTTCACTTTAACTGTCACTCCGACCCGTCATATATTTTCATTCGACTATGCCGAACGAAGCTCTGATTGAAGATGAACAGGAACAGGAATTACAGGAAGTTCCTCATCTGGTCGCGGGATTTTTGAAGGTCTCCCACGTCTTCGTTTATTAGCAATCAATTTTCCTTTTCGGAATATTTGACCTCCCCAAACTCCCCATGGCTCATGGCGAGAGATGGCTGCTTCAAGGCATTCCACCATCACGGGGCATTCAGCGCAAATACGTTTTGCTTGCGCAATATCACCTAAATGATCAGAGAAGAAAACGTCTGTAGGAACACCTACACGCATACATGCAGCTTCCGATCTCCAGATCTCTGGTTCAAATTCTAAAGTTGTTTCCATTTTTTTTCCTTTTGAATAGTGGTTAGATGTAAGAACTGTTGAAAAATTAAAAAGGCCGCCGGATTTCCGGCGGCCTCAAGGAATTTTTGTTTCTAGCTTTTAACTAGTTACTCCTCGAGGCCTTTGATGGGCTGTCCAGAACATAAATGTGTTCTTAACTGCCCAAAATTTTGGTGAATAGTTAAATGTGGATAGACGCGAAGCGAGAACCGACTTAACGGCTTTATAAATCAAATTGTGCTTAATTTGCGTATTCATCATCATTCTTTATATTTCTTAATTAGAAACTCCATCTAATGATAGAGCAATTCACTAAGAGTGACTACTCAACACCATTTAGTGAAAAATGTCAAATTAATAAATTATTTTGACGTATAGATCTTTATTCCTTCATTTTCTTGTTCAGAAAATTCACCTAAGAACCGTAGGTGTAAAAGATGGGCGTAGGTTTCGCTTGCAGCCATATCTCCCCACGACCGCTCTTTAAAAAGCCTTCTCATAAATATTTCAACTGAAGCAGACCCTAATTCATCACCAGCTTCACGAATTAAATCTAGACGGTCAATATGGTGCTCAATGATGCTGTCAGCTCTTCCAGATAAGTCTGTAAACGGATGACCATGTGCCGGTAATACCTGAGAAACATCAGAAAATTCATGCATACGCTTTAAAGACTCAAAGAAAGTAGCCAGCGGATCGTCAAGTGTTGTTATTCCACCAATATGTGGAGTAATTGTTGGAAGAACATGATCTCCAGAAAGAAATATTCCATCAACAGGATCATAAAGACAGAGATGATCATGAGTGTGACCAGGTGTATGTACCGCTAACCAACTTCGTTTACCAAGAGTCACTTCTTGAAGATCATCTACCATCCAATTCGCTTCAGGAGGTCTAAAAATTTTGCTGTTTATACCAAATCCAGTAGCACCCCATGCTCTGATCTGTTCTGAACTTGGAGGTTCACGGTCTGTTCCCCATGGGTTTTTCCGGCGCATGTGATTTCGAAATTTTTCAATGTCTTCATCGTCGGCAAGATCAAGAGCAGATATATCCGGATCTTCAAAATACTCAGTTGGATCGGGAGGAGCATAGGCAGAACTGAAATCTGTATGAGTGAGAACTTTTAATTCATGATCTGCTTGTAAGCGATGAACGCCTCCGTAATGATCAGGGTGGCTATGAGTTACAACAGCAGTATGTACATCTTTTATGTCTGCGCCAAGTTGGTTTAGGCGAGATTTAAGCGCCGCCCATGATTCTTCACTTGGTAGACCTGGGTCAACTAAAGAAAAGCCTTCATCATCTTCAAGCGCATAACAGTTAACATGACCCAGACCTGGCATAGAAACAGGTAATTGCATTCGATAAATACGATCACATATTTCGGTAACAAGCTCATTGGCTGGTTCTTGTTCTTCTCTTGTTGGCTTGACGGCTTGTAACTCGTCGTGCGCGTGTGTCATATTTATTGCCTTTGGTAATTCTTTCGGACTAAAGCGACTAGTCAGATTTCATAAAGTGTTCGCGATAATAACGAAGTTCAATTATTGACTCCTGAATGTCATTTAATGCTCTATGTCCTCCAACTTTCTTTGGAGCCTTATCTAAGATGTCAGGGCTCCATCTTCTAACTAATTCTTTTACAGTAGATACATCAACACAACGATAGTGAAGAAAATCATCAATTTCAGGAAATGCTTTAACTAGAAATCTCCTGTCCGTACCTATGGAGTTGCCACAGAGCGGGATTGAACCGGACTCTTGAATATGAGACTTTAGAAACTGCAGAGTTTCCACTCCGGCTTGTTCAAGTGAAATTGAAGACTTTTTTATATCGTCAAGAAGTCCGGAGCCTTCATGCATATTTTTAACGTAGTCATCCATAATTGTCAGTGTTTCATCTGGATGATGTATTACGAGGTCAGGACCTTCTGCAATGATTTCAAGATTGTCATCCGTAATTAAAGTCGCAATCTCAACAATCACATCTTTCTCAGGATTTAACCCGGTCATTTCAAGATCCATCCAAACCAACATGTTTTAAGTCTATGTCGGTTTACTGTCACTGAATCATGGTCAACGCCTTATTGAAGCGTAAGATCAGAATCATGATGGAAATTCCAATTACACGTATTGATTCTGACCTACCCCTTCCAAAGTATGCAAAAGAAGGTGATGCAGGAGCAGACCTAGTTTCAAACGAAAATATCACTCTGCCACCTGGGGGAGGCCGTGCTCTTATCTCAACCGGTATAGCGATTGCTATTCCAGAAGGATATGCAGGATTTGTTCAACCACGAAGTGGGCTTGCATTCAAACACGGTGTTACCTGTTTAAATACGCCAGGTCTTATCGATTCCGGTTATCGAGGTGAATTGAAAGTTCTATTAATAAACACTGACCCAGATACCCCATTTGATGTAGTCAAAGGCGAGAGAATAGCTCAGCTTGTTATCCAAAAAGTTGAATCTGTGGTATTTAATGAAGTAGATCAACTCGATGATTCCGATCGTGGATCCGGTGGCTTTGGTTCAACTGGACGTAAGTAAAAACCAAATTTAAATAAAGGTCGGTTTCTTGAAAGGAAAGATTACAAGACTTCCTAGTTCTGACGGCAAAGATCTAGCTACTCGTCTTACCCCAGTCACGCATCGAATGCGTGAAGTTACTAATCATCTAGCCGAAGACGGAATATGGGATGCCACTTTAACTGAAGAAGTACGACAGCTTTTTGATTCATTAGCTGAAGAATGGACAGCTACTAGAGATCATCCACAACGAAATCTACCAATTCTAGATGCCCTTAACCGAGGAAAAGTCAAAGGACAAGTAGCTTTAGAACTAGGTGCCGGAACTTGTATATCTGCTCGTGATCTCATCAGTAAATTTGATTCATTCATCGCTATGGACCTTTCATTAGCAATGCTAAATAATGCAATTGAGAATGCTCCGCCGTTAGTTTGCGCTGATGGTTCGGCATTGCCCGTAGCAAACGGAGCAATAGATGTTCTTATCCTCCAAAATATGTTTTTATTTCCTAAAGAGGTTGAGCGGTGTCTCTCAACGGAAGGATATTTGGTTTGGGTAAATAGCAGAGGACCAGAAACACCCATACATCTTCCAGTTGAGAAAGTTGTGCACTCTCTTGAGTCGGCTGCTGGTCATGGATGGGATGCCATCGCTTCTACTTTAGGAGAAGCGACATGGGCAGTGATTCAAAGGTCCAAAGTAATTGACTAAGAAGAAGTGAAACGTAGAGTTTTTTTCTTACATTTGAGTTCAACAGACACTTCATCATTTTTGACCTTATAAAAAGCAGTAATAGTAGATCCCTCTTTAGAAAGTTCTTCTACAGCTTCTTGAATCGTCTGTGTAAAAGACTCAAGATTGTCTGAGTTGATTCGATGGATACGAAAAAGAGTTGTTAGCCCAACACGTACAAGGGGAGTAAATGGTGATGAACTCGGTATCTTCAGCGTTACAACATCGTTATTATTTTTACTCACACTTTGATTTTGACACTTATTAACCTTGAAAGGGCACCATAGGACTATGACGGTTCTTGTTGATTCCGCGATATGGCCTTGGCGAGGCGAAAACTGGGCTCATTTAGTTAGTGACAAAACATACGAAGAACTCCATGAATTTGCAGAAACGCTTGGTTTAAGAAGAATGAGTTTTCAAGGCGACCATTACGACATCAATAGTCAACTTCGTGAGACAGCAATTCAGAACGGAGCTCAACCTGTAGATGGGCGAGAATTAGTAGCGAGACTAAAGTCTGCTGGTTTACGTTTACCTCCTTCTCAAAGACCTGGGCGATGGGAAGAACTAGATGCAAAACGTCCAAAAGTTTTTGATGAAGTTATAAATGAGATAGAAACCGATTGGGACTTAGTACACACTCAGATGTATAAAAGATCCACAGAATTAGCTTTAGTCCTCGAATGTAGCGGCGGAATAAAATTAGAAGATGCAAATAAGTTTCCAGAGATAGAAACTCGAATTACTAACCACAATTGTCGCCTTGAACTTCTAACCAGTGTTTTTGACTAACTATTCGGGCAACTACCATCAAGAATTTCAGCCCAAGGCAATCGACCAGACCAAAATTTTATAATTTCTTCTCCATCACTAAGAAACATAATTCTAAATTCTTTATCTGAATCATCTTTTGGAACGTATGCCAACAAATTTCCTGAAGAGTCTGGAAGTGGCGTCGTAACAATTCTTTCTCCAAACATTTCAATAATTCTTCCTTCAGTGTTCCCGATACCTGCTCCAGATCGAGTAGTTATTTCGGTTGTATCTATATCGACACGTTCAATAGTCCCATCAATAACCCAGAATGTAATTCCATCCGGTGCATCATCTGGACTCGCGAGATAACACACCTCATTAATTGGAGTGACAGGAGTAAAACGACTTCCTGCCCGCTGTTGAGCTCGATAAACAGTTAATCCGAAAGTGATTTGATCTAACCCAACGGTGCTTACAGAAGAAGAACTATTTAATGTAGGCGCTCTTAAGTTTTCGACCGGTGGAAGTGTCCCAAGGGTTCCTGGATCAAAAGTTGTAGTTGTTGTAGTCGTAGAAGTAGTTGTACTTGTTGTAGTAGAGGTAGATGTAGTCGTCGTAGTCGTCACAGAGGTTTCATCGCCGTTAAAAGCCACACACGCACCATAAAACACAACAATAATTACGAGGATCAAACTAAAGACAAGAATTCCTGTGTTCCGCATAGCAACAGAGTAGATCATCAAAACAAATGATTAAAGTTCGCGCGAAAGGATAGAACTATTTTTCTAAAACAACTGAATCAAGATCCTCAGCAACAATAAGTTCACCAGTAAAACCACCTTCACGAATATCTCCAATGAATGCTTGCCGATCTTCTTCCGAAAATGGTTCAGGAATGAGATGCGTTAGTACAAGAGTCTCAACACCGATTTCTTTAGCTTGAGCACCAATTAATCGAGTGTCCGCATGATAATCAAGAATGAATTGTCTTTTTTGAGGTAAGGATTCAATTGCCTCAAACCGCATTGCTTCGTAGATTAAAACATCTGCACCTTCAGCAAGTTCTGCTACTTCATCACAGACCAAAGTGTCACCGCTAATTGCTACAACACCATCCTGGGATTCAATTCGATAACCAACAGCAGGACAAACCGGTTCATGGCGGACTTTACAAGCTGAAATTTTTACCTTGCCCGATGACCAAATTTCTGTTACACCAGAAGAAGCTTCAAAAGAGAAGATATCTATTTCTGGATCCTGAGACTTTTTTGAGTGCGCCTTCCTTACTTGAATGTCATCATCCCATACATCCAAAACATGAGAAACAAAATTCTTTGCCGGTCCTTCTGGAACAATTACTGGCAAAGGATTGAGGTTGTCTTCTCGATCCATTATCCATCTTGTCAACAATAAGTCAGCCAGTCCGACTAGGTGATCGCTATGGTGGTGCGTCACAAAAACTGCGTCAAGATCCGTAGGCCATAAGTCACAAGAATCAAGCCGTTGAGTAGTTCCTCTCCCAACGTCAAATTGCAGCGCCACTTCATCTATTTGAATTAAAACACCAGGACCAGAACGACGTGCTGACGGAATCGGACACCCACTGCCAGTAATCGTTACAGTGGTTGTCATTTTTAACAGTCGCTCTCACACAAATCGTCATTATTGGGAACAAAATCCTCCCACAGCGGACCGAAATATAGCGAAGGTAACCTCTCGGATCTATAAATCGTAATTGGGACTTCTTCATTTCCGAGTGCAAGATCCCAAACGATCTCACCACCAGCAGAACCTTCTGGAACAACTTCAATTATTCGTGCTCGTTGAAACCCATCGGGTCGATTCAACCAGATTCCTCCATGAGTAATTAAAACATTGCCATTCTCAACTCGGTCAGCGTCCCCTAAAAAGGATGCGAAAAGTGGGTCCCCATTAAAATCATCAACCCTATGTTCCCAAAGTTGGGTTGCGCTCCATTCTGCTGGGTTATCACTTATGTCATTAATCTCATAGAGAACTGCTCTGCTGTAATTTGGAACTTCAGGATTCTCTGGACGGGTATTCGGTCGGAAATTGCCATTGTCATAAAGCAAAATAGATCCATCAGATTGAAGCTCAACAGCATGCGGATGATAAAAAGATTCACCTTCAAGAGGTAAAGTCCCTTGTCTACCTAAAATCCAGCGCACACTTGTTTGAGGCCCCAATTCCTCAAGATGATTAAAAGCAATTATTTGATCTGTATGACGCGATGACACCAAAATTGCATCTCTTTTTTCGTCATAAATTACAGCATTCGCATGAGTCCAATCTCTAAAATCAACGCTTTCAAAAAGCCCATCTACGTTGCAAATCCAATTACCAGGTAGCTCTTCTACATCAAGGACGTCCCATAAATCCCAGGTCCTAAGCGTTTCTCCATCAGGAGTGAATTCAACAATGACGTCACTGGTAATTTCGAACTCTGCTTCATCTCCTGGACAAAGAACCTCTCTCAGATCTGATGAAACTTTATGATTCGTCGTAGATAATCCAAGAAGGTTCCCATTTGGCATAGGAAACACCTCATGGTGGAAGGAAGTTAAATTGACCCAATCAGGTTTCACAAAAACAGGATCAGGGTCTCCTTCGTTACCGTTTGTAGCTTCCCCAAGCATTTCAAAAGCAGCTAGAGCATCAGCACGCCTAAATTCCATCTCAATTTCTGGAGGCTCAGGGTCAACTTGCCAATTATGAGTTACATTGCCGAGCAAATCAAACTCTCTTGCTCCAACAGGAAAGTACTGTGAAATAAAAGTTCCTCGTTCAGTAGCTTGCACCGCACCAGTAGTACCAGTGTTCTGATACCAGAAAACAATTTGACCTTCATGATCAAGACCGATCAGAGGCTCTCCTTGACCAAACTCTTCAGGAACAGCCCAAGCGTTGTATTCAATTAAAGTGACTCCTGGTTGTGCGTGCTCAAAATCAACAAAAATATCAAATTCTGGAAGGGGATAGTTAATTTCCCCCGAAACGAAATTGCCAGCATCATAGGTTGAACTCAAACCTGCTTCGTCAATCGCTAAAACTTCAATGTTGTATGAGTGAGATTGACGAAGACCAACAAGAGGTAATGAATGTGCTGACGAAAAAGATGACGTTCGCGGTGTAACTACCTGATGGTTTTCTGAAGTAGCAGTTACTTGTACCGCCACCGGCTTCGAAGATTGAATATCTAAAGAAGCAGCGATAGGGCTATAAATTGTTGGTTCAATAGTGATTGATAACACTGGTGGTTGAGTCGTAGATGAGGTACTAGTGGCTTCTTTAGTCGTTGAAGTAGGCACTATTTCAGTAGTTAAAGATGGATTATTTTGGACGCCATCTTGAACATTTTCAGCTGAAGAACAAGAAACAACAAAGGAAAAGAGAAAGATTATGCAAACAGTCCTATACCGCATTTTTTCAGGCTACTTGATGGAAATGAATGAAATTAACTTTCCGCATATAGATTTGTGGGCCGCCTGGGGCTCGAACCCAGCGCCTACGGATTAAAAGTCCGTTGCTCTACCCGATGAGCTAGCGGCCCACAAGCAGGATAATCGGATAACGCCTACGTATTAACATTTATTTAGAAATTTGTTTATTTTTTAATCTAAAACACCTGGTTTTTGGGACTAAATTCCACTTTTGCGGTGATCAAATCTTCTTGCTTTAGAATTACTAAATGGCCAGTATCCACTCACGCCAAATTGAATGGCCAACAGTTGTAATAGCACTCGGAATTTACGCTGGATGGCTACTCGTGATCTCTTATCACGAATCTATAGGTGGCTTTTTATCAATATTTTTCCTTGCGTTATTGATCGCATGGCACGGCGCATTACAGCATGAAATAATTCATGGACATCCATTTCGTTCAGAACCAGCTAATGAATTACTTGCAACAGTTCCCATCAATCCATTTCGCCCATATCGGGTATATAGACGCTCACATCTTCGCCATCATATTTGTACCGAACTCACTGATCCTGATACCGACACAGAGAGTTTCTTTGTAAAAGCAGATACTTGGACAAAGTTAAATATCTTGACTAAAAGTCTCTTGATATTCCATCAAACTCTCTTTGGGAGAATTATTTTAGGACCTCTACTTCAAATCTTTTTAACAATACGTCACGACATCTCTGAAATACGTTCCGGAGACGGTCGACTACTCCGATGGTGGTTAATTCATCTGGTACTAGTAGGTCTTCTCTTTTTAGGAATAACAGAATTAGGAAGCTTTCCTCTTTGGCAATATCTAGTAGCCACATATTGTGGCGCATCACTTACCTCAGTTCGTACTTATTGTGAACATCGGTGGGTAAAGGATGAAGCAACCAGATCAGCAACAGTCACCTCAAAAGGTTTTTGGGCACTTCTCTTTTTAAACAACAATCTTCACGACACACATCATGCTGATCCAGATATTCCTTGGTACAAACTCCCAAGAAGGTCTGTTGAACTTGAGTCAATTTCAGAATCCAAAAAAGGAGCTGGATACTATTCCGGATATTTCGAAGTTTTTCGCTGCTATTTATTCAAGATGCACGCTCACCCGGTGCATCCAAAAGAAAAAGTTTTGAGTTAATCCACATGACCTTCAGTGAAGGTCTGAACTTCTTCAAATCGGTCAACTTTTCTAAGAACAGGGAAACAAAACCACCAAATTACGACCACAGCTAAAGTCCCTGCACCACCAAAAATAATTGCGCCAGTAAGACCCATAAGAGCAGCAGTTACACCAGATTCAAAAGCACCAAGTTCGTTTGATGCGCCAATAAAAACATTCTCTAGGGCAAGAACACGTCCCCTCATATGTCCAGGAGTTGCAAGAGGCACGAGTGTCGCTCGAATGAACATTGAAACAGCATCAGCTCCAGAAAGAATCAACACAGCAACAAACGCTAAAGCATAATTTTGACTCAAGCCCAGAACAATTGTCCCTAATCCGAAAATCGCTACTACAAAAAGAAGCGTCCTTCCTATATGACGGCTTAAGGGGCGGATTGCCATTTTGATGGCTACTGCACCAGCTCCTATCCCGACTGCTGCTCTAAGCCATCCAAGTCCGACGGCGCCTACTCCCAGTCGATCTTCGGCAATCGCAGGCAGCAAAGCAACTGCCCCTCCAAAAAGAACCGCAGCTAAGTCAAGACTTATTGCTCCGAAAAGCATTGGAGTACGTCGTATGAATTTGAAACCTTCAAAAGCATCAGCAAGAGCATTTTTTGCTCCAGATGTTTTCAAAAGTCGAACTTTGCTACTTGGTACAAAGCTTAAAATCACTGCTCCGCTTCCAAGACAGATCGCTGAAACAAGATACGGAAGAGGTTCGTAAGCAACAAAAAGAAAACCAAAAAGTACTGGTCCAATGATTACACCTGATTGCATAGCGATGCTACTAAATGCAACAACTCTTGGGACAGTAGAAACAGGAGACATATCTACTGCAAGAGCTCTACCTGAAGGCGCAGCAAATGCTCTAAAAATTCCTAAAACAATCACTAAACCAAAGATCGGCATCACTGAAGTTGGGTTCGTAGTCGCATACCAGAACAAAGTTATGGATACAGCCCCTTCACCCAATAGGGCCCATGCAAAAAGAATTCTTCGGTCCATTCGGTCAGCAAGGGGTCCAGTAAATGGAGCAAGAAGAAACGTTGGAGCA
>QCKS01000015.1 GCA_003215175.1 Acidimicrobiales bacterium AG-410-I20
CCAAGTTGAAGCTGCGTATCTAATCCCTTCTGATTTGAATCCAAAAGCTGGCGGAGCACCTGGTTACACACGTTACGTATTTCGTGAAACGTCTGCTGGGGTTGTCCCCACTCTGGTGGAAGGACCAATTGGAACCCAGACTCGTTGTGATGATCCAGCACTTCCTTGTTCTTACCTTGATTTAGTTGAGTTAAGGGACAGCGGGGGTGATATCCCAACAGAATTAAATATGTCTAAAGACGAACTAGCGACTCTTGTCGGTCAGTTGGATACTCTGTCTGCTTTTGCGTTACTCCATACAGATGTAAATACCGCTTGTAGTAATGGCTTTGTTTCCGATCAAATTCAAACTCCAAATATGGGTTCGCACTTTTATAACCCGCAATACGTTAGTGACGGAACATTTGATCCCGCTAAGCCTGAAATTCTTATCTACGCCCCTGCCGATGACTCTCTTCACCAAGGAGCACTAGGGCGCTGTCGAAATGGAGTATGGGATGGACCACCGCTGAAACTTACGGGTACAGCTTTCATTCTTCCTCCTTCTGCGGTTGGTGTAGAACATCCAGAAGCATTTGCTTCTGACCTAGACAACTGGCACTCTCATTTCAACATCTGTCGCGGGAAAGACACAGGGAGTGACACGTTTGTAACAAAACAAGAATGTATAAATTCTGGCGGACAATGGAACGACGCCATAGGTTGGATGCTTCATGCATGGGTTGTTCCTAATCATGACAGCCAACTTGGAGTCTTTTCTATGTGGAATCCTTCTATCGCCCCAATGGGCAATAAAAACACCATTGCGTCAGACAGACTCATTCAAGGTTCTGATTTTCCTGAAGGGGCTCAACAGTCTTTAATCACAAATTTTGCTTTTGATCCAATTATTGAAGTGGAAGTTGGACAGAGCGTCTTCTTCAATAACAGTGACTCTGTCCCACATACAGTTAGTGCAGGGACTCCTGACGCTCCAGATCTGAGATCTTTTGATTCCGGCTTACTTAATCCGGGAGACAACTATCAACTTGACACTAGTGAGTCAGGAGCGTTTACTTTCTTCTGCGTTCTTCATCCTGATATGACTGCAACTGTGGTAGTGGGCTAGCCAAGATTCCTTGAACAATGTTTGTAAAAAGATTTCTTCTTACCCAAATCCTTTTTCTGGTGATTCTTAGTTCTTGCGGTAATGATGAAGAGTCCTCATCCGTCCCTGTCAACGAAGCAGTCGCTACAAGCACGACCACAACGACCACAACGACCACAACCACAACCACAACCACAACCACAACCACAACCACAACCACAACCACGCTCGCTCCTGAACCGCCCACTATCTCAGACTTACTTAATGCTTCATATCCGTTGAATATTGCACACGCAGGCGGAGATCAGGACTATCCACACTCAACCATGTATGCCTTCAAACAAGCTGTGGCTAAGGGTGCGGACGTGTTAGAGATGGATCTCCGTGTTACCGCCGATGGGGTTTTAGTCGTGCATCACGATGAGACCGTTGATGGAACTACTGGAGCTTCAGGAACTGTCTCTGAAATGACTCTTGCTGAGTTACAAGCCTTGGATAATGCATGGTGGTGGTCTCCTACTTGCTGGCCTTGTCGTGATCTAAGCGAAGAAGACTATCCACTTCGCGGTGTACGCACTGGTAACGCTCCTCCACCAGATGGATTCACTTCGGAAGATTTCCGTATTGAAACTTTTTTTGACATCGCTTTAGCTTTTCCAGAAATGCCTTTGGATGTTGAAATAAAAGACGAAGGAGCTCTTGGCTCAGAAGCCATCACTGCTCTGATTTCTGATATCGATACTCTTGGTCGACACGATTCTGTAATTGTGGCTTCTTTCTCTTCAGATGTCATTACTGAATTCAAACAAGCTGCACCAAATATTGCCACTAGCCCAGGAACCGACGAAATGGTCGCTTGGGTTCTCAACGGAGAGCCTCTCGGAGATCATGCGGCAGTTCAAGTTCCTCCATTTTATGGAGATGTTGAAGTTCTAGTTCCCAGTTTTTTTGAAGCCGCCGAAACCGCAGGTGTTGATGTGTGGGTTTGGATGAGCGATACTTCGCAAGAAAATTATGATTATTATCTTGAGCTTGTATCTATGGGAGCAGATGGGATCATTAACGGACGTCCAGAAGCTATGGAACAAGTTTCTCTAGGGAAGAATCAGTAGCCTAAATTCCCTGATCTCATCTCATTAACTGCAGAATCATCTCCTGAAATTTCTACCAAAGCTTTATCACGTCGCCCAGTAATGAAGAGTGCTATCTCTATAGGCTCTCCGGTCAAAGTTACCGGTCTCCCTGGTTTATTTACATGAAATGTGTCGCCTGAAGGCCGCCGTAAAGTTAAATCAATATCTTGAAGTTTTCGTGCCATTAAATGCGCTGACCTCTTTTGAATTTTCCAAATAACTTCTTGAAGCCCTTCAATGTCTTTTCGTTCTTCCCATTCAGCAGCAGCTCGCCGAACGTCTTCATGATGAACGGTGTATTCGAGAACATTTATTTGCCCATCGATTCTTCTAAGAAGTAATGGTGGGCCTTTTCTTAGTTTCCTAATCAAACTTTCGAATGGCTTAGTTGCTAACCGTCTCGTTGTTCGCTCGGTGTGTCTAGCGAACACACCTCCTAGCACTATCCCAAGAGCTGCTATTGGTTTACGTTCTCTAAGAACTAAATGGGCGGCTAGATGTGCAGCTGTCCATCCTTCGCATAGTGTCGATGCTTCGGGGCCTACCGTTTCTAATAGGTCGCATAGACGTTGTCGTTCTGTTTGTGCCCAATGTTGTGCATTCATTTGTTCACTCTGTTGGTGTGTCTATTAAAGTTTCACGTAATTCTCGTTTGAGAAACTTTCCATTTGCATTACGAGGTAATGGTTCTTCGCTAAACCAAATGTGTTCTGGGACTTTAAAGGATGCAATTAAAGTGCGGACATGATTTTGAAGTTCTTCTGCCGTGAGTTGAGCTCCAGGTAATTTCACGATTGCTACACCGACTGCCTCTCCAAGCCTCTCATCAGGTACAGCAAATACTGCTGCTTCAGCTACAGAAGGATGTTCATAAATTGCAGCTTCCACTTCTGCTGAATAAACGTTCTCTCCGCCCCGTAACACCATGTCTTTGGCTCGATCTACAAGGAAGAGAAAGCCATCGTCATCGAGATACCCGATGTCACCAGTGTGAAACCAACCATCTGTAAGGATTTCTTCGTTAGCTTCAGGGCGATTTAGATATCCGCGGAATACGTTGCCTCCTCTTACCCATAATTCTCCTAGTTGTCCGGCTTCCTGATCTTCTCCGTCCTCACTCACAATTCGAGATTCGAGGATAGGAACAACAGGGCCAGTGGATTCAGGTTTTGCAGTAAAGAAGTGTGCTGAATTCATGGCGATAACACCATTAACTTCTGTGAGTCCATACCCAGTTGAAGGGCGGCCATCAATTTTTTTCTCGATCTTGTGCACTAAGTCAGGTTGTACTGCAGCTCCTCCCCCTCCTAAATGACTCAAACTTGAAGTATCCCGTGCCTCAAAGTCAGGATGATTAATTAGTTCTCTCGCCATAGTAGGGACACCAGTGAATGTTGAAGGTCGTTCTTTTTCTATAAGTTCAAGAGCGACCCCCGCATCCCACCGGTACATGAGAATCAATCGGCCGCCTTGGGCAGTGACTGGATGCAAACAACAATTACAGCCCGTGACGTGAAATAAGGGAACAGCAAGCACTGAACCGGGGTTGGATTCACCGGCTTGTTTGTCTGCTCCGGCAGGAGTTTCTCCAGCTGCTACTGCCTTCATTCCTGCTGTAACAGTCATGGCATTCCAAAATCCAAGATTCAATAGATTCGATACTGCTCCTCGATGAGTAAGCGCAGCACCTTTTGGGCGACCAGTGGTTCCAGAGGTATAGAAAATACATACGTCATCTTCAGGACTTATGTCTATTTCGGGTGCAGATGGTAACTCTGAAGCTTTTTCTATCGCATCTTCCCAATGAATTGAGTCTTCAGGGAGTTCTCCTTGTACACGAACCCCAATCACATGAAGAGAACTATTTTTCCTTAATCCTTCTAATTCGGGTTCAACTCGCTTAAGTCGTTCTTCGTCAACAATTAAAGCTTTTGGTGTACTATCCGCTAAACCGAACTCCATCTCGGCTCCTGTCCACCAAGCATTCATGCCCACCACAGCGGCTCCAATTTTCAGTGTTGCCCAATAAGCAAGTGTCCATTCTGGATAGTTGCGCATTGACAAAGCCACCCGGTCTCCATGGCCGACGCCAACTGATGTCAAATAAGAAGCCAAAGCATCTACTTGGGTATGTGCTTGCCCATAGGTCATTCGCTCTTCGCCATAAATTAGATATTCATTCTCGGCATAAGCGATAGATGCTGCCCATACCAATGCCATGTTCGGCGGAGCCTGGTCATAAACACGTGTAGGGACTCCCCTTACTTCTTGAACCGACCAGGCAAATGGGCCTTCAGGTCCAGTTAACTCATCCCAAGCTGCTTGATAGTGCTCGTCAACTGGTGATTTTTCCACTTTTATTTCCCCTTCACTATGTTCTAACAACAAACTCTAGAGCCCGATTCGTCCGCCCGCCTTGACGGGCGGATAGTTTTACGAGCACGGTAGAGGTATAAAACCATAACTGGAGTAGATGCAAGATGATAGAAATAGCTTTTGACGATATTGATGGTCTGCAAGCAGCAGCCACTGAAGAGTGGAGCGGTTGGGGTCCAGAATTTGAAATGACGCAAGAAAAAATTAATGCTTTTGCTGAGTTGACGGGAGACCATCAATGGATACATGTTGATGTGGAGAGGGCAAAAACTGAGAGTCCTTTTGGTGGACCGATAGCACACGGGTTTTTTACCTTAAGTCTGGTTGCATCAATTAGTTGGAATGACAAAGTTCGAATTACAGGATTTCGTAACGCCGTGAACTACGGGGCTGACGGTCTACGCTTTTTAGCTCCAGTGCCTTCAGGCTCAACACTTCAAGCAAGAAGCCGTTTGAAAGAAGCCCGCGAGCATAAAAAGGGAACTCTAGTGGCTTCTCAGGTTGCTATTCACGTTCAAGGAGTAGAAGTTCCTTCAGTCCTTTACGACTCTCTTACTCTTTATCAAGGATGATCTAAGTCAAATACTTGATCAAGATTTCTTTGAAACAAGAGGCATTTACGTCCGTTAGAGTGTTTTCGTACCTATTGCCTCAGAGTTAAACGAATTTCAGGAGTTTATATGTCGCCTATTGTGATACTAAGCGGTGCTAGAACACCAATTGGTCGTTTACAAGGTGCTATTTCAACTCAAGATGCCACAAGTCTTGGTTCTATAGCTATTAAAGCGGCTTTAGATAAAGCCAATTTAAATGGAGATCAAGTTGATTTTGCTTATATGGGAAATGTGATCAGTGCGGGGATTGGTCAAGTTCCTGCTAGGCGTGCAGCTACTGACGCTGGGATTCCACTAACTGTCCCATCAACGCTCCTTAACCGTGCCTGCCTCTCCGGGATACATGCCATTCATCTGGCCAGCCAGATGATTCGTCTTGGTGAAGCAAAAGTTGTAGTCGCCGGCGGAATGGAGTCCATGAGTAAAGCTCCTCACTTATTAATGCAGTCTCGTTCTGGTTATCGTATTGGCGATGGAAAAATGGTTGACTCAATGATGTTCGATGGTTTGACTTGCACCATTGAACATTGCGCCATGGGGGAAGCTACTGAACGTTATGCAAAAGAGCTAAACCTGAGTAGAGAATCTCAAGATATATTTGCCGCCCAATCTCATGAGCGTGCCAGTAAAGCACAAAAAGACGGTTTGTTTGATGATGAAATTACTTCGGTTGAAATACCTGCGCGACATGGAGATCAAATAATAGTCAGAGAAGATGAAGGAATTCGCCCTGATGTGGACGCTGTTTCTCTCGGAAATCTTGGTCCTGCTTTTGCAGCAGATGGACATATCACCGCAGGAAATGCTTCTCAAATATCTGATGGCGCTGCGGCAGTAGTCGTTACTACTTTGGATCATGCTCATTCTTTAGGCATTGAACCGCTGGCAGAAATAATTTCTCATGGACAAGTAGCTGGACCCGACACAAGTCTGCTTTTTCAGCCTTCAAATGCCATTAAAGAGGCTTTGCGTAATACCGACCTAAGTATTTCAGACCTTGAACTCTTTGAAATAAACGAAGCCTTTGCAGCGGTCGCTCTTGCCTCAATGCAGGATTTAGGAGTTTCGGAAGACATCGTTAATGTAAATGGTGGAGCAATTGCACTAGGGCATCCAATCGGCATGTCGGGTACACGAGTTGCTTTAACACTTGCTCTTGAATTAAAAAGACGCGGCGGAGGAATTGGGGCTGCCGCTTTATGTGGTGGTGGAGGCCAAGGCGAAGCTTTGGTACTTAAGATCTAATGTCTAATACCTCTCTAGAAGATCCAGTAGTTGAAATTGAATCGGGATTGATTAAGGGTCGTAATCGACGTGGAGTTCAAACCTTTTTTGATATTCCTTATGCTGCACCTCCTGTAGGAGAACTAAGATTTGCTCCTCCTAAACCTCCTATTTCTTGGGAAGATGTACGTGATGCTCAACGGCCGGGGAAAGCAGCTCCTCAACTTCCTGGCGAAGGACTTACGAATCGTATTCCTGTGCCATGGGAAGAAGATTGTCTGAAACTTAATGTGACAACCCCAAATGCCGACGATCAGAAACGTCCTGTTTACGTATGGATTCACGGTGGCGGTTATTTGACTGGCCAAGGCGCTATCCCTTGGTATGACGGATCCTCTTTTGCTTCTAACCACGACATTGTTGTGGTCTCTATTAACTACCGATTAGGCGCTTTGGGCTTTTGTAATCTTGCTTCTCATTTTCCGGAAGAACGAGACTTTATCACTTCAGGTTTGCATGGAACTATGGACCAGATAGCTGCTCTGGAATGGGTTCAAAAAAATATCTCGACGTTTGGTGGAGACCCTAATCAAGTAACTATCGGAGGCGAATCAGCTGGCGCATTCAGCGTCTGTAATTTATTAGCTTCCCCTCATACAGAGGGACTTTTTCATCAGGCAATAGCGCAAAGTGGCGCCGCACACCATATCCACACTCCGGAGAGCGCTTCAAATATTGCAGAAGATTTCTTAGCAGAACTTAACCACCCAAATGTCAATGAGCTTCGGTCTATACCAGTATCTGAAATTCTTGAAGCTCAGCATCGCGTGATCGACAAAGACGAGAACAGAGATTTTGGGGTTGATGCTTTTTACCCTTCTTGGGGCAGTGCTGTTGTTCCTCTCCCTCCTTCTGATCTAATCAGAGAAGGAGCCGGTTCTAACATTCCACTTTTAATTGGAACAAATGAAGATGAAATGGCTCTTTGGGGGATAACAAATTTTGATGAAGAAAAGACTGATCGCTATATAAAGCGGATAGCTAAAAATGAAGACCCCGAAGAATTCAAAAATGTTTACAAAGAACGCTTGGGCGATTCTGAACCTGGATGGCTTGGTTGTGCCATTTCTTCTGACTGGGTTTTTCGAATACCAGCAATAAGACTCGCGGAATCTCGAGAGCAATTTGATTCCCCTACTTTCATGTATCAATTCTCATGGGATTCAACTGCGTTTGAAGGTTTACTCGGGGCAGCGCATGCACTTGAAATACCTTTTACTTTCAACATGCTTGATCAGCCAGGAGTAACTTTATTTATTGGAAATGGACCTCGCCCGGACGATCTTGCGCAGACCATGCATGATGCTTGGGCTACTTTCATAAAGACAGGCACTCCAGCAACTTCAACACTCGGAGAGTGGCCTTCATATGTTTCGGAAACCAGAACAGTCATGAACTTTGATGATGAGTGTTCTCTTCTATCTGATCCAGAACCTGAAGAGAGAATGCTCTGGCATCAACTACGATGACTGAGCAAGCGCTTCAAACCGACATAAATGGTTTATTAATCAGAGAGAATCCTTTACCTGCTCCAGAAGGCCCCTGGAACATTGTTGACATACTTGACTACGGCCTTTCCGCATATCCAGAAAGAATTGCTCTTCAATATCGGGAAGTTGCCCTTAGTTGGTTCGACCTTGAATCTCGTGTTTGTTCAGTTACCGGATGGCTCATAGCCATGGGGGCTTCTGAAGGAAGCCGAATAGCAGTCCAACTTTCAAATAGCACCGTTCCGGTAGAAATTTTCTTGGCCTCTCAAAGAATCGGAGCCATCTGGGTTGGGATAAACCCAAATCTTAGCCGAGATGAAACCGAATGGATTTTACAAGATTGCGATGCTGCACTATTTATAACTCAGCAGAACCACAAAATAAATAACCCAAACACAGTCGTTATTGAGTCAATGGAAGATGACTGGATAGAGATACTGAGTTCCTGCGAACAGATCTCTAACAGCAAAAAAGAAGTGAACTCACATTCCCCTGCAGCTATCGCCTACACCAGTGGAACAAGTGGCCGTCCAAAAGGAGCGGTCCATAGCCAACACAACCTTCTCTGGCCTGGTGTCTCAAGTCGAACTCTCTATCCACCTATGGAAAATGAAAAAATTGGAACAGCATTATCTCTCTCTGTTTTAAACATCTTAGTTATCGGACCTCTTTTCTCTTTACTACGCGGAACAACTTCAGTTGTTCTAGATCCATCAAATGCTGAAAAAATGGCTGAACAAATCCGGGATGCGGAAATAAACGACCTTTTACTTGTCCCTACACAAGCGTATGATCTCGTTCACTCACAATCTGTAACGGCTGAGGATCTTTCCTCTCTAAACAGAGTCGTGATTGGAGCAAGTCACACGCCTCAGGAACTTAGGGATCAGTGGAAAGAAAAGTTCGGTTTCTCTTGCACTATTGGCTATGGGCTTTCAGAAGCACCTTCTGGTGTAACCCGCCTTCGCCATGACCGCGAGTATGTCCCCGAAAGTGCTGGGCATGCTCTCGCTCCGGTGGACATAGAAATTTTTGATGAGGAAGGTACACATTTACCACCTGATTCTTTGGGAGAAATCTGCATTTCCCCGCGCCAAGATGGACCATGGAAAGGGGTCTGGTCCCCAATGCTTGGCTACTGGAGAAAGCCTAAAGAAACAGTAGAAGCTCTAAAAGATAACAGGCTCCATACTGGTGACATTGGATTAAAAAATAAGGACGATCATCTGATAGTTATTGGAAGACTCAGCGATGTAATCGTAAGAGGCGGAGCAAATATACATCCGACTGAAATAGAACGGGTACTTCTTTCATTTCCAGTTGTTGATGAGGCTGCTGTAATTGGTGTCCCTGATCAGCGACTAGGAGAAAAAGTTTATGCAGCGATCACTGTAAATAGAGACATTGATGTGCATGAAATATCTGATCAGATGACAAAGCATTTAGCTCGGTACAAGATCCCTGAAAAAATACTGATAGTTCCTGCACTGCCTCGTAATGCTATGGGCAAGGTAGATAGGGAAAGACTTAGAGGTCACTTTCTTTAACTTAAGGCAACTACCGCAGAGTCAGAAATCTTCAGATTAACTATTTCTGAAACTTTCATTGACCCTTGAATAGAAGTTGAGAGCTCTATTTTGCCAACTCTTATCTTGACCAAGGTAATTCCAGAACGAAAGACTGCAGAGATAACCTCACCCTTTATTCCGGTTTCTTCAGGGACTATAGAAAGCCCATCCTCTCTTATAAGCACTATTCCGGAACTGGATCCAAGTTGTCCAATTTCGCATCTACCCGAGTCATCTAGTTCAATAAAATTTTCATGCCCCATACTTCGAGCTGATTCTTCAGAACTTGGATTTGACCAAACTTCACTGGGAGTTCCAATCTGTTCAATTTTCCCATTGTGCATAACTGCGATTCGGTCTGCTATGAAGAATGCCTCATCATGATCATGAGTTACATAAATTGCAGCTTGTTTTAGTTCTCTTAAAAGTTCAGATATATCTGCTAACAGTCGGTCACGAAGTGCCCGATCTAATGACGCCATAGGCTCGTCTAACATTAAGAGGCGTGGTTTGGGAGCAAGCGATCTAGCAAGAGCTACTCTCTGTGCTTCTCCTCCAGACAAACTTCCAATCTTTCTATTTTGGAAACCGTCTAAATCAACCATGCTTAAGAGTTCGTCTACTCTTTCTTGTCTTTCAATCCCCGTCATTCGAAGTATCTGTAGTCCGAAATCAATATTTTCACCAACATTGCGATGAGGGAAAAGAGCATGATTTTGAAACATCAAACCAAATCCACGTTTATGAGGAGGGACTTCAGTCATTTCTTGTGTTCCCCACCATATTTTCCCGCTTTCCGGATTTTCAAGACCAGCAACCGTGCGCAATAAGGTGCTTTTGCCGCAACCTGAGGAGCCGAGAAGTACCACGATTTCTCCTTCTCCCACTTCAAAATCACATTCGTTAAGCACATACGTTCCATCAAATGGGACTTTTACATTTTCAACTCTGAGCATCAGAAATCACTCCTAATTGTTTCTCTCTTAAACACGGAACCTTCAATGAGTATTACCGTCGCAGCCGTAATTACCATCAAAGTGACTGCTAAGGCCATAGCTTGCCCGCGCAATGCTTCACCAGGCGCTCCAAGTAAACGGAAAAGAACTAAAGGGGCGGTCAGCCGGTCTGGACTTCTCGGTAGAAAAGATGTAGCGCCAAATTCTCCAATTGAAATTGCAAAAGCAAACGCTGCGCCGACTCCCAGAGCTCGAAACGCGATCGGGAAATCAATGTACTTAGTTACTTTGCTGGGTGAGGCTCCAAGCAAAGAAGCGGACTCGCGTAAAGAAGGATCGATACGTCTTAGTGTTGGGATCACTGTCCGCATAACAAATGGAATTCCTAAAAGTGCGTGCGCTATTGGCACTAAAATCCATGAAGACCTTAGATCTAAGGGAGGTGTATCTAAAGAAATCAACATCCCGAAACCTAAAACTACGGCTGATACTCCTAAGGGAAGCATCATGCCAAAATCTAAGAAGTTAGAGAGCCAACGATTTCCATGAACAACGAAGAATGAGGCGACACCTCCCAAAAGGGCGGCTAAAACTGCTGCAACCACAGCAAACAGCAATGAGTTTTTTAGAGCTGCTAAAGATGACAAGGGAACTAAAGAAATACGATCAGCCATTGCTGAAAAGTTCTGAAATGAATATCCATCTCCTACCCCAATTGCTCGTTCTACAAGAATGACGATAGGTAGACCTACAAGAATTCCTAACAGGAGAATATTTCCTACCAGGAGTTTTCTTGATGCTCGCTCAGGATTTAGTTCGACTTTACTCTCCACGACTGCTTGTCGTTTTTGTAAGAAATTCATGATTAAGACCATGACCATTACTGCGCCTAATTGGATAACAGCTAAGACAGAAGCAACCGATATATCTCCTCTCCAAACCGCTTGTCGCCAAATCTCTGTCTCTATTGTTGCTCTTGTTGGCCCGCCGAGTAGCAAAACTATTCCAAAAGAAGTCAAACAAAATACAAAAACAACTGATGCAGCAGCTGCTAACGCAGGAACTAATCGAGGGAGAGTGATTTTTCTAAAAATGTGCCATGGTGCTGCTCCCAAAATTTTTGCTTGTTCTTCAACTCTTGGATCAAGACCTGCCCAAAAAGAACCCACTGTTCTTACGACAATTGCGAGGTTAAAGAAGATATGTGCTAGCAGTAACGCCCAGACAGTGTGATGAAGCCGAAACATCCCTTGATCTAGTCCAAATCTTTGAAATAACGCCATAAACGCACCTGCTGCTACCACTGTTGGTAAAACAAAAGGAATAGTTGTCAAAGCCTGAAATAGTTTCTTTCCTGGAAATGAAAACCGTGCCACAAGATAAGCCGCAGGCAAGGCAAGCATCATTGTGCAAACAGTAGATAAAAAGGCTTGCCAAATTGTAAACCATGCAATTTGACGAAAAGGCTTACTAGAGAGGTAGGACCAAAACTCATTAATCCTTTCCCCATCTAAAGTATGACTAAAAATTTTTAGTAATGGCCAATAGAAAAAAACCCCGACAAATAAAACTGGTAAAAAAAATAGAAACGCCCACACGAACCTTTTTTGGGGATTCATCGAAGTACGATTTGTGTCCACCGCTCAGTCCAGTTGTTTCGATTTCTTTCAATGATCTCTGGATCAAGCATGTAGGGATCTTCAACTACTTCAGCAAATTCAGCAAAAGTTGCTGGGAGTTCTGCTTCATTTGAAGCGGGAAACATCAACATAGAGTTTGGTATGTCTTGTTGAAATGTATTCGAAAGCATGAAATCAATCAGATTTTCAGCAGCTTCTTGGTTCTTAGTCCCATTAACGACACCAGCAAACTCTATTTGTCGAAAACAAGTGTCGGTCAATACCCCTGTGGGAGGGCTATCAATAGGTGTTTCGGCATATATGACTTCAGCGGGCGGACTTGAAGCGTATGAAACAACTAGTGGATGCTCTCCGCCACCGGCAACAAATTCAACTTCATAAGCATCTTCCCATCCTGAAGTAACAGTCACATCATTGTCTCTTAAAGCAGCCCACCAAAGTTCCCAGTCATCGCCATATTCAGCAATTGTGGCTAAGAAAAATGCCAGACCTGGGGATGAAGTCTCAGGGTTCTGCACAACCAGTTGACCAGAATACTTTGAATCAATTAAGTCATCTAAGTTTTTTGGGGGTGGAAGATCTGAGCTAAAGCTATCTATCCAGTAATTTATGCAGACATCACCGAAATCAATAGGTGTAACCCTGTGCTGAGTATCGAGTTGAATTTCTTCTGAGACTTTACTTAATGAGGGTGATTCGTATACAGCGAATATGTCAGCATTCAACGCCCTTTGAAGGAATGTGTTATCAATCCCGAATATGACATCGGCAGAAGGATTACTTGAAGTAAGTATTGCTGAAGCTAAAAGCTGTCCTGTGTCTCCTGCCATTTGAACTTCAACATTTACCCCGGTTTGCTGAGTAAATTCTTCAAATACGCCTTCAGAGATCCAGAAAGAATCGTGAGTTAAGAGAGTGACTGTGTCATCTTTCTTCTCAGCGCAAGTGGTAGCGGTTATTACGACAAATATAACTGTGATCAATAATAGAAATTTTTTCATTTATCTCCCTCCGCTGGCATTACCCAGTTCAGGTTCAATCGGGTCGGTAGTACCTTCATCAAAATTGATGACGACAACTACCCTCTCAGCCCACCATCTTGGTGCGAGCTCCCCGGTGTTTTTCTTGAGGTTAGTACGATTATGTGGATAGGTCTACAGATAAAACCTTTCTTATATCCATAGAGGAAGCTCCTATATTGAGCTCAAACTTTCCAGGATCTATAAACCAACCAGATTCCGGTCGATGGCCTAAGTGATGACCGCCAGCCGCAACAGGAATGCGATGATTACGAGATTCGTAGTCAGGGTCTCCAGGGTCAAAGACGGCAAAGGAGCGATAATCAAGCTCTATCAATGCATCGATTGTTTCGCCAGGCTGAAGTTTCACTTTTAGGAATCCTTTGAGTTCCTGCGGGGGTCTCTGTGAAACTGGCGAAACTGGAGCAACATAACATTGCACTGTTTCACTGCCAGTTCGGTCACCTGTGTTCGTGACTGGAACTGAAACATAAATTTTTTCGCCTTTTTCTAATTCTTCAATCGTTTTTGCTCCACTAACTACTGGTTCTCCCCACTCAAAAGTGGTGTAGCCCAAACCGTGTCCAAATGGGAACGCAACAGCAATATCTCTAGCTTGATACCAGCGATAACCTACAAATACCCCTTCTCCATAGTTGACTACACCTGCTTCACCTGGATAATTAATGAACGCAGGAGTGTCTTCTAATCGATGGGGCCATGTATTGGGAAGTCGTCCTCCTGGCTCTTCTGCACCAGTCAAAACATCCACTAAAGCATGGCTCATCTCCTGACCACCGAACCAAGTTTGGAGCACTGCAGGTGCTATATCTGCCCAATCAGTTGTTACTACTGAACCAGAATTCACAACGACAACAGTATTTGGATTTGCCTCACAGACTCGTCGAATCAACTCAGGTTGATTACCCGGCAACTCCATGAATTCACGGTCACGACCTTCTGTCTCCCAATCGGCATTTGTTCCAACCACTACAACAGCAGCATCGCAGTTTGCAGCAGCATCAACCGCCCTTTCAAGCAAATCACCAACAATTGGGAACTGAAGTCCGAGTTGAACTCCATGCAAGAAAACACTTTTTTCGCTTGAGAACTCAACAGTAAGCTCAACAGGCTTATCGGCAGATAAAGAAACAATTGCTTCTATTTCTACGCTTCCCATTCCGAAAAAAGCTTCTCCTTGTGGCGGTGGTTCAGAAATTCCGTCTAGAACTATCTCACCATCTACATAAACGCGAGCTCGACCCGCTTGAATAAGGGTCAGTGTGTGATCTCCATCAATCTCGGTATGGAGTTGAGCTGTTGCTCGAAATGAAAAAGATCCGAGTTCATCTGCTCCAGATTGATCTTCGGGTGTAAGTAATCGTCCACTTTTACCCGTATGGGTTGCATAAGGTTCCCCTTCCCAAGCCACTCCATTGAAATATTCAACTCGGAATCCATTACTTCCTTCAGAATTGGTCAACAATCTCTGAGGAACTGGACGAGGTGTTCTATCAGTAATCGCCCCAATTTCGTAATGAATCTCGGTTTGAGGACTTAGTCTTTCTTTTAACGCTTCTACTGGGGTGATCTCATATTGTGGAACAAGGGATGCAGAACCCCCGCCCATAAGCATTGCGCCGGCCGCATTTGGCCCAATAACTGCTAACGAAGAAATGCTTTCCATCTTGAATGGAAGAACATCATTATTTTTTAGGAGAACCATTGCTTCTGTTGCTGCAGTTCTCGCTAACTCACGGTGAGCACTTACATCCAACGTTTCTTCGGGCTGGTTTAATGGCTCTTCAAAAGCGTTAGTTCTCTCAAGAAGTAAAAGAAGCCTCTTAACCGCTTCATCGATAACTCCTTCGGGCACTTCCCCATTTTCTACCGCTTCTACTAAACGGGCTCCGTAAAAACGTCCCGGTCCGGGCATTTCTAGATCTAGCCCTGCTAGCGCCATTTCATTTGTTGTTTTTGCGGCATACCAATCTGTGACTACTATCCCAGTAAACCCCCACTCTTCGCGGAGAATTTCTGTCAATAACGTTGGATTCTCACAAGCAAACGAACCATTCACTCGGTTGTAGGACCCCATTATTCCCCAGGGCTCAGCTTCTTTTACCGCCATCTCAAATGGACGCAAATAAATTTCCCTTAAAGCTCGTTCAGGAACTCGGGAATCAATACTGTGTCTTTCAAATTCAGAATCATTGGCTACAAAATGTTTAATCGTTGTTCCCACATTTTCGCTTTGGACACCTTTGATAAAACCGATTGCTATACGACCAGTCAAATATGGATCTTCGGAATAGCATTCAAAATTCCTACCTCCAAGAGGCGTTCGATGAATGTTCACAGTTGGAGCTAATAGAACATGACTTGCACGAGCGCGTGTCTCTAAACCAAGCACTTTGCCTATTTCTTGGATGAGTTCAGGATTCCACGTCGCTCCAAGAGCAGAACCACAAGGGACACAAAGAGCTGGAGTGCCAGTACCTAAGAGTCCTGCACCGCGTGCCCCATTCGGCCCATCTGTAACTTTTAATGCAGGTATTTGAAGACGATCTACAGGATTAGCATCCCAAATGCCTCGACCAGTCATAAGAGAGACTTTTTCTTCTAAAGTCATTTCATTTACGAAACTTTCATGGTTGGTATTCATATCTCTCCTTTCTCTCTCCCCAAAGAAATTACTGCTTACTAGATTCTTGATTCCTTAAAGCCCACCAAGCATCAAGGCGGATGCGAAGTTCTTTTGAATCTAAATCTCCTTCAGTTCGTTTTATCTCTAGTAGATACGAAAGCGCTTCGGCAACATCTGGTCCCGGTTCAATGTTCAAATGCTCCATTACTGCTGTTCCATCTAATCCGGGGCGCTCTGCAGCCTGCCGATCCTCTTCTGCTAAAGCAGCGATCCGGCGTTCAAGATCGTCCATTGCTTCTTGAATCCCTCGGGCCTTAACTTCATTACGTGTTGTACAATCGCATCGAATTAAGTGATTCAATTTCCCCAATAAGGGGCCGGCATCTCTTGCATATCTCCGTACTGCTGAATCAGACCATCCATCGATATAACCTTTAAATCGGCCAGAAAGTCGTACAAGTTCTACTACTTCCTCAATGACGTTTTCTGGATAACCAAGCTTTTCGAGTCTCTTCCTCGCCATTCTTGAGCCAACAACCTCATGATGACGGAAAGTTACTCCGCCATGTTCAAATGAACGGGTTTTAGGTTTTCCAATATCATGGAAGAGCGCGCCTAGCCGAACTGTTATTTCCGGGTCCGTTTTAGATACCACAGCAATGGTGTGAGCCAAAACATCTTTGTGTCTATGTATCGGATCTTGTTCCATGCTTAACAACAGCAACTCTGGAACAAGCGAATCCATCTCGCCTGTTTCGATAGCTTCTAATAACGCGGACTCACAATCAGAAGCTAATAAAATTTCTGAGAGTTGCTCACTAGACATACTCAGAGTCTAGAGAGATCTGAGATAACACCTATGTGCGGCATAGGCTAATAGACATATAACGTTCTCTTTGCGGAGATTGATATTAGATGACTAATTGGATGAGAGACCCACGAGACAGTGGGAATAGAAGTTTTGGACCGGCTTTTGGCGGTCCGCGTCGATCTTCACCTAATCGTAGAGGGGGTGGGCTTAGGGATTTACTTCAAGAGAGACGTGGCATTGTCATTATTGTGGTTATAGCTATTTTCTTTATTGTCGCTGCAATTGGTGCAAGTAATAGACCAAATTCAGAAGAAGGACAGCAAGACCTTTTGTCTGAAGTTCAAAGTGCGATGGTACAGGCTGGCCTTCCAACGGTTGAAGTTAGAGTCATAGATTGGACGGTCATCCTAGAGGGACGTGTACCAAGCAGTGACTTAAAGGAGGCTGCGGGAAGAGTGGCACAAGCTCAACCTGGCGTTGTTAGTGTTGACAACCGACTGATCATTCCTGAAGTAGTCGTAACTGAAATAGAAACTGAAGTTGTTCCGGAGTTACCAGCCGCTCTGAGTGACCTTTTACTACAGGCTCGTCTGAGCGAAGCCGCTGCTAGGTCACCTATTGAATTTGAAAGTGGTGGCGATCGAATCACCGAAGACTCTGCTTCAACTCTTGACCAAATCGCTAATTTCTTATCATCTAACCCAAATGTTCGAATTCAAATTATTGGACATACAGACAGCGATGGAGATGAGGTAGCGAATCTGAATCTATCTACTCTCAGAGCTGAAGCAGTCCGATCACAGCTAGTCGCTCGAGGTATAGATCCTGAAAGGCTTCTAACACTCGGTTACGGAGAGTATGACCCTGTATCCGACAACATCACACAAGAGGGAAAGAAAAGGAACCGACGTATTGAATTCATCGTTCTTCCAGAAGGAAACGAAGGCATAGAGCCTCCAACTACTACAACAGAACCTCCAGCCACCACCACAACTGTCTTAGAAACTCCAACTACATCAACAGAGTCTTCTGAAACTACCTCAGAGTCTTAGTATTTCACTTAGTAAAATTAGTTATGGCAAAGAAATGGCGCGATCGAGTCACTGAGAACACCGTAGAACTCTTTAGTCACGCCCCAGATCCTTTAGAGAACACTTTTGACCATTTAGGAGATCCAGGACTTTTTGGTCCTGATTCCGTCACTTGGCTAGTTATGAGCGATGTTGCTTCTTTTATTGGTGGTATAAGAGCGCTAATCGTGCAAGCTGCTCATCCTGAAGTAGCTGCTGGGGTTAGCGATCACTCCCAGTATGAACAAGATCCGCTAGGGCGACTTTCACGAACAGCGTCCTACGTTACGGCAACAGCATATGGATCAATGGCCGAAGTAAATCAATCAATTAGGGCTGTTCGATTCGCTCATCGGCCAGTATCAGGGATCTCTCATCGCGGAAAAGAATATTCAGCAGATAAATCTGATCTCGCCGCTTGGGTTCATAACGCCTTGATTGACTCTTTTCTCACTGCATACCGCATATATGGTTCTCGCTCGATGACTCAAGCGGAAGCCGATACTTACGTTCTAGAGCAAACTCGTCTTGGAGCCCTACTAGGAGCAGATCCTTTACCTTCTGATGCTAATTCTCTGTCTTGCTGGCTAGCTGAACATCCTCTGGTTGACACGTCTCCCGCCGGTAGCGAGGCCCGTAAATTTTTAGCTCGACCTCCCCTACCTTTATTTATCTTGGTCGCTTACAAAATTCTTTTTTATGCTGCTGCTGCCACTGTCCCACGCCAACTAAGAAAAGCTGTGGGAGTCCGAAATCTACCCGGTGCTCGTATCGGAGGGCATATTTTGATCAGAATCCTACGTTTTGCTCTTGGCTACTCGCCAGCATGGGGAGCTGCCTTGGATCGTTGTGACCAGCCACGCCCAGCAAAAGAACGAATAAGAGATACTTCGGGTACAACTAGATAAAGTCCTTAACAAGTAAACACAGGTAGAAATGAATACCCAATCAAATCATATGACAGATGTAATCATTATCGGAGCCGGCGTAGTCGGAGCATCAATCGCTTTGGAGTTACAACGTTCGGGGCGATCAGTAACCGTTATTGATAAAGGTGAGTCTGTCGGTGGAGGCTCTACTAGCGCGAGTTCCGCTCTTATACGATTCAACTACTCAACTCGTTCAGGCGTAGTTGCTGCTTGGGAATCTTTCCATAGGTGGAATGCATGGGAAGAGCACCTCGGATACGTAAACGGTCCGATAGCCCAATTTCATCCTCTGAGCATGCTTCTACTTGAGCCACCAGGGTTTGACCGTTCTTCTTACCTAAAACATTTCAACGAATTGGGAATACCATTTGAAGAGTTAGACGAAAAGAGTTTGTCTGATAACTACCCGATGTTTGATACTGGTCGTTTCTGGCCTCCCAGTCTGCCAAATGATGATCAGTTTTTTAAGAATTCTGAAGGGAAACTTGGCGGGTTCTTTGTTCCATACGGAGGGTTTATTGATGACCCTCAGTTAGCAGCTCAAAATCTTATGGACGCAGCACGTCATTTTGGTGCAAAAGTTTCTCTGCGAACCTCAGTAGTCGAAATCAAAAAAACAAAAAATAAGGTTTCTGGAGTCAAGTTAGAAAACGGTGAAGTTATTGAGTCTTCAATTGTCATTAACGCAGCTGGGCCATGGAGTTCACATATAAACGATTTGGCCGGAGTAAGTGAATTGATGGAGATGTCCACTAAAGCTATGCGGCAAGAAGTTCACGCTATTCCAGCTCCTGCAGAATTTAACTTCACCAATACCCCAGTAATGATCGGCGATCTTGATTTAGGCTTCTACACAAGACCGCAGCCCGGTGGGACTTTAATTGTTGGTGGAGTGGAAGCTGACTGTGATCCTGTTTTTTGGGTTGAAGATCCAGATGATGACTCTTTAAATCCGACAGTTGATAGTTGGGAAGCTTTGGTTTGGCGTCTTGCTAAGCGCATTCCTGGAGCTTCTGTTCCAAATAGACCAACAGGCCTAGCAAGTCATTACGACGTTACGCCTGATTGGACTCCGATTTATGACCGAACTGATCTAGGAGGCTTTTATATCGCTTGTGGCACTAGCGGGAACCAATTTAAAAACGCTCCTCTAATCGGTCATTTAATGACTCAGTTAATATCCGCTTGTGAAGCTGGACATGATCATGACAATGATCCTGTTCAAGTGCTTTGCCCTATGGTCAATGAAATAGTTGATCTTGGAACTTTTTCACGAAACAGAAAACCAGTAGCCGGCACTGGCACAGTCTTAGGATAAAGAGTTGTTTTCAAAGAAACTGAGGGTAAAAGCAGTCGCTTTACTTTTACTGATTGCTGGAGGTTGTAGCTCTAGTTCCATTAGTCTCCCCCCCGACGTAACAACTGCTGCGGAAGGTTTAGCAGTTTTTTGCACTCTGTACCGCAACATTGAACTTATTGACCACAACACTGGGAATGCTGATTTAAACCAGCGTTCTTGGAATCAACATCTCGGTTTAGCTCGTAATCTAATTAATTTAGCGCCTCGACAAATTCAAGGAGCAACATGGGATTACTTACACATTTTGGAAGTAAAAGCGTTACAAGTAAAACAACTAGGGTGGATCAATAGTTCAGAAATCCCAGTAGTAACTCAGAGAGCGTTGAATAGCCAACTCCGTCCGCTACTAACCGGCGCTGCTTCTTTGAATGCTTTCACAAACGCACAATGCTAAATACTTGATCTACCAGACAGCTTTTGGATCAAGTAAAAAGACTTCTCTTATTCTTCCAAACAAGTAATCAAAATCAGAATGCCTTTGGGTTCTATTTTCATTATCCGCTTGAATAAACAACCCTGAATCTAATACCCCAAATCTTTCTTCAAGTCGTGTGCGCCAAATCGGAAGCAGGTCAGAATATTTTCCTGAAACTACTCCACAAGAGATTGCCTCTTCTTCTCCAGGAATAGGAGAAAATAATCCAAGAACTTGAGGAACTACTACCTCCAAAGCATTCATCAAACGCAACTTGCTGTCAGGAACCATAAGCAAGTTCTCAACAAGTGCTTCAGCATGACGGCGATGATAAGTCTCTTCTTTTAAAGCCCGCTCGGAAATTGAAATTAATTCAGGTAGCGACGAATCACTAAAAAGCTCCCAACGTAGATCTTCCGCCATGTCATAACACCAATGTCTTATTAATGCCTCTTCCCACCTTCGGTGGGTTGATTCAACTAACTGGCAAGATCGCCATTCTTCAGATTTACGATTAAAAACGTAAGTATCAATGCCTGAAGGACATTCCAATATCAACGTATATAACATCAAAGCATGACCTAATTCATCTTGGCCAATACTGGCAAAAGCCATATCTTCTTCCAAAAAAGGGGCTACTCCTATCCATTCGGTATGTTGCTGACCCATCAAATGTTCATCATCTGCAAAAGCCAGTAAATACTCTTTTACTGGAGGGGTAAGAACTGAATCATTCATTGTTTTTCTTGTTTCGTTGTAGCTTTCTCCAGCGCGCTACTCTTTCTCCGTCGTTATGGCGATGTGGCTTATCTAAGTTTGAATCGATAAATCCTTCTTCGCTCACACAAATATTTTCTCGATTAACTAACCACATATGGGTACCTTCTGCGCGTCGCGCATAATTCTCACGCGCTAGCACTAAAGCAAGTTCATCGGTTGCTGCTTCAATACTTCCTGCATGACGGAATTCTTCTTTTCCATCTGGTTTAAGAAAAACTTCATAGACACGCATATTTAATCCCGGAGAACCTCTATAACTTCACGACAATTTCTACAAAGATGTATTGATCTACAGCGACTCGGACCAAAATGGGATTTCTTATCTGTCATAGATTTGCATCTTGGGCATTCAACTCTTTCGTTTATTTGTACAGCAACAGTGAAATTTTCTGCAAGATCTTCTTTTGCCTTTGCTGTGATCCGATCTACAGTCCAGACCGGAGTGTTCAGCCACTGAACATCTACTTTTTTTACTCCCGGTACTCCTCTAACAACTTCCTCGATGTCTTGAGCGATAACACCTAAAGCCGGACAACCAGAAAAAGTTGGTATGAGTTCTACTAACACTTCATAAGCCGTATTAATCTCTATATTTTCTAGTAAGCCTAAATCAACTATTGAAATCCCTGGGTACTCAGGGTCATTAACAGTATTTATCGCTGTATGAATATCCTGAATTGAAGTCGAATTATTTGATGTCATGTCGCAACTTTTTCCAGAGCTTCGCGAACCCAACTTGACTTCTCCCAACTCTCTGACGCCTCAGAAATACGTCGAGCTGAATCAGGACCTCCCATAGCTAATGTCCGTTTTAAGGGCTCCCAGTCAATAGGGCCTATCTCCCACCGATTTTCTTCTTTATTCCATCTCAAGTCTGGGTCAGGAATAGTAAATCCATATCCTTGTAAAAGAGGCACGAATTTCTGTATCCATCGATCACGTAGAACCTCATTTCTTTCAGATTTTATGTGCCAACGAAGTAGCAAATCATTCGGCTTTGAATCTGGTCCAAACAACTGAAGTGCGGGCCACCACCAATCATTTATTGAAGACTGGAACATGCTTCTTTGGATTTGTGTTCCCTCAGCAATCCGTAGTACAGATTCCTCTCCAAATCGGAGATGAAAACCCTCTTCAGCAATGATTCTTTTAAGGATCCGTTTGTAAGGACCATAAGAACAGTTCTTGAAAACTGCCTGTTGACTTACAAGAGCTGCCGCGTCTACAAGAAAAGCTATCGCTACTTGGTCTCCCCAAGTTTTAGCTCGATAGTGAAATACATTATGAAATTTACTTTTACCAGCAAAGAGATCTCTCATCATTTCTTGGCGTGTTTTTATTTGTAAATCTGCAGCAACCATGTACAAAAGATGAGCATGACCTATCTCATCTTGTGTTTTAGCTATTACAGACATTTTGTGACGTAACCCAGGCGCTCTGGGTATCCAATCTCGTTCTGTTAAGCCACCCATGAGTTCGCTGTTCGCATGCATTTCTATGAAGTCAAAGACAGCCTGACGATATTCTGTGGGCATTTCATCAACTGGTTCAACAATCCCGCCACTATCTAGAAAATTTTCAAAAGTTTCTAAAGAATCCCATGACCGGTTCATACTTATCTCCTAAATACAGTTTAGATTTAATTAAAGTTTTAATCAATTTTTCATTGTTCAACTTCTGGAAAACTGCACTTGAGAGTTAGGCTGTGACTATGACACAACTTGGCTACCAAATCCCAAATTTCAATTATCCGAATGGCTCCAGAGAAACTCTTTTTGAAGATGTAGTTGCCCAAACTCTTGCTGCCGAAGCGAGCGGCTTTGACACTGTCTTCGTGATGGACCACTTCTACCAGTTACCAGGAATTGGAAATCCTGATGACTACATGCTTGAGTGCTATTCGCTATTAGCAGCACTTGCAGCAAGAACTTCAAAAATTCATCTCGGTTCACTAGTGACTGGCAATACTTATAGGAACCCTGCCTTTTTAGCGAAAACAATCACCACCCTTGATGTAATTTCAGGTGGCCGGGCCCTACTTGGTATCGGCGCTGGATGGTTTGAGTTGGAGCATGACGCTCTAGGTTTTGAGTTTGGGACTTTCACCGATCGATTCGAAAAGCTTGAAGAAGCTTTACAGATCATTCTTCCAATGCTGGAGGGGGAACGCCCAAGTTTTTCTGGAAAACACTACTCAGTTGTTGATGCAATAAACGAGCCCCAGCCCCTTCATAAAATCCCCGTAATGATCGGTGGCGGAGGTGAGAAAAAAACTCTTCGAATGGTGGCGCAATATGCGGACGAGTCCAATTTGATTTGTAATCGTGAAGAAATACCTAGAAAACTAGAAGTCCTAGAAGAGCATTGTGGCCGACTAGGTCGTGATAGAAACGAGATTTGCGTTTCTTGGCTTGGATTCTTGGGCATTGCTCCCACCGAGGAAGCTGCCGAGGTAGTTAGAAAAGAGTATTGGCAATCTAAAGGTATTGATTGGGATGCTGCTGATGATGACTTTAAAGCCATGCTTACTTCGAGGATGGTTTTTGGTGGTCCCGATCAAGTAAAAGAGCAGATCCAAGGACTAATTGATCTCGGTTTAGACGGATTGACCTTAAATATGATTCCCAATGGACATGATGCAGAGATGGTTGCACTGGCCGGAGAAACACTGGCTCCTTTATTTAAATAGTGCCACAAAGAGATTTCTGTAATTTAGAAGCATTTGTTTCTCCAAGAGCTAGTCGGAGCGGCGTTCTTTATAACCATGGGATTATCAAAATCAGAGTTAATGAAGCTCCAGTAAACGGCCGTGCCACAGAGGCAGCATGTAGAGAATTAGCTAAAGCGCTTGGCATAAAGCGGTCGCAGGTCTCTACTTCGGCGGGGTCAAAAGCTCGTACAAAAAGGTTTCATGTAGAAGGACTCAGCGAGCTTGAAGCCCTGTCTCGTCTCGGTAGATAGAAGGACTCAATTTCTTTGGTAATCCTATCCTTACTGGCACTCCTGGTGAATACATCGCATGGGGTTCTCCAACGGGTTTGGGCAGACCAGCAGCTTCAATGAACTCATCTTTAAGATGATGCAATTTGGCTTTATACAAAGGCCAAGGCGGGTGGTCAATAGGCGCCCATATGAAATTCTTTGTTGGGGATTGTGCAATCAAACCCCAACGTGCTGTTAAAAACCGTTCTAAATTGCCATCGGTTTTTTCTTGTTTTTCAATAACGATGTTTGATTGAAGATCTCGAGTAGGCCATCTTCGCATAGCTTTAGTTGCAACATAATTTCCAACGCTGGTATGGCTAACTTTTCCATAGCAATACGGAATTTTATAAACAGTTCTTGCGGTTAAGGTTGGGATGATCTTGTTTATGTCTAAGGAGAAAAACCATACTCCCGACTTTTCACCGCATCTAACGTATGTCCGAACATTAACCTCGGGGAAAGACCCAACATGGGGCAATGGATGCATCATTGGAAATCCTAGATCGTTCATTTGAAAAGGAATCAAGCCAACCCATGCATCTCCGTCAAACGTTTCAACTTCAATTCCTTTAGGAAGTAGCCTCGCAACAGTATCTACTGGATACCGCCAGTGAAGAAAAACAAGATCTATCCAATTTTGAACCATTACTGCCCTTTTAATTTTTACTGGGCAAGAATTTGAAAGAAGTTGACTCATTGTTACAAAATGATCATTAATGCAATAATCGATCGCGAAGACCAGCCGATTGTTCGAATCCAATTAGTTTTGATTAATGCGTTAATGACATCAAATGTGTGGCTGTTAATTAGTAGTGAATGTTTTGGAACTTGAAGAAAAACTGTCGATAAATGCACTTTTATCAGGATTAAACCCCCGATGAAAGGGAGAAGTCGACCATTCACAGGGTCAAAGAAAAGCCATAATGTAGTTACTCCCTCTGCCAGCATCGGAAACCCAACCACCCAGGAAGTTCTTTTCTGATGCTCGGAAGCATAAGATCTTGATTCGTTTTCACCTACCCTGTGGAAGAGGGGGTAGTGCACAATTTGCACGAACCAAATGATTCCTGCCATAAAAACTGTTGATATGAAATGAATATATGCGATGGTCACGTTCTGTAATGTACCGAGATGATTATTTAGGTCAGCATTATGTGACAGATGTAACGATTGGCAACAGCATAATTTCTGATTGGCTGTCTTACATTTAAATTCATCAGGTTAGAACACAATGACACTTAAAACGCAGGCAAAAAAACCAACCATTCTTGTTATGGGAGATCAAATCAATAGGAACATTTCTTCTCTTATGGGCCACTCCCCTTCCACCGCTCGAATTCTTATGGTTGAAATTGAAAAAAAATTTGATTCTAACCAATGGCATATTCAGAAAGCTCATTTGATTCTTTCTGCAATGCGACATTTTGCTGATGAACTTCGGCAAGAGGGTTTTGAAGTTGACTATCGGGTTTCAAAGGATTTAGTTACCGGCATCACTGAGCACTCGAAAGAATTCATGCCAGAAGAAATGATTGTGATGGAGCCAATGAATTGGAATGGTCAAAAGATTGCTGAGAAATGTGGTCTCAAAATCATAAGAAACAATCAGTTCCTCTGCCATTATGAAGATTTTGCTGGATGGGTGGACTCTCGTAAGTCATTCAAAATGGAAGATTTTTACCGTTGGCAGCGTAAACGGCTACAGGTTCTAATGGACGGAGATTCTCCAATTGGTGGAAAATGGAATTTTGACCATGAAAACCGTGAACGGCCTCCTCAAGATGGTCGGAAATGGCCAGAAGTTAAATTATTCACTCATGATCAAATTGATAAAGAGGTTTTAAGTAGTTTGGGCAATGCCTGGGGGGCAGTTCCAAAAGGAGTCTGGCCCGTAACAAGAGAACAAGCTCTAATCCGATTAGATGAGTTTATTCATGACGCTTTACCAATATTTGGACCATACGAAGATGCAATGCTCAGCCAAGAATGGAAATTAGCACACTCAGTTCTTAGCTCCTCGTTAAATATTGGACTATTACATCCCAGTGAGGTGGTCGCAGCAGCCGAATTTTCTTATCACGATGGTAATGCTCCAATTAACAGCGTTGAAGGTTTTATTAGACAAATAATTGGATGGCGAGAATACGTCTGGGGCTTGTACTGGCTTTGGATGCCGGAATATAGGAATTCAAATTATTTAGAAGTCAATCGAGAAGTGCCTCCTGCTTTTCTAGAAAAAGATGCTACAGAAATGGCGTGCATTAGTGGAGCTATGGACCACTTGCATGAGTATGCGTATACGCACCATATTGAAAGACTTATGGTCTTTGGAAATCTTTCTTTAACTAGTGGATTAAATCCGCAGGGTGTAACTAATTGGATGTGGTCTCGTTTTATTGATGGTGCAGAATGGGTAATGCTGCCAAATGTTTTAGGAATGGCTGTTCACGCTGATGGCGGGAAAATGGCAACAAAACCCTACGCCTCTGGTGGAGCTTACATAAATAGAATGAGCAATTACTGCTCGGATTGCATTTACGATCCTAAAAAACGTAGTGGAGAATTAGCCTGCCCTTTTACTACTTTGTATTGGGATTTTCTTGCTAGAAACGAAAATAAACTTTCTAACAACCCGCGGATGGGTCAACAATACGCTGGATTAAGAAGGCTTTCGAATCTTGATGAGGTCCGCAATAGAGCTTCAGAAGTACTGTTTCACCTTGACGACGGAACCCTCTGAAGCAAGGCTTAATCATTAATGAAGAGCGACAATGTGTTTTGAAGGTAAGGAAACTAATGGGGAACTTGGTCGAGAAGCCACTCACTGATGCTTTTCCCTTGAAATCTTATCTTCCTTCCGCAGATAGAAAGACCACCAGTTACAGCATCAATTTTTTACTGAAATTTCAGAAACTTCCCCACCAGATGCAGTAACTAAATCCTCCGGACCTATGGAAAAGACAGCATGAGGGGTTCCCGCTGCGGCCCATACTTCGTTGTAACCAAGAAGATCTTTGTCTATAAACACTCGGAGTTTTTGTCGCAATCCGAAAGGGGGCACCCCTCCAATAGAAAATCCTGTGGCTTCTCTTACTGTATGAGCATCCACTCGTTGACATGCTTCTCCCCCGGCTACAGAAGCAAGGCTTGATTCGTCTAACTGATTCTTTCCGCTCACATAAGCTAAAACAAGTTCATTATCTACTTGAAAAATGAGGCTCTTTACTATCTGGCCGACATCAACTCCAATAGCATCAGCCGCTTCTTGAGCGGTTCTTGTGCTCTCAGGAAAAGTTTTTGGCTTAACTATGACGCCAAGCGTCATTCCAGTTTCTACAACACGCTGGGTGGCTTCAGGTAATTCTTGATTATCCATCTATGAAGTACTTAAGCATCTACTTCCGATCAATTCCAACTCATAAACTTTTTAAGATGGATTAATTACTTTTTTCTTGATCTGCTTCATGGTTGAATACATGATTTCGAATGCCTGAACCAGATGGCAGCAACCGGTCAGCCATAACGTCTCTGCGTCTTGTGAGGTCGCGCCAAGTAAGGGCTTCAACATCATCTCTTATTCCAGCCGCACGCCTAAATGATGCTTCAGAAACTTGAAGATCATTTATCCCTAGTCCAAGTTCTGCAGAAACCCTAAATCCATGTTTGGTTAAAAACCCGGAGCTGATTGTTGAGAATTCTTCTAACAAATCCATATCGGGGTCTAACTTCTGAACAAATGAGGCAAGGTAAGCAAAGTTCTTCACAAATAGCATTAATTCCTTAGGTATTCGAGCCCCACTAGCAAGTAATTCTTTCAAAAGTTGCTGAAATTCTGAAACAAACTGTTCCTCTGTAAGTTGAAGCGGGTCAAAATCTATTCGATCTAATTGGAGCTTTTCTATAAGTTCACTCACGTCAGTATCTGGAGGAAAAGCCCCCAAATCTCGCACTGCTAATACTTGAGATTCAACATCGCCAGACATCAAGCTTGTGATGTAACGAAGAAATGAAACCCGTCGATCATGATCAAGTCGACCTACCATGCCATAGTCGACAAGGCCAATAACCCCGTCTTCAAGAACAAATAAATTTCCCGCATGGAAATCTCCGTGGAAAATGCCATGAAGAGCAGCTCCTTCTAATAGCCCACCTACCATATTTCTAAATAAGTCACGAGCAGCTGTTTCATTCAGTTGTTCTGAATCAAGCCGAGTTAGTGGAATCCCTGGTACACGCGACATAACGATTACACGATTAGTGGTTTTATCAAGAACTGGGTTTGGAGCAACCCATTGACTCTTATTTCCTGTCGCTAATGCTCGTCGAATTTCAAACAAGTTGGCTACCTCTAGGCGAAAATTCAGTTCTTCGGATATTGTTTCTGCAAAAAGTTGAACTAATGCTGGCGGGTTAGCTAGTGCCGAAATTGGTATTCGTCCAACTAAACGAGGAGCTACCCATGCCAATACACGTAAATCACGAACAACCTTTTTTTGTATTCCGGGTCTTTGAATCTTAACTACTACATCAGATCCATCTTTAAGCGTTGCATTATGCACCTGAGCTATAGAAGCAGCAGCAAATGGTTCTATTTCAAATTCTTTGAACTCTTCATTTACTTTCCCGAGGTCTCCACGAATAATACGATTAATTCTCCACCACTTAGCAGGTTTTGCTTGATCTCGGCATCGTGAACATTCATCGACTAGAGACTGAGGGAAAACACCTTCAGCGGCAGAAATCAACTGTGCCAATTTCACATAGGTGGGCCCTAGACGTTCAGCAGCGATACGAAGCCGTCGATAAAGAGACTCTGTTCTTTTTTCTTTGGAAAGTTTTCGATCAAGAATTTTCCAACTTAAAAAAGCCAAGCCAAAACGAACAGTTGTATGAATCAATCTTGTTATTGGAGGAAGTGTAGGAGCGTTAACTAGACGTGGTATTCCTGAGGAAATTGCTTTACGCACTTCATGAGCATCCTGAATCCACTTATTTTCATAATCTGGGGCTGTGGTCCCTTTATTAAAAGAACCTTCAGTTTTATTACTTTGGAAGTTCAAGTGATGGTTTACTTCTTCATTAACTGGTTTGTCCAATATCTGAAATTCAAGTTTCTCTGGGCCCCAAATACCCATTGAAAGCGGCTTCCAAGTCACGGGAGAAGTCAACTGAAACGCTGGAACAGCGTCTAAGAATGCATTCAAAGCCTCTTGAAGTTCAGCTCGAGCGAGAGCCGCTCCAAGACAATGATGAGCGCCTAATCCAAACCCTAAGTGTGGGGCTCGGTCTGAGCGACTCAAATCAAACTGAAATCCGCTATCTGGTTGCCCTAAACCTGCAGCATGAAGGCCTAAAAATACTGTGGTTCCTGCCCGAAAAAACAAACCATCAATTACAGAGTCTTCAGTAGCTACACGAGCCGTTGTCCTCACGGCTCCTATATATCGAAGCGATTCTTCTACTGCTGCTGGAACTAACGACCGGTCTTGTCTTAATTTCTCATATTGATCTGGTTGTGTAGCGAGCACCGCTAATAGAGAACCAAGTTGATTTCTTGTAGTGTCCGTCCCGGCAAGAAGAATTGCTTCAATCATTGCTACGAGTTCATCTGTACTCAAACGGTCTTCTTCATAGCTCGCTTGAACTAAATCGCTTACTAGATCGGCATGGGGGCAACTTTTTCGATCTGCTACAAGATCTGTTGTATACTGATCCAACTCTTGTTGAGCGATAGAGATTCCTTCTAGCCGTTCTAAAACAGCACTTGCATCAGCATCTAGTGCAGAGAAAATCGTGTCTGCCCACATTCCAAACTGATCCTGATCAGTGTCATCGATTCCTAAGAGTCGACAAATCACTGGGATTGGGTAAGGCCTGCAGAATTCTTCTACCAAATCACCGCCACCTTTTTGCTTTAAGGACTCAAGCAAATTTGAAGCATGTTCATACATAAATGGTCGTAACGATTCACTACTTGCTGGAGTAAACGAAGAATTAACCAGCCTCCGCAACCGTCGATGATCTTCGCCTTCTACGGAAAGAACATTAGGCCTCATTTGTAATTGTTGACTTGAGCCGGGCAGCAATTCTCTAGCTTTTTCAACCAAGACCTCAAGATCTAAATCCATTGTTGCTTCTGCTTGGAAAGTATTTAGGCCAGAAAGAACAGTTATCCAAGAAGAGTCACGTAATATTTCGCGGGTTTGGTCATATCCGACAATCAACGGTCCGGCAGGTGTCCTAACTGCCCAATGTCCCGACTCATGAAGATTTTCAGTGGCTTGAATAAGTTCTGAGAAGTCTGAAATCTCAAAATCTACAAAAGGGAGTGAGCCTGGGGCGCTTACATCAACTAGTTGCGAAGTATGTTCGTTACTGCTCAAGTTCATTGACCTCCACTTATCTCTGATTAATTTTATCTTTCGGTAACTACGCTCATGTCAAGATGTGTTCTTTATCACACAACTTAAAATTGTGTTAACTTTCACAGTCAATGTTCTTTCTGCCCTCGTAGCTCAGTCGGATAGAGCGACCGCCTCCTAAGCGGTAGGCCGCAGGTTCGATTCCTGCCGAGGGCGCCATGACGCATTTCTCCTACTACGTTGTTTTAGATGAAAAAGGTTAATGGCATGGCTGGGCCTATGAGACTGTACGACACTGCATCTCAAACAATAAAGGTCTTCGACCCTGAAATTTCAACAAGTATGTATGTCTGTGGTATCACCCCCTATGACGCGACTCATCTTGGTCATGCCTTTACGTACTTGACCTTTGACCTAGTTATTAGACGACTTGAAGACCTCGGCCATGAAGTAAAAATGGTTCGAAATGTAACAGATGTTGATGATTCCATTCTTCCGAAAGCCAGAGAGCTCGGCATTCATTATCAAGATCTAGCTGCTAAAGAGATGAAGCAATTTAATAAGGACATGATTGATCTGAATATGAGGCCTGCTTTTACTGAGCCCAGAGCAACAGAATCCATTGACGCAATTGTGAACTTAATAAAACAACTTAAAGAAGCTGGTCATACTTACATGGTGGATGGCGTTACCTTCTTTGATACCTCCACTTTTGATTCATTTGGCTCTATTTCTGGTTACGACGAAGAAACTATGAAAACTTATGCTGCAGAACGTGGGGGCCGACCAGATGACCCAAAGCAGCGAAATCCACTTGATTTCGTTTTGTGGCAGCCTTCCGCTGCTGACGAGCCCTCATGGGATTCTCCATTCGGAGTTGGACGCCCTGGCTGGCATATCGAATGTTCTGCAATGGTAATGAGTGACCTAGGTGAGACCATTGACCTTCATGGGGGTGGAGAAGACTTAATTTTCCCCCACCATGAGTGTGAAGAAGCGCAGAGTAAAGCTGTAACAGGTAAACCACTAGCTCGACACTGGATGCATGTAGGAATGGTTGCTTACGAAGGCACAAAGATGTCTAAGTCTTTGGGAAATCTCGTTTTTGTTCGCGATTTATGCAGTAAATATGATCCTCGGGCCCTGAGGCTTTCTTTATTAGGTCATCACTATAGATCTGGGTTTGAATGGTTTGATGAAGATATCAATAAAGGCGTTGAACGGCTTGATAGGTTAATCAAAGCATCACAGTGTTCCAAAGGGCCTGATTCTTCTTCTCTTCTTTCTTCTGTACGGAATGCTCTTGATAATGATTTGGATACATGGAGTGCGCGCGAGTCGCTTGACCTATTCGCTAAAGAAACCCTCGAGGGAGTAGAAGAGGACTCGAATGCTGCTTCAACTCTTAGTGAAGCAGCAGCGTTACTCGGTGTTTTAATTTAGCGCTCACTTCTTAAGTATCAGGTCTGTTGTATCCTGATCTAATGCTTTGCTTTGCCGATAGTTTGACTGGAAACAAGAATGAGTTCGTGCCTCGAGACTCTGGGAAAGTTTCTATTTATTGGTGTGGCCCCACTGTCTACGATATTCCACACCTTGGTCATGCCCGTTCTTCTTTAGCATTCGATGTATTAGTTCGCTACTTGAAATGGTCTGGTTATGAAGTGACCGCTGTTTCAAATATCACCGATATTGATGACAAAATTATTGAACGCGCCGCTACGGAAGGAACAACAGAACCTGAACTAGCAAGGCTATACGAAGAAAAATATATAGAGGAGATGGATCGGCTAGACATCATCCGCCCTGATTATCGACCCCGAGCTACAGAGTACATCGATGAGATGATCGCTATTATTCAAGATCTTGTAAATAGAGATATGGCTTATTCAACATCTTCTGGGGTTTACTTCTCAGTAGAAAAACTTGATGACTACGGAGCTTTAGCTCATCAGTCTCTTGACCAACTACGAGAAAATGCTGGTACTCGAGTAGAGGTGGATACTGAGAAACAGGATCCACTTGATTTCGCTCTTTGGAAAGCAGCAAAACCTGATGAACCTGCTTGGGAATCACCTTGGGGTTTGGGTCGTCCTGGATGGCACATTGAATGTGTCGCAATGTCTCTAGACCTATTAGGTGATGACTTTGATATTCATGGCGGCGGTGACGATCTCATGTTCCCACATCATGAAAATGAACGAGCAGAGTGCGTTGGATGTGATCGACTATTTGCCAGAACATGGGTTCATAACGGGATGGTTCAAGTTGACAATGAAAAAATGTCTAAGTCTCTCGGTAATTTTCTTACTCTTAATGAACTACTAAGTTCTTGGGATCCACGGGCTCTTCGCTTGCTAGTTCTCCAAACTCATTATCGAAGAACAATGGAAATAAATGAAGATGGAATGGAAGCAGCAACTGCAGCTCTTGACCGGCTAGATAGTTTCGAACGAAGAATAGATGGAATGGATTTACCCAAAATGGGTCCTGCTACTGAT